>NZ_JBHVUV010000039.1:0-85072 GCF_042883905.1 Kitasatospora sp. NPDC058170
AAGGCGGAGGAGGGAGCCACTGCGGTGGGGGCACCTCCCGGCCGGAGGCTGGGGGCCATTGGCGACTGACGACAACGCGGCGAGGTGCGTGCCCGAACGCCGCCAAGCAGGCGGGAGTTTGAAGACGGACCCTAGTCGTGGAACGGGAAGGTGGGTGGTGCGGCCTCCCACTGGATGAGCACGGCCCCGGCTGCGCCGACGGCTCCGCCGACGCCGTCGTCGCCGTTCGTTCCAGGGTCACCGCTCTGCGGGTTGCCGCCGTTGACGTTGGGCGTACCGCCCGCGCCTCCGAAGCCGCCCCTGCGGCCGTCCCCGCCCGTGCCGCCGGTGCCTCCCGTGCCGAACGCGTAGCCGCCGAAGGCGGTGGCCGTGCCGCCCGCGCCACCCACGCCGCGGGCGGCGCCGCTCCCCCCGCTACCGCCGGGCTGACCTCCGGAGCCGTTCAGGGCGCCGTCGCCGTTGGCGCCGGTTCCTCCGGCGAACCCTTCGCCGCCGCTGGCGCCGGCCGCCCCGACGACGCTCTGTTCCCCTCCGTTGGCGCAGAAGACCAGGTGGTCGACGCCGGGTCCGGCCGGTTCCCCGGAGCCTCCGCCGCCACCCCCGCCGCCGGGCCCACCGTCACCGATGGATTCCAGGACGGCGCCTGCGCCGTCGCCGCCCGTGCCACCGCCACCACCCCCGCCCGCGTGTCCGCCGCGGCCCGCAGGTACCTCCACCACATGTGACACTCCGAGTGAGTGCTCGAGCAGGACCCGGGTGTCGTTCCGGGTGTCGATCTCCGGGCTTTCCTCGCCGGTCGCGCCGCCGGCGCCGTTCGTGCCGTCGGCGTTGTTCCCGACGCCGCCCGTCCCGCCCCCACCGCCCGACACCCCGGTGGTCTGTGCGTGCGGCGCGCCGACGACGACCTTCAGGGCGTTGACGGGGTCGATCGTGTTCAGGAGTCGAGTGTCCACCGTGCAGGTGACGAAAGCGCCGGCCTGGCCGCCCTGGCCCCCGCCGCCGGCACCGCCGCCACCGCCACCCCCGCCGCCGGCACCACCCGTGTCGCCACTGCTGTCAGCCCCGCTGCCGCCGCCGGCTCCGCCGCCACCCCCGCCACCCCCGCCGCCGGGCCCGCCCGGCCCCCAGGCCGAGATCGTCAGAGCCGTCACTCCCTCCGGGACCGTGAACACGTTCGCCCCCGGCTCGGTGAAGAGCTGGAAGCCGCCCGCCTCCTTCACCGCGGGCCCTGGCACGGCGGGAACCGCCGGTGAGGCCGATGCCGGCAGGGGGCCGCAGAACGAGCTCCAGCCCAGGGCCAACACGCTCGCGGTACCGACCAGATACCTCCCCGGCCGACGCGGTGACCCGGCACCGGCCGTCGGCACAGACCCATGTTCTTTCCCACGCACGGTGCACGCCTTCCCTCAGGGGTGTTCGGAAACGGCCGTCCGCTGCCGGCGGTCCGACCTCGCGCCCAGTCTCGCCACCACCTGCAGCCCCTGCTCGGCCACTGCTCCGACTGGCCAGTCACCGGCCTCCCGACCACACCACCCTCGTTGACCGGGTCATGGGCTCGATCGGGTGGAGAGCCGTGGCTGCCCGGACCGTTCCCGCACTGGCCGAGCGAGCGGCCCGGGCCGAGCGGCAGCGGACTGACGGCTGACGGCTGACGGCTGGCGGCTGACGGCTGGCGGCTGGCGGCTGACGGCTGGCGGCTGGCGGCTGCAAGTGGCCCTACCGAGGGGCGGTTTACGTTGGCTCCACCCGGCGGCCGGTGCGGGGGGATGCACCCGTGTGGGAGTACCGGCTCAGCGCCCGGGGTGAACACGGGGTCGCGCGCTCAGACGATCGGCGCAGGCGGCGAGCACCCTCAAAGGGTCCACCTGCTCCGCATTGGACCTGTTCGTCGGGCTGTGGCGGCAGCAGGGTGGGCCCATGATCCGTTGCCCCCACCGCGTTCCCCCGGCACGCGTGAAGCATCCCGCCGAGTCAGGACCCACGAAGGAGCCGTCATGACCGGACTCGCCGCACTCGTCCTGTGGATCGTCCTCTTCGTCTGGGCACTGGAGCGCAATCACCGGCGCCAAGCCGGCCCGCGCCCCTCGCGGGGCGGCCCCGCAGGTGTCCGCGACCGGGACGCCGAACGTGTCCGGGCCGAACTTCGCGCCGGAGCCGACCGGACCGGCTGCAGCCGTTCCCGTAGACACCGGCAGTGGGCACAGGCGCTTCGCCTGCACGCCCGGCCGCCCCGCACGGGCCCGCTGCCGGTTTCGGTCCGAACCCGGTCTTCGGTCGACGGGTCAGCGGGCGAGGGTGACGGCGAAGGGCTTGAAGCCGTGGCGGCGCAGGATGTGGGGAACCACGAGGATCATGGCCTCGGTGGCGCGGGCCGTGGTGATGCCGCCGAGGTCCTCGATCCAGGCGGGCTGCCAGCCCAGGTCGCCGAGCAGGCCGGTGACGGTCTTCTTCGCGTTCTGGTCGTCGCCCGAGAGATAGGCGGTCGGTGGGGTGGCCAGGGTTTCGGGAGCGGTCATGACCATGAACAGCATGGTGTTGAGGGTCTTGACCACACGGGTGTCGGGGAGGGCGGCCTGGAGTTGCTCGGCGAGGCTGCTGCCGGGGTAGCACAGGTCGCCGGGCAGGCCGTCGTCGGCGTCGCGGGTGGCGTTGGAGACATCGACCAGGATCTTCCCGGCGAGCTCGGTGCGCAGGCCGGCCAGGCGGTCCAGGGAGGTGTCGCCGGGCGTCGCGTTGATCACGATGTCCGCGGTGCGGGCGGCGGTGCGCTGGTCGGCGAGGGCGATCTGCGGGGTGGTGTCGAGGGCCGGAGTCTCTTCCAGGTTCCGGGCGCCGAGTTCCGGGTTCCGGGCGCCGAGTTCCGGGTTCCGGACTCCGAGGGTGACGAGGTGTCCGGCCGCGGAGAGCTTGCGGGCGAGGTCGGTGCCGACGCGGCCGGCGCCCAGGATGCCGATGGTGGTCATGGGGTGGTGCTCCTTGCGGTGTGAGGCGGGCAGGGCGGAGGTGTCCGGTCAGGCGAGCGGCGACAGGACATCGAGGGCGGCGGTGTGGATGCCGGGGGCGGCGGCCAGGAAGTCGCGGCTGCCGGTGTTCCAGGGCTCGCCCGCCAGGTCGGTGACGGTGCCTCCGGCCTCGGAGACCAGCAGCGCGCCGGCGACCAGGCCGGAGCGGACGTCGGAGAACTGCCAGAAGGCGTCCATGCGTCCGGCCGCGACGTGGATGAGCTGCATCGTGGCGGGAACGGACACGCGCACGACCAGGCCGTTGACGAGCAGGGCGGTCACCGAGTCGCCGATCCGCCGGAAGGTGCGCTCGTCCTCGCCGGGCCGGGCCTGGCCGGTGCCGACGATCGCGGCGCCCAGGTCGGTCCTGGCGGACACCTTCAGGGGCCGGTCGTTGAGGTGGGCGCCGCCGCCGGCGACGGCGGTGTAGGTGTCGCCGGTCAGCGGCAGGTGGACGACGGTGAGCACCGGCCGGTTGTCGCGGACCAGGGTGGCGGTCACGGCCCAGTCGTCCATGCCGTGGACGTGGTTGATGTTGCCCTCGGCGGGGTCGACGACCCACCACTCCCCCGGCGGGAGCGCACCGCCGGCGAGCTCGTCCTCGGCCCACTGCGATCCGGGCCGGGCCTGCAGCAGCGGCTCCCGCAGCACGGCCAGCACCGCGTCGTCGTTGGCGTGGATCTCGGCGACGACCTCGTCCAGGCTGACGCCCCGGGCGTGCGGGGTGTGGCGGTCGAGCAGGGTGCGGCCGGCGGTCCTCACCGCGGCGCTCACCTCGGACAGGAGCGTCGTGTCGGCGGCGAAGGGCGTGGCTGTGCTCATGGCGGGGTCTCCCTGGCTTTCGAGCTGGCTTCGAGTTGTGCGAGCGGCAGTTGGTCTCGCCCGCACTTCGAAGGTAGGCCTCCCGATCGTTAACAACAAGTGCATGCTGTTCACTTGTAGAGTTACTGCCATGCAACTGGATCTGAACCTCCTCACGGCCCTGGACGCCCTGCTGGAAGAGGGCAGCGTCGCCGGCGCCGCGGCGCGCCTCCACGTCACCGCACCGGCGATGAGCCGCTCCCTGGGCCGCATCCGCAAGGCCACCGGCGACCAGATCCTGGTCCGCACCGGTCGCAGCATGGTCCCCACCACCCGCGCCCTGGCCATCCGCGCCGAGGTCCACACCCTCGTCCAGCAGGCCCACCAACTCCTGTCCGCGCAGCGGGAACTCGACCTGACAACCCTGGACCGGGTGTTCGGCGTGCGCTGGCACGACGCCCTGACCGCCGCCTGCGGCACCGCCCTGATCTCGGCCGTCCACCGCCAGGCCCCCGGCGTCCGGCTGCGACTGTCCGCCGAACCCGGGACGGACGACGCCGAGCTGCGCCGGGGCGAGGTCGACCTCGAATCGAGCTCCAGCCCTCCGGCGCTCCCCGACATCCGCCACCGCCTCGTCGGGCGGGACCGGCTGGTCGTCGCCGTCCGACCGGGCCACCCCCTCACCGAAGGCCCGCTGGACATCGAGCGCTACGCGGCCGCCGAACACCTCACCGTTTCGCGGCGCGGAAGCCTGCGCGACCCGATCGACGACGCCCTGGCCACCCGCGGCCTCGAACGACGCGTCGTCGCCGCCGGGCCCACCGCCGCCTTCGCCCTGCAACTCGCCCTCGACACCGACCTGGTCGTCACCCTCCCCGACGCGGTCACCCGCACAGCCCGGGAACACCTCGGCCTGGCCACCCTGCCGCCGCCGCTGCCGCTGCCCGAAGTCCCCCTGTACCTGCTGTGGCACCAGCGCTACGACGACGACCGCGCCCACACCTGGCTGCGGGACCTGGCCACCGAAACCGTCCGGGCGCTGTTCGCACCACCAACCGATTCCTGACGGCCCATCCGCGAGGGGAGCGGGTGACGGCCGGACGGGCGGAGAAGGCTGCGTCGGCGGTGGTCAACTCGGTGGTGTTCCGGTCCAATGGACAGAACCTCAACCCTGTCCGGCACCGTCATCGAGATGACCTCCCGAATCGGCGAAGCCGTCCTCCTCGGTCTGGCCGCTCTCGCTGTCCGCAGCCGCGTGAAGCGCTAGAACGCGACACCCTCCCGGGGTCAGCTCGCTGAGAGCGGCCAGCCCCTGGCCACACCATCAGCACCCACCTCCTGGAGACCGAGTTCCCCGAGTTCCGCGGCCTCTTCCCGCACACCGAGGACGCCGAGCCGACCATCACCGTCCCCGTCGAGGATGCGCCGGCCGCCATCAAGCGCGTCGCCCTCATCGCTTCCTACAAGCGCCCGATCCGCCTGGCCGATACCGCACTGGTGGCCGCGCTCACGAAGCGACCTTCGAGGAGTGGGAAGTCACACCGGCCGACTTCCCACTCCCGGATCACGGCGCTGTCGGCGCCGTCTGCTGACGTTCCCGGGCGAAGACACTGCCGATACCGATGACCAGGCACGTAGCCAGCGCCCAGCCTGCGATGGTGAAGAACATCGAGCACCACTCCGCGGCGCGGTGCGGAATCCAGATGTCGCTCTGCCGGAGGTCGACCACGGGAAGGAGGAGGTCCAGGGTGTAGAGCCACGGCTGGAATGCCGGATAGCCGTCGTCAATGGTGTCCGATCCGCCGGTGATCGTTCCCACCGACTGGTGGATGCCCCCCGCATCGATCAGCTGATTGATGTAGACCGGGGAGAGCAGGATGTCGTCCCGCAGGCAGCTGAAGATGAGGCCGCCAGCGATCTCCAGGATCACCAGCCAGATAAGGATCAGGAACGGGTGGTAGCCGTAGCCGACCGTCCACTCGAAGATCCGCCCAGCCCAGCGAATAGGCCGGGCCCGCTTCGCGAAGTGGGCCCGCTGCCCGGTCACCAGGACTCTCTTGGCCTCGCGGTCTTCTCCCTGGCCCTGGAAGACCGAGGCAAGCTGCCGGTATACCTGGGGAAGGTTGGGCTGCTCCATCTTCAGCAACCAGCCCAGACGCCGCTCCAACTCCATCTGGTCGTCGAGCGACGTGTAGGTGAGTCCGTCCAGGTCGACCTGATCCGCGCTCAGTGAGGCTCCGGCCTTCAGTTCCCCGAGGACCCGAACGCGTTTCAGGTTGACCTTTCCGTCCGCGTGGAAGCCGTCCTGGAACACCAGATTGCCGACCTGCGCGGCCTCGGCGTTGAGAGCGGTGCCACCGGGGTTCTCGAACCGGCCGCCGGAGCAGTCCAGTTTGCCGCTGATAGCCGCGTCGGCGAGGACCACCTCGCCTTTGGCGGAGAAACCTTCGTGATCATGAGCGGCGTCCGTCTGAACCTTGGCGAGAATGACGTCACGTCCGACCACGAGGCCAGCCGCGTAGAACGCCGTGTCGGTCTCGTTGTGGAAGTGGCCACCCTCGCATCGCAGGCTTCCCTTGATCCGGCCATCCAGCAGAGAGACCGTGCAGAACGCCTCGAAACCGTCGTTGAGATAGGCGTTCTGGTCGACGACCACCCGGTCTAGGTTGAGCACCTTGTTCTCACCGGGCCGGCGGAAATGCCCGCCGGAGAGGACCAGCCTGCCCTTCACCCGACTGCCGGCGAGGTTGACCTCTCCCTCGGCCTCGAATCCGTCGTTGAGACAGATGTCCCCTTCAACAGTGATCCGCCGAGCGCTGATCGACATACTGTCGGTCGGCCTGGTCAGTTTGGCGCGCTCCATCGTGAGAGAACGGCCGAACTCCCCACCACTCAGGACGACCACACCTTTCACACCCAGGCCGTTAAAGTGTGCTCCCCGCCCCACGGTGAGGCTGTGGAAACTCAGGGCCTCTCCGCGCTCCCCCGGCGAAACCGATGTGCCGTTCAGCAGGAGTTGCCCCTCGATCCAGGCTGCGATCAGGACGACCCCATGGCCGATCACGCTCCCTGACAGGTCGAGGTTGTGCCGGGTCCAGAGCTGATCCGCCTTGACGCCTGCGGGAATCTCGCATCCTTCCAGGTAGATCGCCGGCGCCCTGGTCTGTTGGAGCCGGATCGTCTCATCGAAGTAGCAGCCGGAGAGTTCGAGCGGGCAGACGATCTCCGCCGCCCCCAGGTCCAACACTCCAGAGATCCGAGCGCCCTCCATGCGCAGGATCGCCGGCTTCGGATCGGGCCCGCATCCGAGCAACATCTGACGGAGCAGCGCGGCCCGGACGGTCACTTCCGGCGGCCAGGAGGAACCGGAACGCGGATCGGGCGGACCGATCTCCACCGGCTTGAGCTGGTTCGGCCGGTCCATCTGAGCCCGCCAGAGCTTGCGCTCGGCCTCTGTCTCCAGATCCTGAAACACCAGCCAGCCGTTCCTGTCGACCACGTCGAAACCTCCAGGGTGCCCGAATGTGCGGATCGTAGCCGTCTCACCCCCTGGATGACGGCTGGACACGGGCGACCCAAGGGGTCGGGAGACGGCGAAGGAAGGCAGCCGGACAGGGCGCACCCGGGGGAACGGAACGGGCCGGCGTGTCGGGCCGGGCGGGTGCGGTCCAGGTGGCGGGCGAGGGCGGACGCGAACTCGGCCGCGTGGTCATCGGCGTCGGCGCCGGGCGCGGCTCAGAGCGGCGGCAGGAGTCCGCGCGTCATGGCGAAGGCGGAGGTGGCTGCGACGAGCAGGGCGTTGACACGGCCGATCACCCGGTCGATGCGCGCCGGGTCGTTGGCCGCGCCGGCCTCCTCGAGGTCGTCCGCGTGGCCGCGGGCGGCGAGGGCCTCGATTTCCTGGGCGGTGGCCGCGTCCTCGCGGAGCGCTGCCACCAGGGTGAGAAGGTCGAACGGCCTGGGGGCCGCGTGGTTTCCGGCGCCCACCTGGACGGTCGCGCCGTCACTGTGGACGTTGACCCCGACGACCGTGGAGCCGTGGGTGGCGTGGATGCTGATGCCCTGCGGGTCGTTCATGAGGTCCCTTCCGTACAGGTCGACGCCCAGGGGCGTGGGCGCGTAGTGCTGGCGGGAGCTCGGGTGACCGGTCACCAGCCCCCGGTTGAGCAGTTCGCGCGTGACCAGGCGAACGTCCGCCTCGTTCCAGCCGCGGGCGGCGAAGTAGTCCCCGAGGAAGACGTGCCGCTGGGGGCCGGTGCGTGCGCAGATGGCGGAGAACAGCTCACGTGCCCGTGCGGGCACATGCTCCGCGGCCACCGTGGGCGTGGGAAGGCCGGCGAGGTAGCGGCGACGGGACCAGGCGCGGTAGGCCCGCCAAGGTCGGACCAGAAGGCGCCCCAGGCCCCGTAACCCGCCCAGGCACAGCCAGGCCAGCGCCAGGACCACTGCGGAAGCTGCCACGATGAACTCCACGCTGCCCCCAACCCGACGCCGGCCGAAGGTTCACCGGGTGCCGCCTGCTCGCCACCGTACTTCACCCGGCGGTCGGTCCGGCAGGGTTCGACCGCATGCGCCGCCGAGGAATCACGGCTCCGCGGACGCCGATTGACCCATGATTCTTGTCTGGGAATGCACCATTCCAGTGGTCGACTGCCGGAATAGAGTGATCATCACGAGGTCACGGCAGGGAGCCGGGACCGCCCGACACGGGGGAAAAACCACCATGACCGCCAACCCGCTCAAGCCGCTGCTGACCCGCGCCGCCACCGCCGAGACCACCAACGACCCGAGCAGCACCATGACCCTGCTCGCCGACTGCGGTACCGACGGCAGCCCGATCACCAGCTACCGCTCCACCTTCGCCAAGGGCGCCGTCGGCGCCCCCGCCCACTTCCACACCCGCGCCTCCGAACTCTTCTTCGTCATCGGCGGCGAACTCCAGGTCCTGCTCGACGACACCGTCGAGACCCTCGGCGAGGGCGACTTCCTCCTCGTCCCCCCGCACACCCCCCACGCCTTCGCCGCCGCACCCGGCTCCGAGGCCGACGTCCTCTTCACCTTCACCCCCGGCATGCCCCGCTTCGACTACCTGCGACTCCTCGGCCGCGTCGTACGCGGCGAGGCCAGCCCGCAGGAGATCAAGGACTCCTCCGAGCAGTACGACAACCACTACGTCGACAGCCCCCTGTGGCGCGCCACCCTGGAGGCCGCAGCCGGCAAGTGACCCGCCAGGGCGGCACGGTAGTGCAGCCCAGCCGGGACCCGAGCGGACGAGGGAGCGAGCCGCGGCCCCGGACGTGAGAGCCACCGTGCCCGGCCGCACTGCCGGCGGACCAGCGCGGGAGTCTGGGCCCTCGAACGCGGCGATCTCCGGTTGCCCGACAGCTCGATCCCCGATCCGGGACACAGGGGTCAGGCGGTCACGAGGGCTGCAGCGCTCGCACTGTTCACGAGTGTCGGCAGCGCGCCGTTGGCGGTGGTCAGCGGCGGTACGCTGCGGTCGCGATCTCGATGAATGATCGGATCAACGGGCTGGTGTCGCCTTTGTTGCACACCGCCACCACTCGGCTCGGCGCCATGTCGGTCAGCGGCACCACGGTCAGCTCTGCGGGCAGGTCGTGTCCGAGCGGGGCCAGGCCGACCGTGCCGTTCCACAGCACAGCCTGCAGGCATTCCTGGACGGCGCGCACCACTGGTCCCTCACGCGGCCTGCCGCCGTTCCAGTACGACTGCCAGATGTGGTCGGTGCCCTGCGGGAACTGGAACCAGCGGCGGTCGCGCAGCTCGGCCAGCCGCAGGCGGTCGCTGCGGGCCAGCGGGTCGTCGGCGCGCAGGACCACGCCGACCGGATCGGTCCGCAGCTCACGCACCGTCAGGGCGGTCTCGTCGAACGGCGCCCGGGTGAGGGCGACGTCGACCAGTCCCGCGCGCAGTCCGCACGTCGGGTCGGTCAGATCGGTGTCGCGGATGCGGATGTCGATGCCGGGGTGGTTTCGGCGGTAGGCCGCCGCCAGCCTGGCCACTCCCGGGTCGGTGCCGTCGCCCAGGATGCCGACGGTGATGGTGGCGGCGCCGGCTGCCGCGCTCATGCGTACCCGGACGCGGTCGGCGTGGTCGAGCAGGGCTCGCGCCTCGTCGAGCAGCACCGTGCCCGCCGGGGTGAGCGTGACGCCGACGGTCGAGCGGGTGAAGAGCAGAGTCCCGACCTCGGCCTCCAGCTGCTTGATCGCCCGGCTCAGCGGCGGCTGGCTCATATGCAGTCGGGTGGCGGCCCGGCCGAAGTGGAGTTCCTCGGCGACCGCCACGAAATAGCGCAAGGTCCGTAGCTCCACGCTGCAACGATACCCATGAGGTATCGGTGGCGCGGAACGGGTCTTGGACACCGGCGGGGTCCCGGCGGTGCACTCGTGGACATGACCGAAGAAGCGAAGACCAGCGAAGCGAAGACCAGCGAAGCGGAGATCGGCGAGTCGCAGGCCGACCCCGTCCTGTCGGTGGTCAGCCCCCGAGACGGCGAGACGATCGTTCTGGGCACCACACGCATGCGCGTCCTGGAGGACGGCAGCCACACCGGCCACCGCCTCGCGATCGCCGAGTCCGTCCTCGCCCCGCACACGCAGGGTCCGCCGCAGCACCGCCACGGCCGACACGACGAGGGCTTCTACGTCCTGTCCGGCAGCGTGCGGTTCACCGTCGGGGAGGAGGACTACGACGCCACCGCCGGCACGCTCGTGATGGTTCCGCCCGGCACCCCGCACACCTTCGCCAACCTGACCGACCAACCCGCGGTCATACTCAGCACATTCACTCCGGACCTGTACGTGCAGTACTTCCGAGACCTTCAGGAGGTACTCGCCGACGGCCGGCCGCTGACGCCACAGGCCAACATCGACGCGATGAGTCGCTACGCGACACAGCCCGCCACCGACCCCGCCTGAAGCCGACGGGGGCCGGCCTCGTCCGGGGGCTTCCCCGGCAGTCGACGCAATCGACGTCATCCACGCAATCGACAGGCCCCCGCGAACCCGGGGGTCCATGAACGGGAACCATGAACATCGCCTATTGGATCGTCGCGGGACTGCTCGCGCTCTTCTACCTCTACGCGGGCACGCTGAAGGTGATCCGCAGCCGCGACCAGCTCCGACCGATGATGGCCTGGGTCGACCGCACGCCCCTGCCTGTCCTCAGGTCACTGGGGGCGGTCGAAATACTGGGCGCGACCGGTCTGGTCCTGCCGCCGCTGACCGGCACCGCTCCCGGGCTGGCGTGGGCCGCGGCCATCGGCTTCGTACTCCTGCAGACCGGCGCGATCGCCGTTCACCTGACCGGCGAGGACCGCCGGATCACGCTCAATGTCGGACTCGTCGCCACCGCAGCCGTGACCGCCTGGTTGGCCACCACGCGGTGATCGTGGATCAGTCCTCGACCGGCGGAGGCGGCTGCCGGGCCAGCCGCCTCACGACCGCGGTCGCCACCCTGCGTCAGCCCGCGGCGGCCTGCAGGTCGACGGTCTTCTGGTCGATCGCGAAGGTGGTGATCTTCGGGAAGCCGTTCCAGCCACCTGCGGATTCCCACCGCTCCAGGTTCGCGACGGCCTGGATCTGACCGACCGTCACCAGCGGCACCCTGCCGGGCCTGTCGCGGTGTACCCACGTGTGATCGGCACCGTCGCAGACGGCGACCTCGCCGATGCCGGGCCCCCACGCCGAACTGTGGACGCGGACCATGCCGGCGGGCGAGGGGGCGGGCGCCGAGCAGCGGTACGTGCCCGAGAGGGTCACGAACCCGTTGCCGTCAACGGTCCCGGTGGAGTTGAGGGATATCGCCCCGGTGGGGTTGGTGGATGTCGCCCCCGAGGTGGCCGCCTGAGCCGGCGAAGCGGCCCAGAACCCCGAGAGCAACGTGATGGATACAGCTGTGGACAGAGCGGCAGAAGCAGAGCGGCGCAACGGACTTCCCCTCACTGGACGATCACAGAGTCTGGTCTAGACCTGTCGTCGGGGAACGTACCAACACTCTGCCGACGAACCTGTGAGCCCGTCAGAAACGGCCCCGCCTACCGGGGAGGGGCTGCCCGATCGGGCAGCCCCTCCCCGGGGGCTCGGTCGAGGGCGCGAGGGGCGGCGCGGCTTCCGGACGCGGCTGCCGGGCCGCGGGGCTACCGTCCGCTGCGGGCGCGCAGGGCCTGCGTGAACCAGCTGAACACCGGTGCCAGGCTGGGCGGGACGGGCCATCCGTTGATGACGGCCAGCAGGTGCCAGTAGCGTTCCGCGCGGGGGTCGCCGGCGATCTCCAGGCGGGTCAGCAGCCAGTGGTGCAGGTCCGGGTCGTCGGCCCGGCCGAAGGTCTGCGCGTAACCGGCGGTCAGGGCGTCGACGACGGATGCGGCCTCGGCCGAGGCCGGGGCGATGCCGGCGTCGAGCGCGCGGCCGACGCTGTCGCGGACGGTCTCGGTGAGGTCGTGGTGCAGGCCGGTGCGGTCGCCTCGGGCGCGTTCGGCCGCCTGGTACTCGGCCATGCGGCGCACCGCGGCGCGGAAGTCGCGGTCCTGGGTGAGCTCGGCGAGTTCCACCCAGGCGTCGACCTGTTCGGGCTCGGGGTCGTCCGGCAGTTCGGGCATGGCCGTGCGCATCATGTCGACGAAGTCGGCGTTGGCGTCGAGGCCGCCGAAGGTGTCGTCGATGAAGTCGGTGATCAGGCTTCGGCGTTCGTCGTCGGAGAGCTTGGCGAGCTTGTGCATCAGGTCCATTTCCTTGGGGGTGGAGCCCCGCTTGGCTACCGCGCGCAGGACGGCGCGACGCAGGCGGAGGGTGCGGATCTGCACCTCCAGGGCGTCGGCGTGTGCGGCGGCGACCTCGGGCACCGATATCTCCCTGTCCAGCACCTGCCGGATGAGGGCGAGATCGAGTCCCAGGTCACGCAGGGTGCGCACCAGGTCCAGGCGTGCGAGCGCACCGATGTCGTAGAGCCGGTAGCCGGCCGGGCTGCGGTCCGTCGGCGGCACGATCCCGGTGTCGGAGTAGAACCGGATGGTCTTGACCGTGAGTCCGGTCCGCCGCGCCAGGTCACCGATCGTGAGGAGAGTGTCGCCGTCCATGCCTGTACTCTCCCGCCTCCCCCTACGGGAGACTCAACCCGCTCCCGCCCACGATGTTCCGGCCCGTCGGGGCGCCGCTCCACGACGGGCACTGCCCCGGCCGGTCTCAGCCCACGGCCTTCCTGACGAGCGCGCCGATGCGCTCTTCGTCGGCCGCGGTCAGCTCCCTCACGGCGAAGGCGGTCGGCCACATGGCGCCGTCGTCGAGTGCCGCCTGGTCGCTGAAGCCGAGCGTGGCGTACCTCGACTTGAACTTCTCCGCGCTCTGGAAGTGGCAGACGACCTTGCCGTCCCTGGCGTACGCGGGCATCCCGTACCAGAGCTTGGGCGCGAGGTCCGGAGCGGCGGTCGTGATGATCTCGTGGATCCGCTCGGCGAGGACGCGGTCCGCCTCCGGCATCTCGGCGATCTTCGCGAGCACGTCCCGCTCCTCCGCCGCCGCCTTCTCCGCCCGGGACGAACCGCGCCGCGCCACCGCCTTCTTCTCCTCGCGTGCGTGGTCCTTCATCGCGGCCCGCTCCTCGGCGGTGAATCCGTCGTACTTCCCGGTGGTCGTGGCGGGGGCCTCGGCGGGCGACTTCGTGGACGGCATGACAGGTTTCCTCTCGTACAAGGTCAGGCGGGGCGGGAGTGCGGGGCGGGAGCGGGAGCCGGAGGTCAGGACGGGGTGGGGGCGGGCGACGCGGCGGCCTCCCAGGCGAACCCGTCCGGGTCGGTGAAGGCGTCGGCGGTGCCACCGAGGACGACGCGGTGCGAGCCGGTGCCGTCGACGGGGACGCCGAGGTCCTTGGCGAGGGCCCGGCGCTTGTAGAGCGCCAGCGTGACGGGGCCGGCCTGGCCGGGGGCGGCCTGGCCGGGGGCGAACTCGGCGTACTTGCCGCCGAAGCTCTTGGCCACGGTCAGGCCCCGGTCGGTGTAGAGCTGCCTGGTGGCCTTCACGTCCTCGACGCCGATCAGCAGCACGACCTCGTCGATCTCGCGGGTGTCTGGACCGGTGTCCTTCTTCGCCGAGGTCGCGATCTTCCAGATCGTGCCGTCCGGGGCCTGGACCACGCCGCTGTAGCCCCACAGCGACTTCGCGGCGGGCTTGAGCACCGTGGCGCCGGCGTCCACGGCCGCGCCGAAGAAGCCGTCGACGGTGGCCGGCCCGGACACCGTGAGCGCCAGGGTGAACCCGCGGAACCCGGTGGACTGCGCCTCGGACGCCCGCAGACGGATGCGCGTGTCCACGCCGAAGGCGCGGTAGAAGCGGCGGGCGGCCTCAGGGTCGGACACCTCAAGGGTGACGGACGAGAGGGCCGTGCGGGCTGCGGTGGAAGCGGTGGTTGCCATGACCATCACGCTAGGGGCCGCACGGCGGCCGGGGCTTCTCGATTCCTGACCGGTCCTGGGACCTGCCGCGCCACGCACGCCGGCATCCCCTCCACCTCGATCGCCGACCACACCTCGCGGGCCGGACCCGCCACACCCGCCGCATCCGCCGCCCGGCGCCGGAAGGCCCCGGGCGGCATGCCGACCAGTTCGGTGAAGCGGGTGGTGAACGTGCCCAGCGACGCGCAGCCGACCACGGAGCAGACCTCGGTGACACTGAGCTCGCCGCGCCGCAGCAGTGCCGTCGCCCGCTCGATGCGACGCGTCGTCAGGTACGCGTACGGCGACTCGCCGTAGGCGGCCCGGAACTGCCGACTCAGGTGCCCGGCGGACATGTTCGCCTCGCGGGCGAGCGCCTCCACGTCCAGCGGCTGCGCGTACTCCCTGTCGATCCGGTCGCGGACGCGGCGCAGCCGCGCGAGATCGGCCAGGCGCTGCGCCTGGATGCGGGCGCGCCGCCATTCGGACCTGCACATGAGAACCCTCCCCTTCGTCCTTCATTGGGCATTTCCGTTTCGTCGACACCATCGACCCCGTCGACGCCTTCGGGCGTCCGGGGTGCCCGTCTCGGTGGGCACCCCGGACGCCCGGTGGTGTGGTGCGCCGCCGCGCTCCCTGCGGGTGGTCGCGCTGCCGGCCCGCACGGCCGCGTCGACGCCCGCGCGGCTCAGCGCAGTTGCTGGATGCGGACGAGGTTGCCCGCGGGGTCGCGGAAGGCGCAGTCGCGGACGCCGTACGGCTGATCGGTCGGCTCCTGGACGACCTCGGTGTCGCCGGCCTGCACCTTCTCGAACGTGGCGTCGACGTCCGGGGTGGCCAGCAGGATCCAGCCGTAGGTGCCCTTGGCCATCATCTCGGTGATCGTGCGGCGCTCGTCCTCGGTGATGCCGGGATCGGCGGCGGGCGGCGCCAGGAGGATCGACGTGCCCGGCTGACCGGCCGGGCCGACCGTGATCCAGCGCATCCTGCCCTGCCCGACGTCGCTGCGGACCTCGAAGCCGAGGACGTCGCGGTAGAAGGCGAGCGACGCGTCCGGGTCGTCGTGCGGAAGCGAAGTCGTGTGAATGGTGATGTCCATGGTGGGCAGGCTAGAGGCGCTGCGTGAACCGCGCTTCTCGATTCCTGACCGATTCGGACGCGCCGCGCAACCGCAGCGGACGGGATCCGCCTCCGGCGGCGGGCGGGTGGTCTGCGGGCGGCCGGCCGAAGAGCGACCAGGACAGTGAGATCCCCACGTCGACGCGGAAGGCCGTGAACGCCTTTCGACGGTCACGGCCTTCCGGGTCTGCCTCGCCAAGTCTCGCCAAGTCCCGCCGGGTATCGCCAAGCCCCGCCGGGTCTCGCCGGGTTACGCGGCCCTGTCCATCGGGCGCTCCCGGAGGTCGGCCATGCCGGCCGCCAGTCGCGTCGAGAGCATCCGGGCGACCGGGCGCTCGACCAGGCGGTGCACCAGCCACGCGGCCGCCACCATCCCGAGGGTCATGCCGATCACCAGGGGCCACGCCGGCACCCGGTCGCGCAGCAGGCGGATTCCGGTCCAGCCGATGTGCTCGTGCAGCAGGTACAGCGGGTAGGTGACCGCTCCGGCCACGGTCAGCCACCGGCCGCGTACCCAGTCGAGCCAGCCCAGCGCCAGCGCGGCCATCACCAGGTAGGCGAGCGTCACGAGCAGCACGGCCGGGGCGGCGTACATCGGACGGCCCAGCCACCTGCCCAGTCCGACGCTGTACTGGGAGACCGCGTGGACCGAGAACAGCCAGGAGATCCCGACGATCCCCCAGAGCAGCGCGGTCGGGCGGAACCGGTACATCAGGTACATCGCCATGCCCGCGATGAAGTACGACGAGTACTCGGGCATCGCGAAGTACTCCGCGGACGGCAGCCGGCCGTCCATCACCAGGATGGAGGCGATGGTCCACAGGCAGCAGAAGAGCACCACCCGGCGGTAGGTCACGCCCTTCCACACGACCAGGGCGAACAGCAGGTAGAAGCGCATCTCGACCCAGAGGGTCCAGTAGACGGCGTCCACGGACTCCGCCCCGAAGGGCGACTGGAACATCGTCAGGTTGAGCAGCGTGTCGCGCAGCCCCAGCGGCTTGCGGACCATCGGCCAGACGGTCAGCACCGCGGTGGTGGCCAGTACGGCGAACCAGTACGCGGGGTAGAGGCGGACCACCCGCGATTTAAAGAAGGCACCCGGGCCCCTCCCCCAGCTGCTCATGCAGATCACGAAGCCGCTGATGATGAAGAAGAGCTCGACGCCGACCCAGCCGTAGGAGGCGACGTTCTCCGCCTTCGGGAAGACCACCCAGGCCGGTTTCGTCCACGCACTCTCATCGCGGCCGGGCCCGCCCGCGAAGCCGACATAGTGGTGGAATACCACGAGAAGTGCGGCGATAAGCCGCAGCCCGTCGAGTGCGACCAGACGGGGCCGCCCGGCGCTGCGGCCGGCCGGGGGCACCGGCGCGATCCGGGCGGGATTTGGCGTGGATTTCGTGAACACCGGCGAAGGCTAGCACCCCTCCGTATGCCATGTTTACGCAGGTCAGATGGCATGACATGAGGAGAAGTATGCGATTTTGGCCCGATCTGCCGGGGTTCCTCAAAGGGTCCGAAAATTGCCGCGAACGCCTTTTTATACGGCCCAATCAGTTCACCGTTGAATACTTCTGACGCTCCGCCCGGTACGGATAGCGCAATTCCCTGATACCGCGCGCCACGGGTCGAGCAGGACAATCCGGGCGGGGTGGGGCCCGGCCGTGTGGCCGACGCCTCCTCTCCGCGGCGGCGGGGTCCGGGCCGGGCGGGGCCGGGTGGGGTCGGGTAGGGCCGGGCGGGGCCGGGTGGCGGTCCCCCTTCTGCTGTCGGTCACGGTCGCGGGTCGGGTGCGGCCGCCGGCTCGGCCGACCTGCGTCCCCTTGATGCGCGGCGCTGCGCTGACCGGGCCGACCCCGGTGTCACCCGGAGGTGCAGTGCGGCGAGCAGGAGGCAGAACGCGGCCATGGCGGACCACAGTGCGGTCGTCCCCGCGTGGGCGAGCAGCTGGGTGCCGAGGAGGGGGGCGAGCGTCGCGGCGATCCCCCAGCTGGTACCGAAGACGGCCAGGTAGCGGCCGCTTGCCCCGGGTGGTGCGAGGTCGGTGACGAGCGCGTAGATGCGGCCCATGACCAGGAGGTCGCCGAGGCTGTTCACGGCGGCCGAGGCGAGCAGCGCCGGCAGGGTGCGGGAGAGGGCGTAGCCGGTCAGCCCCGCGGCCAGGAGGAGGTGGGCGAGGGCGAGGGCGACGGGCGTGGTGAGCCGGGTCGTCCAGGGCAGGCGGATCAGCGGCTGGGCGAGCACGGTGGTGGCGGCGGCTGCGGTGAACAGCAGGCCGGCGTCGGCGGCGGGCAGGCCCTGGCGTGTGAGGGCGAGGGGCAGGGTGATCACGGTCTGCTGGTTGACCAGGGCGTAGGCGGTCCCGGTGGCCAGGACGTTCAGCAGGGCCCGGTCGCGCAGCGGTCGTACGGCGGTGCCGTCCTGGTCCGCTCCGGGTGGTTCGGGACGGTCGCGGGGCAGGGCCAGGTGGATCAGCAGGGCGCAGGCCAGGCAGGTGACGGCGTCGGCGACGAAGAGCCAGCGCAGGTCCCAGCGGCCGAGCAGGGCGGCGAGCAGCCCGGCGCCCATGCCGCCCGCCGCGAGCGCGGCGCTGAACAGGCTGAACGCGCGCACCCGGTGCTGCTCCGGCACGGACTCGCCGATGATCGCCTGGCTCGGGGGCTCGTAGAGCTCGAAGGCCAGGCCGAGCAGCACCGCCCCGGCGACCGCCCAGGTGAGCGAGGCGGAGGCGGCGATCGCCAGTTGGGCGACGGCGCATCCGCAGAGCCCGAGCACGATGGTCGTGCGCCGGCCGATCCGGTCGGCCAGGTGTCCCCCGGCCAGTCGCGAGGGGATCGTCGCGAGCCCGAAGGCGGCGCTGACCAGTCCGGCGGCGGTCAGGCTCGCGCCGTGGTCGGCGCTGATCAGCGCGGTGAGGAAGGGCAGCGAGAAGGCCCCGAGCCGGTTGACGACCCGGGCGAGCAACAGCAGGCGGACGGTGCGGGGCAGTGGTTCGGGGCGCGGCACGGCGCCTCCTGTTCTCGTGGGTCGTCCGTGTCGCCGGTCAGCGGGTCGGCGGTCGTGCCCGTCCGGTGGAGCAGGGTGGCGACGGTGGCGTCGGTGAGGAACAGGACCCTGTTCTCCGGCTCGTCGAGCGCGTCCTGGAAGGCGAGGCGGTAGGGGTCCTGCAGCCGTGCGGAGAGGATCTCGCGCAGGGCCGGGTCGCTGACCGCGTCGCCGAACACGCCCGCGAACGCCGTGGGATCACGTGCCGGAGGTGCGGGCGCGGAGCTGGTGGTAGAGGTCGTCGAGGCGGTCCACGCCGCGGCTGTAGCGGTTCTTGACGCCGCGGCGGATCTCCTCGATGACCGCCGTGCCGCGTTCGTCGCCGCGCAGGGCCAGGGCGAAGGCGGCTTCGAGACGGGCCTCGAAATGGGGGTCGGTGAGGTGGGCCGCCAGCACGGCGCGCAGGGCGGGGGTGTCGAGCAGGGCGAGGGTACCGGGGAGAGAGTAGGTGAGGCTGTAGAGCGTGCTGGTCCGGGTGGCGGGGTGGGGGTCGTCGGCCAGGCGCAGCAGGGCGGCGAGCGCGTCGGGGCCGGCGGTCAGAAGGGTGGGGAACGCCAGGGCGACGCGGTGGCGAACGCCCGGGTCGGGGTGGTCCGCGTGGGCCAGGACCGCCGGGAGCTCTTCGCGGGAGCAGTAGCCGGTGAAGGCTGCGACGACGGCGCGCAGGGCCTGCGGGTCCTGCTCGGTGTCCAGCCGCGGCCGGAGGAACTCGACAGCCTCTCGCTGGAACGGCTGCTCGTCGTTGTGAGGGTTGAGGCCGAAGCTGAGGTAGTTGATCGCGTCGAGCGCGAAGCGCCGGCGGTCGAGCGAGCCGGCCTCCTCGGCGACCGCGCGGGCCCAGTCGAACACCTCCTGGGTCTCCGGCCACGCGATCCGGCAGAGCGACACGTGCCAGTCGTCGTGGCGGGGGTCGGCGTGGACCAGGGCACGGGCCATCAGCTCGTCCGGCGTGCGGTGGATGCCGAGCTGCGCCTCCAGGTCGGTGATGACCGCCCGATGGGCCGGGGGCGAAACGGGCCCGGCGCCGGCCCCGGACTCCAGGGCGGCCCGTGCCGCCCGCAGCGCGCGGCGGTGCGGGCTGTCGGCGCGCAGCGGGTCGCGGTCGGGGGACAGCAGCGCGTTCAGGACCCAGTAGGCCCCGTTCTCGGCCGCCCACGTGACGGGGTCGACGCCGCCGGCCCAGGGGCGGGTCGGGTCGACGTCCCGCAGGACGAGGCGGTCGACGACTTCGTGGCGCCCGGCGTGCGCGGCGGCGGCCAGCAGGGTGATGCCGTCGTCGCCGGTGAGTTCGGAGTTCGCCACGTCCGCCAGGGACTCGAGAACCGTGATGTCGTCGCCGCACTCGATGGCGGCCAGCAGGGGAGACAGATCCACCGGCCGATCATGCCCGTCGCTCGATCGCCGGGCGAACTGTTTTCCGGACCCGACGTAGGAATCCAGTACCCCGCAGCCCCCTTGCCCCCACAGCCTCGCGTTCCTCGACGCGGCCGCACTGCTCACCCGCGCCGGCGGGGACCCGGTGCGGGCGGCCGAGCTGGTGGTGGCCGGCCTCGCTGCTCCTGCCGGGAGCTGACCGCGGGCTGACGGCCCCTCGGAGGACGCCAGGACCGACAGCCCGCCGGCCGACAGCCCGCCGGGTGTCGGCCGGCCGCAGCCGTCGGTCACTCCCGGTACATGACGGCCGCGAGGGCGCGCTCGCGGACGTCCGCCGAGGGGTGGCGGCGCAGGTCGAGCAGGAGGGAGCGCCACTCCCCGGGCCAGCCGAGGCGGTCCCCGAACACCTCCGTCAGCGCCGTGGCGAACAGTGCGGCGGCCGTGCCGGTGTCCCCGTCCCGGCGGGCGGTCCGCGCCAGCGCGTCGATGGTCCCGGGCGGCGGCAGCGGGCCCGAGGCGTGCTCCCGCAGCAGCGCCAGCGCGGTGAGCGCGGCCGCCGCAGGCCGGCCCTGGTGGGCGTCGGCGAGCGCCCCGAGTGCGGCCGCCAGCGCCTGCGGCCCGGCCGCCGGGTCCACCAGCCGGCGCAGCGCGGCCGCCCTGATGCCCGCCAGGTCGGGTTCGGCCGCGAGCAGGTCGGCGGCGCCGGCGAGCAGCGGCCGGTGGTGGTCGTCGGCGGGGAGGTCGGTGAGGTGGGCCAGCCTGCGGCGGGCCGGCAGGTCCCGGTCGTCCCCGGCGTCGGGGTCGTCCGTCCGCGCGGCGGCGGCGAGTTCGGCGAGGGTGCGGTGCAGCAGGCTGCCGGGGGCGGCGCCGCCGAGCGGGTGCGGCAGCCCGGAGGCGGCGAGCTCGCGGACGGCGCCCGCGGCCTCCCGCCAGCCACCGCGGTTCGCCGGGTCGGTGACGGCCCGTCGGGCCACGTCCGCGGTCTCCGGGGCCCAGGCGGCCCACCGGGGCAGCGCGGCGAGGGCGGGCGCGGCGGCTTCCGGGTCCGGCGAGGCGGCGACGGAGGCCACCAGGTGGGCGTAGCGGGCCCGGTGGGTCTCGGGGAGGTGTCCCGGGTCGGCCCGCAGTACGGCGAGGCGCACGGGCGGCGGGGCCTGCCCGGCGGCCTCGGTGAGCAGTTCCCAGACGGGTTCGGCGTCCAGCAGACCGGTCGCGAAGGCGACCACCGCGGCGCGTACGTCGCGGTGCTGGCCCTCGACGCGGTACGCGGCGACCAGCAGGTCGGCGGCGGAGCGCGGCGGCAGGTGCTCGGCGGCCAGCCGCACGGCCTCCTTGCGGCTGGTCACCTTGCTGCCCTGGGCCCGGGAGAGCAGTTCGCCGAGCCGCTCGGCGAGCTCGTCCGGCGGGGCGAACCGGGCGGCCCGGGTGGCCGCGTACACCGCGACCCGGGCGCGGTCGCCGCCCGCGTGGGCCAGCAGGTCGCCCAGCGCGTCGGCGGGCCGGTCCGTCCAGGCCAGGGCGGCGAGCGCCGCTTCTGCGAGCACCACCTCGGCGGAGTCCAGGTGGGCGCGGACGACCGCCTCGCCGTACTGCGGGATCGCGGCGGCGGCGTGGACGGCTGCGGCGCGCCCGTGCAGCGGCAGGGTGGTGTCGTTCGCCGCCGCGGCGGCGAGGCGGGCGGCGGCCCGCCACTGGTGCGGCGCCCAGCGGCTCGCCGACCGGGTCGGCGGCAGGGTCGCCCGCTGCGGCCGCTTGAGGAACCGTCCGTACGCCGGTGTGGGGGCGAGCAGCGGGTCGAGCAGGTCGGTGCGCCGCTCGGCCACCACGTCCCGCACCGGTGCCAGGAAGACGGCGGAGGGCTCGAGTTCGAGGATCTCGGCGACCCGGGCGCCGCGGGTGCACGGGTCGTCCAGCCACAGGGCGGCGGCCGTGCCGAACGCGCCGTCCGACCCGAACCGGAGGGCGTGCAGGAGGAGTTCCTGCAGCTCCGGGACGCCGCGGGCCCGTCGGCCGAGCGAACGGGCCAGGGTGAACAGCAGCCAGTACTCCGCGGTGTCGGCCATGGTGTCCAGCCACGGCTGCAGGGTCGCGAACACGGTGTGCTCGTGGCCCCGCCGCAGCCGGTGCTCCAGGGGGCCGAGTTCGACCGTGCCGGTCTGCCCGGCGATCCGCCGCAGGCTCCGCAGCGCCCACTCGACCAGCTCGGCCCCGCCGGTGACGGCGTGCTCGCGCAGTACCTCGGCGACCAGCCGCTGCAGGGCGGCGCGGGTGGCGTACGAGCAGTCGCGGGCGTCGACCGCGTCCTGGACGGCGGTGTCGAGGTCGGCTTCCGCCGCGCGGGTCAGCAGCCGGGCGGGCACCCGGGCGAGCGCGGTCAGCGCCGCGCAGCGCACCGGGTCCTGCTCGTTGCGCAGCCGCGGCAGCAGGCCGAGCGCGTCCTGGACGGCGGCCGGGTCGTCGGAGGCGGCCGCGTTGGCGAACAGGGCCGTCCAGGCGGCGGAGCGGTCGTCGGCGTCCGGGCGGGCGAGGGCGGCCCGCAGCTCCGGCTGGGCCTCCTCGGTGGGCAGGTACGCCAGGGCGGGGGCGATCTGTGCCCAGGGGCGGCCCTCCGCGCGGCGTGCGGCGACCTGCCGGCGGGCCTCGGCGTGGCGGCGCGCGTGCGGGAACAGCGGCAGCAGGAGGGCGAGTTCACCCTCCCGTGGGAGGGCTCCGGCGTACACGAGGTCGAGGAACGCGTCGCGCCGGCCCGGGGGGAGGGCGCGCAGCAGGGCGGCGAAGCAGCGGGGCGCGGCCAGCCAGTGGCGGCCCAGGGCGGGCAGCGAGGGCGGGTCGGCGCGCACCAGTCGGCGCAGCGTGCCGCTGGTGGGTGGCGCGGTGTACGGCCCGGCCGGGCCGCGCCGCGGGTCGGCGAGGAGCCGGACGGTGCGTTCGGCGTCCGCGGCGGCCAGCGGCGGCAGGTGGTCACGGCGCAGCGGGAGGTCCGGGCCGAACCGCTCCAGCAGGTCGAGGACCCGTTCGGGGCGGGTCCGCACGGTGGCGCCGAGGATGTCGGCGAGGGCGGGCCACCGGCCGAGCCGCAGTGTCTCGGGGTGCTTGGCGAGGGCCCGCTCCAGGTGGTCCAGGACCTCGTCCGGGAAGCGTGCGGCGAGGGGTGCGAGCGGTGCGGCGTGCGCGAGGTCGGGCAGGGTCCGGCCGACGAACTCGGGGCTGCAGGCGGACAGCAGCCGCGCGGCCTCGGTGTCGCCCCATTCGGCGCGCAGGCGGCCCACCAGCCGCTCGGCGAGCCGGTGCCGGCGGCCGTGCCGGACGACCCGGGCCAGCTGTCGGCGCAGGGTGCAGGAGGCACCCGTGAAGGCCGCCTCGATCGCCTCGTCCGGGGTGTCCCGGGTGCGGGCGGCGCGCAGGGCGTACCCGCGGACCACCGGGTCGGGGTCGGTCAGCCGCTCGGTGAGGTAGCCGGTGGCGCGGCCGGCCGACGCGGCGAGGGCGGCCAGCCGTCGGCCGTACACACCGGAGCGCTCCAGCTCGGACAGGAGCGCCGGGAGCCGGCCGTCGACGGCGAGCTCGCGGGCCCTGCGGGCGACAAGCCGTTGGCGCTCCGGGTGCGGGAGCAGGTCGAGGTCGGCCGGCAGCTGATCGGCTTCGTGTGGCATGCGGCCATTCTGGCCGGGTGCGGCGGGCGCCTCCCACTGGGTTTCCGCTGCCCGGCCGGGGTGGGCCGGGCGGGCGGCGTTCCCAGGGTCGGGCGGCGGACGGCGCGCCGGTCACGGGCCCGTGACCGGCGCTCAGAAGGCCTGCCGCCTGCCCCTTTTGCGGCGGTTCGACCCATGGATCACGGAGTGATCTTCCCCGGTTCCCCGCGATAGGGTCGGCACCCCACTCGAAAGCAGGTACGAATGCTCGTCTCCCTCGGCGCGGTCGCCGGAGTGGCCGCGATGGAACTGGGCATGGCCCTCATCCCCGGCCCGAACATGATCTACCTGGCCTCGAGGTCGATCACCCAGGGCCGCCGCGCCGGGCTGATCTCGTTGGCCGGGGTCGCGGTCGGCTTCCTGGTCTACCTCGGGGTGGCCACCGCCGGCCTGGCCACGGTCTTCGCCGTGGTGCCGGCCCTCTACACCGCCCTCAAGCTCGGTGGAGCCGCCTACCTGCTCTACCTTGCCTGGCAGGCGGTCCGGCCCGGTGGCGCCTCGGCCTTCGCGCCCAGGGAACTGGCCGCCGACGGACCGCGCCAGCTGTTCACGATGGGGCTGGTCACCAACCTGCTCAACCCCAAGATCGCCATCCTGTACGTGTCGCTGCTCCCCCAGTTCATCGACCCGGCCCGGGGGCACGTGGCCGCGCAGAGCTTCCTGCTGGGCCTCGTGCAGGTCACGATCGGGATCACCGTCAACTGCGCGGTCATGCTGGCGGCCGGCACGATCGCGGCCTTCCTCGGCCGGCGGCCCGCCTGGCTGCGGATCCAGCGGTACCTGATGGGCACCGTACTGGCAGGGCTGGCCGTACACATCGCCGCCGACCGCTCCAAGGCACTGATCCCGGCCTGACCGGGGCCTCCCCGGAACCGGAGGCGCGAGGCCTTCCCGGACCTCGGTAACTCCAGCCCCTGACAAGCGATTTGACTGCGATATCTCGGGCGTTCACCACCACGCCGGTGCCGGGTGCCCGGCGTCGGAGGCGGAGGTCGTCAGGACATCCTCGGCGGGGCCGCCGAGTCGCATGGGTCAGGGACGCGAGCGTGGCGCCGAGCGCGGCCGGGTCTCCCGGGTTTCGTCGGTGATCGCCTTCAGCGCGAGGGCCCGCAGCGGTGCCAGGCGGGTGCGGTTGTCCTGGTGGTGGTAGACGGCGTTGGTGCAGATGGCCAGGTAGCGGCCGGTGGCCGGGGCGAGGTAGAGGCTGGTGCCGGTGAAGCCGTGGTGGTAGGCGACCCGGCCGTCGTCGGCGAGGATCCAGGCCAGGCCGCGGTCGAGGCCCGGCTCGATCTCGGCCTGCGGCTGCATGCTGGCGGTGAGCCAGCGCCCCAGGGGGCCGCCGGTGGCGTGCGAGGCCAGCAGGTGGGTGGCAAAGGCGGCGAGATCGGCCGGGGTGGTGAACACCCCGGCATGGCCGGCGACCCCGCCGAGCAGGGCGGCGTTGTCGTCGTGCGGCATCCCCCACAGCCGGGGCCCACCGGTCAACCGCTGCTCGGTCGGGGCAACCTGAGCGGAGCGGGGCACCGGGCCGTAGGTCGTGCTCGTCATGCCGAGGTCCTGCCAGAGCTCCGCCGCCAGCTCGTCCAGGCGCCCGCAGCGGTAGTGGGCCAGGGCCAGGCCGAGGAGGATGAAACCGCGGTTGATGTACCGATGGCCGGCTCCGGGTTCGGCGATCAGGTCCTCACCGCAGATCAGGTCGGCCAGTGGCTCGGTGCGACCCCGGTACCGGTCGAGTCGGGTGTCGGCCCGCAGGCCGGAGGTGTGGGCGAGGATCTGCCCGACCGTCACCCGGCCGCCGGGCGCCTCGGCCGGGATACCGGGCAGCAGTTCGCGGATCGGGGTGTCCAGTGTGAAGCCATCCATGAGGGAGGTGCCGACCAGCGACCAGGTGGCCAGGACCTTGGTCAGCGACGCCACGTCGTACACCGTGTCCGGCCCCGGCCGGGCGCCGCCGCACTCGGGGGCGACGACGCCGGAGGCCAGGTATCCGGGCTCGGTGTCGACGGTGCCGTGGGCGATGACGCCGCCGGGGACGGTGCCGTCGGCGGTCATCAGGTCCAGGCACTCGCGCAGGTCGGCGAGCGCGTTCGGGCTCCACGGCACGGTGAGGGTCACGGCTGCTCCTGGTCGATCGTCAGGTCGGCACCGAGCGCGGCCGACTTCGACAGCAGGCCGCCGTATCCGCGCCGCAGGTGGTACATCCCTCGGATCGTAGGAGAGGTGCCCTCGGCCGCCGGGGACCGAGTGGTCGAGGAGAGAAAAAAGTCGACCTCGGTCCCGCGGCCGCTCCCCCACCGGGCTGGGCTCCTTGTCCGACGCTTGCAGGCCGCCCGGCCTTGCAGTCCCCCGACCCGGGTGGCTGCTGCTGTCCGGCCGGCTGCGGGTGCCGACTGCCTTACGGGCGGGCGCATGTGTGGCCGCGTCAGGTCCTGGCCGGGTGTCCCGAGCCTGCCGGGGCAGCCGGGAGCGCGGGGCGGGCCGTGCCGGGTGGGGGTGGGAGTACGGGTGCGGACGGCCGGGGCGGGCCCCGCGTCGGGCGGCCGGCGCGGGCGTGGATATCGTGGCCGACGACGCCGCGCGGCCGGCTTCTCGGCGCGCGGCCTTCCGTCGTGTCAGGAGAGATCTGGGTGAAGTCCCGTATGACAGCGCTCCGGAGTGCCGCGGCCGTCGCGGCGGCCGTGTTCGTGGCGGCGCAGGCCGTCGGTTCCGCCGAAGCCGCACCCGCCGGAGGTCCGGACACCAAGGCGGTGACGTACCAGGGCCGTGTCTTCCAGGTGCCCGCGAGCTGGCCGGTGGTGGATCTGGCCGCTGACCCGCAGGCCTGTGTCCGCTTCGACCAGCACGCGCTGTACCTCGGGCACCCGGGCGAACAGCAGGTCTGCCCACCGCGGTTGGTCGGCCGTACGGAGGCGCTGCTGGTCGAGCCCGCCGCCTCGGCCGCACCGGAGCGGGAGGGCTCCAACCCGGTCGCGCACACGCTCCGGGCGGGCGACGGCGTCGTCGCGGTGACCGGGACGTACGACACGGACCAGTCGCTGGTGCGGCGGATCATCACCGGCGCCGGCCTCACCCCCGCGCCGGCGCACCGACCGGAGCCGGCGCCCGCCGGGTCCGGGACGGCCCTCGCCCCGCGCTCCGCCGCCGCCGCGGCCCCGCTGTCCGGCCAGGCCGCGGCCTCGTCGGCCGCGGCGCCGGGCCTGATACCCGCGTCGGCGACGAACCACACCGGCAAGGGGTTCGACGCCTGTACGGCGCCCTCCGGCGCCGCGATGAACGCGTGGATGGCCGCCTCCCCGTACCGGGCGGTGGGCATCTACATCGGCGGCGCCAAGCGGGCCTGCGCCCAGCCGAACCTGACGGCCCCCTGGGTCCAGCAGCAGCAGGCCGCCGGGTGGGCCTTCATGCCGCTGTACGTCGGCGTGCAGGCCTCGAAGATCGTCTCGCCCGCCACCGAGGGGGCCGACGCCGCCGACGACGCGGTGAACCAGGCCCGGGCCCTCGGCTTCGGCCCCGGTGCGATCCTCTACTACGACATGGAGGCCTACGCCCCGCAGTACTCGGGCTCGGTGCTCGCCTTCCTCACCGCCTGGACCAACGAGCTGCACGCCTGGGGCTACAACTCCGGTGTCTACGGCAGTTCCTCGTCCGCGATGAAGGACCTGGCCGCCGGCGCCGGAAACAGCGCCTACGCGCTGCCCGACGCCGTCTTCAGCGCCAACTGGAACGGCAGGGAGGACACCGACGACCCGGCGATACCGGCCGGCTACTGGTCCAACCACCAGCGCGCCCACCAGTACGCCTCGCCGAAGGACGCGGAGAACTGGGGCGGCTTCGCGATCGGGATCGACCAGGACTACCTCGACGTCCAGCTCACCAGCGCCCCGCCGTCGCAGTCCGCCGGGTTCTTCCTCGGGGTGCGTCAGAGCTCGGGCTCCTGGCCCGGCTTCAACCCGCTGACGGGCGGGTCGGGCGTGTTCCGCGGCTCGGAGGCGGCGATCGCCGGCCTGCCGGGAGGCTCCTCGCAGGAGCTGGGCATCGGCCTGGACGGCCGGCTCTACCACGGGGTCCGCGCCGCGAACGGCACCTGGTCCGGCTTCGCCCCGCTGCCGGGCATCGGCACCCCGACCATGGCGGCCGGCCGGGCCGGCATCGCGGGTCTGCCGGACGGCTCCTCGCAGGTGCTGGCGATCGGCAACGACGGCAACGTCTACCACCAGACCCGCTTCGCAGGCGGCAGCTGGTCCGGCTTCGCCGCCCTCCCCGGGATCGGCACCCCGACCATGGCGGCCGCGGACGTCGCCATCGCGGGCCTGCCCGACGGGTCCACCCAGGTGCTGGCGATCGGCAACGACGGCAACGTCTACCACCAGACCCGCTTCGCAGGCGGCAGCTGGTCCGGCTTCGCCGCCCTCCCCGGCATCGGCACCCCGACCATGGCCGCCGGCCGGGTGGCCATCGCGGGCCTGCCCGACGGCTCCTCGCAGGTACTGGCGATCGGCAACGACGGCAACGTCTACCACCAGACCCGCTTCGCGGGCGGCAGCTGGAGCGGTTTCGCCGCCCTGCCCGGCATCGGCACCCCGACCATGGCGGCGCGGACGGTGGCCATCGCCGGTCTGCCGGACGGTTCGTCCCAGGTGGCGGTGGTCGGCGGTGACGGCAACGTCCACCACGAGACCCGCTTCGCGGGCGGCAGCTGGTCCGGCTTCGGCACGCTCCAGGGGCCGTACGGCGCGAGCACCTTCCCGGCCCAGCGCGCCGCGATCGCCGGCCTGCCGGACGGCTCCAGCCAGCTCGTGGCCACCCGGAGCTGACCGGGACCGACCGCACACCCCACTGCCCGGGCCCTCCGCTCTCTGCGGGGGGCCCGGGCAGTGGGGTGTGCGGGGTCTCAGCCCTCGCCCCCCGCAGCGCTGCGGGGGGCGCTCATGTCCCCGGTGGCGGGGATGCCCCCGGCCAGCCCGTAGCGCAGGAGGACCGTGCCCCGCGGGCTGGCGAGCCCTCCGGATCCTCGTCGGGGCCGCCGGGCGCCTGCCCGACGAGGTCGAGGGTGGTGAACAGCTCGATGTGGACGAGGCCCATGGCGTGCTCCCGGCGAGTCGGTTGTCCTGCCGGGTATCAAGACCCCGGGGCCGGCGAACTCATCGCTCAGCCGTCGACGGCGGTGCGCCCGTCCGGCTGAAGGGCGGCCCCTGCGAGCCGCGTCCGGCCGGGTGCCGCCCCTGCGAGCCGCGTCCGGCTGAGGGCGGTCCCCACGAGCCGCGCCGGTCACGGGTCGCCCTGCTCGGCGCTCCTGTCGTGAGGGCTCGATAGCCAGGGCGGCTGCCAGGTGGTGCGGCCCAGCCCCGGGGTGGGCCCCCAGGAACCGCGCCGGTAGGACACCGGCGCGGGCGGGTGCTCCACCAGCGGCTGGACGACCCGCCAGGTCTCCTCCACCACGTCCTGCCGGGTGAACAGCGACCGGTCACCGGTCAGTGCGTCGTTGAGCAGCCGCTCGTAGGGCTCGGGGGGCTTGCCGAGCTCGGCGGCGAAGGAAAGGCCCAGGTGGACCGGCCTGGCCGAGTGCCCGGACGCCTGCTTGGAGAGCATGCCGAGCCGCAGGCCCGGGTCCGGGTCGATCCGCAGCACCAGCTCGTTGGGGGCGGGGTGCTCGGGCTGCTCCAGGAAGGCCAGCCGGGGCGGGCGCTTGAAGACCACGCGCACCTCGGTGGCCCGGACGGCCAGCGCCTTGCCCGCCCGGATGAAGAACGGCACCCCGCTCCAGCGCCAGTTGTCCACCTCCAGCCCGAGTTCGACGTACGTCTCGGTCTCCGACCCCGGCCGCACCCCGGCCACGTCCAGGTACCCCTCGTACTGGCCGCGCAGGCAGTGCGCCGGGTCGACGTCGGCCACGGCCCGGAAGACATCGGCCCTCCGGTCCCACAGCGCGTCGGCCCCGGGGCCGACCGGCGCCTCCATCGCCATCAGGGCGAGCACCTGAAGGAGGTGGTTCTGCACCACGTCGCGCAGCGCCCCCACCGGGTCGTAGAAGGCCCCCCGGTCCTCGACGCCGAAGTCCTCGGCCATGGTGATCTGCACCGCGGCCACGTGGTCGCGGTTCCAGACCGGCTCCAGCAGGGCGTTGGCGAAGCGCAGGAACTGGATGTCCAGCACGGGCTGCTTGCCGAGGAAGTGGTCGATCCGCAGGATCCGGTCCTCGGTGAGCACCCGGTGGAGCCGTGCGTTGAGCGCCCGGGCGGACGCCAGGTCGTGGCCGAACGGCTTCTCCAGCATCACGGTGGCGCGCGCGGTGAGGTTCGCCGCGGCCAGGGCGTCCACGACCGGGGCGAACAGCGACGGCGGGATCTCCAGGTAGAACAGCGGCCGCTCGGAGCCCTCCAGCCGGCCCGCCAGCGCCCGGTAGGTGGCCGGGTCCGTGAAGTCGCCCCGCAGGTAGGACAGCCGCCGGGCCAGCCGCTCGAACGCCGCCGCCTCCACGGACTCCCCGCCGGCGTCCAGCGCCGCGCGCATGGCCGCCACCAGGTGGTCCTGCGACCAGTCGTCGAGCGCGACTCCGATGATCGGGCAGTGCAGGAGTCCGGCCGCCTCCAGCCCGTAGAGCGCCCGGAAGGTCATCTTGCGGGCCAGGTCACCGGTGATGCCGAAGACCACCAGGGCGTCGGCGGTCACCGGACGCCGTCGGGGCCGGGCGGAGAGGGCCGAAACCTCCCGGGAAGGTCATTGCTCATGAATGCGACGATAAGCCGCAAATCTCCGACCTGCTCGCACGGTGGTCACCGTGGGTGGCAGGCGGAACCGAAGCCCTCCGCCCGGCGTCTCCCCCGGCGCACCCTCCGCAGAGCGACTCGGCACGAGGAGTAATCGTGGACCAGACCGATCTGAACGGCAGCACGGGGCAAGCGAACGCCGGCACCGAGCAAGTGAACGGCAGCACCGTGCAAGCGAACGGCGGCACCGTGCAAGCCGATCCGCAGGCACTGGCGGGGGCGGGCAAGACCGCACTGGACTTCCGGCAGATCGTGCTGAAGACGGCGGGGACGCTGGAGACCGCGGCCAACGCCGCCGCCACCGGTCTGCCGGGCTGGCAGACCGCCTCCGCGCTGACCCGGCTTGCGCAGACGTGGGAGAAGCAGTCGGACGCCCTCGCGGAGCGGCTCGGCCGCACCGGCGGAAACCTGGAGACCACCGCCCGGCAGTACCGCTCGACCGAGGCCGCCAACCAGTCCGCCTTCGAGGGGCGGTGAGCGCGGTGCTGACCGTCGAGCAGGTCCGTGACGCCAAGATCGGCCCGCTGCGGTCGGCTGGGCAGGGCTGGGTGACCGAGTCCCGCTTCCTCGCCCTGCTGGCCGGCCGCTTCCGCACCGAGGTCGCCGACGCGACGGCCCGCAGCGGCTGGGCAGGGCCGGCGGCCGATGCCGCGCGGACTGCGATGGCCGACGACCAGCGGCAGTTGGACGCGGCCCGGCAGGAGGCGGCGGCGCTCGGCGCCGCACTGACCACCGCCGCGGACGAGTTCGAGGCCGCGCAGCGCGCGCTGGCCCAGGCCCTGGACGACGCCGCCCGGCTGGGCCTGAACGTCTCCTCCGACGGCGGTGTCAGCTGGCCGGAGTCCCTGCGCAACGACCCGGACACCCGGTCCGGCGACCTCCAGCAGCGGGCCGTCGAGGTGCACGCGCGGATCCACGACGCCCTTCAGCGGGCCACCACGGCGGACCAGGAGGCGTTCCGGGACATCACCGACGACCTGGGAATCCACGAGGACGCCTTCAACCCCACGGCCCACGAGGGCCGCCGGAGGGACCCGGCCACCATCCTGGCCGCCTACCAGGTCATGGACGATCCGCACGGCACGGTGAAGTACCCCGACCCGGTCACCGCCTTTCTCACCAGGACCGACCGGACGACGATCAGCATGTCCGAGGCACTCATGCTGAACGGGCTCACGATCCCCGCAAAGTTTCGCTTCATGAAGCTCACGAACCACGCGTACGACGTCTCGGATTCGAAGTTCTCCACGGTCAAAACGGACGACGATAAAAAAGGGGACAACGACAGCCACCGGGACGCCTTCCGGCATGCCTACTGGAACGCGCTGATGACGAGCCACTTCGGCGAGGACTGGGCGAGTCGCTACGCGAGCGCGCACGAGCAGATGCCGGGCAATCCGGGCGACCGGGAATCCATGGACCTCTACAACAACGAGGTGGGCCGCCGGATCGCCGTGGCGAATCCGAACGCCTCGGACGAGGAACTGGAGCGCCTGGTGGAGGAGGCCGTCCTGCGCGGCGACATGGTGGTGATCAAGAAGGACGGCGGCGCCCTGGCCTACACCGACCAGGTCCAGGACGGAGAGACCGGCAAGTCCGACGGCAGGCCCTTCGACGGCAAGGGCACCGACCCGGGCGGGGTGCCGTCGGGGCTGAAGTCCTGACGGCACCCCGCCGCGCCGCCGCGGCGTCACCGGACCTCGGCGCCCGGGACTCGACGCCCGGACCTCGACGCCCGGACCTCGACGCCCGGAGCACCGCGTCCGGAGCCGCCGGTGTCCGGGGCCGAAGCCGGTCCCCGGACATCGGCGAAGCGGGCGTCACGTACGGTCGGCAGCATGACGGTAGACACTTCGAAGATCCCGGCACCCCGGGTGCAGCTGGTCATCGGCATCGTCCGCAGGAGCGACGAGATCCTGCTCGTCCGGGAGGGTCTCGGGGCCGACGGCCGGCTTCTCTGGTCCCTGCCCGGCGGCGGGGTCGAGGACGGGGAGCTCATGCACGAAGCGCTGCGGCGCGAACTCCGGGAGGAGACCGGGCTGCTGGTGGGCGACCCGGTGCGTACCGCGTTCCTCCTGCACGTCGACTCCGAGCGGCACCCCTCGGCGGTGGCCGTCGCGTTCGAGATCGACGACTGGTCGGGGACCGTCGTGCCGCAGGACAGCGACATCGAGCAGGCCGCCTTCTTCCCCCTGTCCGAAGCCCTGGAGCTGCTCGGCGAGTTGGACAGCGCGACGCAGCGGGACCCGATCCTCGGCTACCTGAGCGGGGACGCCGCGCCGGGAACCACCTGGCTGTACCGCAACCGCGGCACACAGGAGACCCTCGTCGCCCGCTGGTGACACCAGGCAGCGCCTACCCGACAGCACCTACCCGACAGCGCCCACCCGGCAGAGACACGGCCCAGGGACGACGGACCCCGTCCCCGCCGGACTCAGGGCACCAGCGTCTTGCTCGCCAGTACGTTCCCCTGGGCGTCGTACGCGGCGAGCCTGATGCCCTCGAGCGGGTACTCCTTCAGGTCGTCGGGCGTCTTGCGGCCGGGCCCCCAGACATAACCGGCGGCGTAGCCCGGGCTGCCGGGGAGCGAGGCGACGGTGGCCCAGTACGCCTGGCCGTCCACCTCGATGGCCATCCGGGCCACCTGCCCGGGCCCGTGGTAGACGAGGTTGTACAGGCCCTCGTGGTACTGCGGCGAGTTCCCGTAGTACTGCATGGTGATCTCGGTCCCGCCCGCCGCCCAGGAGTACCCGCTGCAGCCCGGACCGCTGCCGTAGACGGAAGCGTCGTGGATGCAGATCTCCTGCTCCTTCAGCTGCATCCACCAGCCCTGGCGGCCCAGCGGCAGCTGCCGGCCGGGTTCCACCACCGAGGCCTCGGGAGCCGGCCCCTCCGGTACCCGCAGGGCCTGCGAGGCCGGCCCGACGGCCCGGGACCCGTGCTGCGCGGACAGCACCGCCCCCGTACCGGCCACCACCGCGAGCGCGGCCGCCACGGCCGACGCGCCCAGCGCCACCCGGCGCCCCCGCCGCTGCCGGCGCACCTGGACCTGCACGGGCGCGACCGACCAGTCGGCCACCGCGACCCGGGCCGCCTCGTCCCGCAGAGCGCCGCGCACCATGTCCTCGGTGTCCATCACCTGTTGCCTCCGTTCGTGCCGTCGATCGTTGAACCGTTGTCCGCCGCGTACGAGACCAGCGCCGGGTGGCCGCGCAGTTTCGCCAGGCCCCGGCTGGCCTGGCTCTTCACGTTGCCCTGCGAGCAGCCGAGCACCTCGGCGACCTGGCACTCGCTCATGTCCTCCCAGTAGCGCAGGACGACCACGGCCCGCTGGCGCGGCGGCAGCTCGGCCAGTGCCTGGAGCAGCACCGAGCGCTCCTCGACGTCGTGGTGGCCGCCGCCCGCGGTGTGCGCCCGGTCGGGAAGGACGGGCACGAGCAGCTGCCTGACCCGGCGCCGCCGATGACGGCTCAGGTTGTTGTTCACCAGGGCCCGGTGAATGTAGGCGTCCGGCTCGTCCAGACGGCTGATCCGGGACCAGTTCCTGAAGACCTTCGCGAAGGTCGCCTGCACCACGTCCTCGGCCTCGTGGTAGTCGCCTGTGAGCAGGTAGGCCGTGCGCACCAGCCGCTGCCAGCGCGCGGCGGCGAACCCCTCGAAGCCGAGCTCACGCAGGCCGGGGCCGCCTGCGGCAGCCGGTGCCGTGACGGGCAGCGGCCGGTCCTCCACCGGGATGTGCAATACGCTCGCGGTCATCCAATTCCTCTTCGCCTCCGCGCGACGACCCGGTCGGACCGTCGCTCTGCCCTACTCACCGCCGCTCGGCCGCAAGGGTTGCACGGCGCCGCGTGAAAGATCACCGGACCGCGGGGACGGCGCTTGCCAGCCGGACAGAGGGGGGCGCGGCGGCAACGGGGCTACCGTGTGCGGGCCCGTCCACGGGCGATCACCTGCACGGAGTCTCGCACCCGCCCCCTAGGATCGGCTCATGGTGCGTTCCACACCGATCAGGCCGCCATCTGCGCCGCTCTCGGACGGAGTTGTCGTCCTGCGGCTCCGACGCGTGTCCGATCTGGGTGCCATCGCGGCGGCGAGCCATGATCCCGAGACCCGTCGTTGGCTCGACGACACACCGATGGACGAAGAGGCCCGCAGCACGAGCATGGCCCGGGTCGAGGAGGCATGGCGGAGCGGGCGGGCGGCTCCGCTGGTGATTGCGGACGCGGTGACGGACGAGCCCGTCGGGATCGTCAACCTGCAGTTCCGGGACGACGATGTCGCGACCGTCGCCTACAGCGTGTTCCCCGCCGGCCGCGGCCATGGCATCGCCCCGCGGGCCGTCCGGCTGCTTGCGGAATGGGCCCTGCGCGACCTTGGGCTGACCCGGCTCCTGCTTGAGGCCAACGAGGCCAATACGGCCTCGTTGAGGGTTGCCGAGAAGTGCCGGTTCGAGCGGATCGGCAGCCGTACCCCGCCTGGCACGGGAGGCGGCCACGACACGACCATCATCTTCGCCCGCGAGGTACGCCGGACGCGCCGGACGCCGGATTCGGACGTGGCGCTGCCCGGTGACTCGGCCGATCCGCCCGGAGCGGGCACCTGCTGAACCCGTGGCCGCCGGGAGGGTGCGGAGAGCTGCACCTTCCCGACGGCCACGGGTTCCGGCTCGCGCAGCAGCCGGCCGGCTGCTGCGCGACGACGCCCGTTCCCAGGGCGTGCCCTGACGGTCTGGCCTGCGGCCCCGGTCAGAGGTTGATCTCGACCTCCACGCCCGGCCGCCAGAACGCCTGCCGCTGCGCGATCGCGGCATCGCCGATCTCGTTCCAGTACGGGTCGACGTCCGCGCAGCCCGGTATGCCCAGGCCCACCAGCCAGGTGAGCAGCAGGTCCATGCCGGGCGCGCCGGGACCGCCGGAGCGGTTGGCCGCGGCTTTCAGGGCGTCGTAACTGCTGTTCAGCACGGCCTTCTTGGACCAGCTGGCAGCGGACCCGATCGCGGACATCGGGTGGTGCTTGAACTTGGGCGCCACGAACCCGTCGGCCTTGGCCTCGTCCACCCCTGTGACGAAGGTCAGGTCGGTCTTGCCCTTCTCGCAGAACACGATGCCCAGGTACCCCGGGTCGCTGTTGGCGAAGCCCACGACCGCCGGGTACTTGGTCTCCTTGAACGCTGCTTTCGCGATCTCGGGGAGACTCCCCGGGATGTCGCTCTCCGTCACGAACATCCGCCACCCCAGGCCGAATTCGTACTCTTCCCCCGTAACCTCCGCCGCCAGCGCGAGCTGGCCGAGCGGGAAGTTGGACCTGGCAACGATGATGAGGCTGTTGGTCATGCGCGTGATGCTACTGAGTGCGATGGATATCTCAAACGATCAGTTCATCACCGCTGCATCGCCGGGTCCGACCGGGTCCGACCGGGCCGGGGTTCCCTCTACAGGAGGACGAGGAGCTTGGTGCCCGACACCAGCTTCCGGTTGACGGAGGTCGACTGGACGAACACGGTGTACGAGGGGTTGTCGCCCGGCTTCACCGTGGCCTCCGACCCCGGCAGGCCCAGGAGTTGACGGGCTGCCGGGCCGGAGAACACCCTGCCCGTCATCCGGCCGGTGGCCGGGTCCTTCTCCGCCACGGCGAGCTGCTTGCCGCCCTGGATCTTCTCGCGCTTGGACAGCTCGTAGAAGGCGCAGCCGGACTTGTACGGGTGTCCGGCGCTGGTGACGAAGTCGCGGATCGGCGTCTGCTCGTCGACCGGGATCAGGATGTACGTGCCGGTGTCCAGGGCGTCGAGGTTGGCCTTCACCTCGGACGTGCTCAGGTCCTGGCCCATGGCGAACAGGTTCCGGGTGCCGCGCACGCCTTGTTCGCGGCCTCGCAGGAAGCTCGTGGCGGCCGTCTTGACGGTGCCGATGGCCTCCTCGACGCCCTTGCTGGAGTCCGCGTCCCAGATCGCGATGTTGCCCGCGGGGAAGCCGTACTCCTGGGCGGTGCGCTTGGCCAGGGAGTTCGGGACCAGGATGGCCGAGGTCCAGTGGTCGGGGAGGCCGTCCATGGCGCTCTTGATGCGGTCCATCCACGTGCGCAGGACGGCGGTGCCCTTGCCGCCGGTCATCCGGGTGTGCATCCGGCCGGTCTGCGAGAAGCCGGAGGCGTTCTCCTCGCCGTCGGTGACGACGACCTGGAGGAAGGAGTGCTCCCCGTACCCCTCCCAGATGTTCTTCAGGTCGTCCACGGACTTCACGGCCGCCTCGATCAGCGCCGTCGCACCGTTGGCGACCTTGTAGAGGCCCTGCAGGGACGGCAGGTGCTTGACGTCCATATCCCAGACGAGGTTCTGCACCTCGTGGTCGAAAGCGTAGAGGCTGATGCGGGTCTCCTGGCCGAGCCGGTCGGACTCCTCCTGAAGGCCCTTCACGAACTCGTCCACCACGCGGATGAGCTGCGCCTCGTGCTGGCGCATCGAACCGGACTTGTCGACCACGAGCGAGACGTGGTTGACCTTGTGCTTGATCCTGTTCGCAGACATCGTGCTGCCCCCTTTTCGGCGCCTTTCCGGCGCCCCCTCCGACGTTGGTTCCACACTATGGTGGGACACTGACAACCGCTCTGACCTGCTCTTTTGTGCCTGGCGGGCAGTGCTTCCGGCGTCGGAGGCGGCGCCGGATCCGGCGCTGGTCCCCGGGGGCGGATAATGGCCCGGGCCGCAGACCGGCGGCGACGGCGATCGACGGAGAGGCAGTGGACGGATGACCCTGGAGGAAGGCCGGCGCGTCAGACTGGCCGAGGATCTCGGGCTCGGCGAGGCGATCGCCGGGGAGCCCGGGGCCGTCGTCGGATTCCTCTCGCTGGGGGCCGGGATCGAGGGCACCGTCGAGCGGGTGGACGGGGAGCTGCCCGAGAGCGAGGAGGCCCGCGAGTACCGGCGGCTCAAGGCGCTGTCCGAGGATTACGGGCACACCATGCCGGTGGCGAGCCGGGAGCGGTTGGAGGCGCAGATCGCCGCGCTGGAGCCGGAGTGGGCCGCGCACCGGGAACGGGGGAAGCGGGTGACGGTCCGGGTCCGGCTGGACAACGGCTTCGTCCTCGACGGGGCACACCAGGACGTCCTCACCCTGCTGTGAGGCGGCGGACGCCGTGGTGGTCCCCGGTCAGCGGCGGCCGGTGGCCAGGATGACGAGGAACTGGCCGCCGCCCGCCTCGATGTCGGCGGTCACCGGCAGCCCCGGTACCAGTCGGGAGAACCGGTCCACCAGCCAGTCCGCCGCCTCCTGGGCGTCCTGCCTGGTCGGGCAGCGGCCCACCATCTCGCGGCCGCCCTTGCGCTCCAGCCTCCCGGCAACGGTGATCAGCGGCGCGGGTTCGGCCACGTACAGGCGGTCCGGCCAGGCGATGACCACCTTGACCGCGCCCTTGCGGGTGTTGCACCCGCGGTGCGCGAGCCGCTCGGCGACCTTGGCCTTCCGGTCGGCGGTCCGGCTGTCGACGCTCGGCCCCCGCGGGTCGTTCACCGACTTGTCGGGGTCGACCGGTTCGTCGCACACCCAGCAGCGCCAGCCGTCGCGCTCGGCCACATCATCAAGGAGACTCACCCGAGCAAACTAGCCTGTCCGGCCGCCACCCCGCGCACCAGGGCCTCGGCAGAGCCCCGGCAGCGGACCCCTGGGTCACGGCGTCGTGTCGATGACCGACACACTGCCCAGCGCGACGTGGGTGACGTAGACGCGACGGCCGTCCGCCGCGACCGCGACATGGCTGGGCAGGATGGCGGTGGGGATCGGCGAACCGATGACCTGTGCGGTGGCGGCGTCGATCACCGAGACGGAGTTGCCGCCGGCGTTGGCCACGAAGACGCGACGGCTGTCGGGTGAGACGGCCACGCCGAACGGGCGCTCGCCGACGGTGATCGGCGTGCCGACCACGTCCTCGAGGTCGGTGTCGATCACCGAGACCAGGCCGGCGCCCACGTGGGTGACGTAGGCGCGGCGGCCGTCGGGTGAGATCGCCACTCCGAAGCTGTCCGCGCTCAGGGCGATGGTGTGGACGAGGTGACCCGAGCCGACGGCGAGCACGGACACCGAGTCGCCGTTGGTGACGTAGGCCCGGCGGGCGTCCGGGGTGATCGCGACCTCGTAGGGGGCGGACGGAACGGCGACGGACGCGGCACGGGCGTTGACCATGTCGATCACCGTGACGGTCCCGTCGCCGTGGTTGGCGGTGAAGACGTGGCTGCCGTCAGGCGTGACCGCGACCCCTTGGGGATCGAGTCCCACCTCCAGGATGTCGATCACATGACCGGTTTCGGTCTCGATGACGGAAACCGTGGACCCGGCCGCGTCCGCCGTGTAGACGGTCCGGCCGTCCGCGGCAACAGCCAGGGCGAACGGCTCCTGGCCGACGGGGACGGTGCGCTCCACCCGGTGCGTCGCGGTGTCGTCGATGACGGAGAGGGTCCCGTCGGCGCCGTTGGCCACGTACACGTGGCCGTCGGGGGCCGCGGCCACCGCGACCGGGGCGGCGCCGACCGGGATCGGGTCCGCGACGTGGAGTGTCCCGGCGTCGATCACCGACACCGTGTTCCCGGCGGCGTTGGTGACGTAGACGCGGCGGCCGTCCGGGGTGGCCGCCAGCCCCGCCGGGTTGGGGCCGACCGGCACGGGGGCGCCGGTCTGCTGGCCGGTGGCGGTGTCGACGACCGACACGCTGGCCGATCCGGCGTTGGCGACGAAGAGGCGGTCCGCGGTGACCGCCAGCCCTGCCGGGTTGGCGCCCACCGGGAGCGGCGCGCCGACCACGGTGAGCGCGTCGGTGTCGATCACCGAGACCGAGTCCAGATCGGGGAGGGTGACGTAGAGGCGCCGCCCGTCCCGGGACACGGCCACACCCCTCGGGGCACTGCTCATCGTGACGGTGCCGGTCACCCGGAGGGTCCCGGCGTCGATCACCGTCACCGAGTCCGCAGCCGCACCGGCCACGTAGACGCGCCGCCCGTCCCCGCTCGTCGCCAGCCCGACCGGGCTGCCTCCGACCGGTACGGTGCCCGTCACGACGCAGGTGGCGGTGTCGATCACCGACACGAAGTCCGCGCTGCCGTTGGCGACGTAGACCCGGCTGCCGTCCCGGGACACCGCCAGCCCCCGCGGCCCGCTGCCGACGGTGACGGTGTTCGTCAGCCGTCCCGATGCGCTGTCGATGACGGAGACCGTGTCCTCCCCGCCGTTGGCGACGTAGACCCGGCTGCCGTCCCGGGACACCGCCACTCCCCGCGGCCCGCTGCCGACGGTGACGGTGGCGCTGAGCCGTCCCGCAGTGGTGATCGCGATGACCGATACGCTGTCGGATCCCGCGTTGGCGACGTAGGCCCGGAGCCCGTCGGGCGCCATGACCACCCCCAGAGGGTCCCGGCCGACAGTGATCGTGTCGAGTTGCGGGCCGCCCGCAGCAGCCGGTCCGGCGTCCGCCGGGGCCGCGCCGTCCGCCGGCAGGCCCATGGCGCGCAAGAGGTCGGGGGCAGGCATGACGGTCTCCTGATCCGCCGTGCCTCGGCATCCTGTGGGCCGACCGCCACCCTCCCGACGGGAGACGTGTCGAACGCCGGGTCGGGCTCAGCGGGAACACCGGGCAGGCTCGTTAAGCCGGTGATGTGCCTACGCTCCTTCAGGATCCCCGCCGACGGAGGCGCCCGCAATCCACCCACCGGCGCGGGCACCCGGGCGGGCACGTCAGTCGCCGATGAACCACAGGTAGCTTCCGGGCGTCGTCGCACAGGACTTCAGCAGCGCCGCGAGGTCGGTCACGGCGGCTGTCTGCGCCGGGTCGGCGCACTGTTGCAGCAGTGCGGCGATCTCGCCGAGCGCGGATTGCGCCTCCTGCTCGTTGAACTGCGTGTTGCCGTACGGATCCACCCACCAGAGCTTGCCGGGGCCGTTCACCTTGAGCGTGGCCAGCACCTGCGCCAACGCCTCGCCGTGCTCGTACGAGCCCTGCAGCAGCGAGGCCCTGGACATGGCCCAGTTGCTTCGCGCCGGTCGGGTGGAATGCAGTTCGAGCTCGATTCCCATGATCGCCTCCTTCGCCGCAGCCTAACCGGCGGCGGCGGGGTCAGGTCGGGGAGGTGACCCGGGCGGACGGCGTCCGGCCGTTCTGGGCCTGGCGGATGCGCTCGGCGAGGGCACGGCCGAACGCCAGCAGGGTGTCGGGGTCGGCCGTCCTGGAGCCGGAGTCGAGGCTGACGGAGCCTCCGACGGCGCCCACCCGGAAGACCAGCAAGGCCTTGTACTTGTACAGGGAGCCGGTGTACTCGCGTTTGGAGAACGCGGCGCTGCTGTCGCCGATCGAGGCCAGGGACATCGTGGCCCAGGCCGAGCCCTTCGAGTTCGCCCTGTCGATGAGCGTCTGGTAGGACTTCGCCGCCCAGTCGGCGCCCTCGAAGGTGGCGTACTCGAACTGGGCGTGGACGTCGCCCGAGGAGTCGGCGAAACCGACCTGCGCGTAGACGAGACTGCCCTTCTCACACACCACCGTGTCGTTCGGGCACTCCCTCACGTCCACGGCCGTCTCGGTGGTCCAGCCGGACGGCATGGCCCGCAGGTCCGGCGCGATGGCCCTGACGAGGGCCATGTTCCTGACCACCGTCCTCCCGTCGCCACCGGAGACACCGGAGCTGTCGGAACTGCCGGGGCTGCCGGGGCTGCCAGGGCTGCCGGGGCTGTCAGGGCTGCCGGGGCTGTCAGAGCTGCCGAGGACGCCGGAGACGCCCGGGCTGTCGTCGGCCTCGAAGACGTTGACGGCGCCGTTGGCCGCCAGGGCCAACACGATCACCAGCGCGACGACCAGGGCTGCCAACGTGCCGGGTGTGTTGCGGATGCTCACCGGACCGATCGCAATCACACCGTGCTTCACGTCCCGGCCCACGTGAACGTGCTGGGTGACCCCGCCGGGCGGCGCGAGCGGCAGGCCCAGGGAGGTCCGCAGACGGGCTGCGAAGTCCGGGTCCAGCTCGATCACCGCCAGCAACCGGGCCCGCAGGTCCTCCTCCGCCCCGGGCGCCGCCGGGTCGCCGTCGAAGCGCTCCAGCGTCCGCCGGCCGTCGTCGTCCGCGCCGAGCCGCTCCCGCACCACCCGGTTCACCTGGTTCGCCGCGGCCGTCCCCAGCCCGCTGCCCACCCCGCCGGCGATCCCGGTGAGCACCGATGTCACCCACGACGCCAAAGCCGACGCATCCATCGCATCCCCCTGATGTGAACCTGTACGACCGGCCGGAAATACTTCCCCGACCGCCGCACCGGTACGCACCGTTCCGACAACTGCCCGCCCACAGCCACGACATGGGGTCCTCGCCCCGGGTCGGCCGGCGGCCGGCGCCGGGTACCGGTCCGTAAAGATCGAGACCATCGGCGCCCGCCGTGAAAAAGTGCAGGATGCACAAGCACCTGCGGTTCTTCCTCGAGTACGGGGTCGTCGGCACGCCGCTGTGGCCGCGCACACCCGAGGCTCCCGACTACGACAGCCCCTACGGCTACCCCTGCGAGCTGGAACGGCTGCCGATCTCCCCGGCCGTGCGGGCCGAACTGGCGAGACTGACCGAGGTCTACCAGACGTCCCTCGACTGGGACTACCCGCCGGATCCCTCCCCGTGGTCCGAGGAGCAGCAGGAGCTGTTCAGGCTGGACGTGACAGCCGCACTGGAGCTGCTGCGCCGCGAGCTCGGCGACGACTGGACGGTCGAGGACCCCCGCGCCGACCTCTGGTGACCCGCCCGGTGCCGTCCGGACCCCCGGCGTGCCCGCCCCGGGGGATCGCCGTCCGGCCCCCGGGGATCGCCGTCCGGGCCCGGGAACCGAGACGCCGACAGGTCCCACACCGGTCCCACACCGGTCCCGCACCGGTGCCGCGCCACAGACCGCCGACTGCCTCTCGACAGTGTCGTAACAGGCCCGCTCGGGCGGCCGTACCGCCCCCGAGCTGCGGCTATGCTGTGCGGCGGCCTTGACGGGCCGTGAGTGAAACGGGGGCAGGACATTGACCGACAGCACGGGGACGGGCTTCACCGCCCATCCGGAGAAGCTGGATTCGGCGGCAGACAAGCTGACCGCCGCAGGCAAGGACGTGGCGACGATCCGCGACGCCCTGGGCAAGCTGAGCATGTCCGGCGAGGACACCTTCGGGCCGTACGGCGCGCCGGACGCGGCGAAGGCCTTCTGGTCCGCCTGGCAGGACGAGTTGGGCGTCAACACCGACGCGCTGCACGACCTCGGCGACAAGGTCAGGACGACCGCCGCCAACTACGGCAGCAGCGACCAGCACGTCTCCCAGCACTTCCAGGGGCGGTGACCGATGCCCGACCACGGCGCATACCCGCTCGGCATCGACCCGGGCAACCACCGGCAGCAGGTCGAGCGGCTCAAGCAGACCATCGACAAGTCGCACGGCATGTGGGGGGCCGGCGACCTCAAGTACGCGGTGCACGACGCCCTTCAGCTCGACGCGCCCAAGGGCGACCCGGGCAGGCTCGGCGAGCTGGCCGCCGCGTACCACAACGCGGGCACCCAACTCGACCAGGTCCAGCTGGACGTCGCCCGGACCGCCTCCGAGCGGCTCCCGGATGCCTGGACCGGCCAGGTCGGCGAGAAGGCCGTCGAGGTCGTCAAGGCCTCCGCCGACGACCTCCAGCGCTGCCGCGAGACCCTGGCCAAGGGCCACGACCACCTCAAGACGCTGGCCGGCGCCCTCAGCGAGGCGCAGACGAAGCACGGCCAGGGCGACGCCCCGCTGCGGGAGGCGCTCAGGCTGCTGCACGAGATCACCGTCGGCGGCGCACCCGACCCGGTGCACTGGGACGACGACTCGATGCACACGGCCCACGCCAAGGCCAAGGACGGCATCAAGTCGATGCACGACGCGGCGGTGAAGGCCGAGGACGCCGGTCGCGCCGCGGCCCGGGAGCTGAACGGGCTGGCGGGCAAGGCACTGGCCGGCAAGTTCAAGAACAAGGGGCTCGGCGCGGCCGACAAGCTGGTCCTCGTCGACGCCTCGGTGGCCGGCTCCGACAAGGCGGGCGCGATACTCACCCCCAACGACGTGACCCGGGCCGGCCAGTTCATGGACGGGATGAGCGACGCCGACCGGGCCCGCTTCGACCAGCTGCTGGCCGGCGCGAAGTCCCCCGAGGAGCGCGCCTACCTGATGAAGGCGCTGGCCGCCGGGCACAGTTACGACGAGGTCAAGGCCTTCGGCGCGCAGATCCACGAGCACGGCGACGACCCGAACTGGCTCGCCCAGCGGATCTCCCCGGTGCAGATCGACTCCCTCTCCACCGACCAGGCCGGCACCGGCTACGGGGGCGTCGCCTGGAACCAGGGCCAGCACCCGACCTGCGTGGCCGCCTCGACGGTCACCGCCCGGGCGATGGTCGACCCGCTGTTCGCCTTCCAGCTCACCACCGGCGGCCACCCCGGCGACCCGAAGTTCGACAACGGCCAGGCCGCGAAGGACCGTTGGGACAAGGAGACGAACCGGGTCTACGACTCGGAGGGGTCGTGGCACGAGTTCATCGCGGACGGCCGGTACAACTACGAGTCCAAGGACATGGCCAACGCCGAGATCGCCAAGCACACCGGCGCGAGCTACCACACCGTGGACCTGGACGACGACGCCGAACAGCGCCGCAACGTGCTGGCCCAGGTCGAGGCGGCCGTGGACCAGGGCAAGCCGGTGCCGGTCGGCGTCAAGGAGGACACCTGGTTCAAGCCGGACGGCCACCAGATGATGATCATCGGCCACCGCGGCGACCAGCTGGAGATCTACAACCCCTGGGGATACACCGTCTGGGTCAGCGAGAGCGACTTCGTCAACAACCACATGGAGGGTGCCGCCGCGGGTGGCGGCATGCCCGTCGCCGACCACGTCCAGCTCCCCAAGTGAGGCCCCTGTGAGCACACCGCAGTCCATGAGCGACAGCCGGCTGGCCGCGCTCGACATCGAGATCCTGTTGCGTTTCGGCCTGCCCTCGAAGGGGGCGCACCGCTCGACCCTGTTCGGGGACGGCGCGGTGGCCGCCGCCATCACCGCCGACCGGCTGGGCGTGCTGCCGCGCGCCCTGGTCTTCCTCGGCGAGGTCGTCAGGGCAGGCGGCACCCGCTACGCGGCGGCCCTGCCCGAACCACTGCCCGGCCCGGCGGCGCCGGTGGCCCGCAGGTGGCTGGAGGCGGCCGCGATGGTCGTCCAGGACCCCGCGGGGGACCTCCTGGTCGCCCGCTGGCTGGACGCGGCCGCAGCCGTCCTGGCCCTGCGGGTGACCACCCGGGAGGCGACGTCGTGACGAAGCGTCGGATCCTGCTGGCGGTGGCCGCCGTGCTGGTCGTCGTGGTCGCGGCGGGGGCGGTGGGAGTCCATCTGCTGACCCGGGGCAGGCTCGACCACGGCAAGGTGTTCACCGCCACCTCGGGACAGCTCACCGTCAAGCCCGGGCAGCTGTTCTCGATCGAGGTCGGCGCCTACCCGTCCTGGGGCGACATCTGGCACACGGCCGCCCCCGGCCCGGACGCGGGCACGGTCCGGGCCGCGGGCGAGGAGTTCGTCGACAACCTCGGCCTCGTCTCCGGCCACTACGACAACGTGCTCGCCTCGGGCGGCCACTACTACTTCGTCTTCCGGGCCGGGAATCCGGGCCAGGCGACGATCACGCTGCGCAGCAGGTACGGGGACGACCCGCACCCCTCGGCCGACAAGACACCCGAGATGCTCGGCCGCACCTTCACCGTGGACGTGCGGGCGTAGGGCGCGGCCTTCGAAGCTCCCGCCCTCCGGGGGGCGGGAGCTCGTACCCGGAGCCCCGTTGAACTCAACATGGTCCCCCGGTCACCGCGGCCGCGGGTCGGCGGCCGTGCCGGTGCCTCCTGCGGCCCGGGCGGCGGTACCGAACCGCCACGCCTCGATGTCGCGGTAGCGGATCGGTCCGGGGCCGCGGCCGATGTTGCTGCCGACCAGGTGGAGGCGTTCGGCCGGCCACGGCCGGCCCGTGAACCCGGTGAGCCCGGCCGCGGCCTGCGGGACGCTGGCGGGGTCGTCGCGGCGGGATCGTGCCAGGGTCAGATGGGGGTGCAGCGGGCGGTCCCTGAACTGGATGCCGCAGGACCTGACCACGTCCCGGACGTCGGAGGCGAGTTCGTGCAGTCCCTCCAGGTCCCCGTCGATCCCGCTCCACAGCAGTCGCTGGTCGAAGTGGCCGCCGCCGCGCAGGCCCAGTTGCAGGGCGGGGTGCGACGCCGTCGGACCGGCCAGCGCCGACCGCAGCCGCGGCACCGCCGTGGACGGCAGTTCACCGAGGAAGGCCAGGGTGATGTGCCAGTCCTCGATCCGGTTCCACCGCAGCCGCGGGTACAGGGCGTAGGCGGGCTGCAGGGCCCGGGCCAGTTCGTCCTTGGCGTCGTCGGGTGGAGCCAGTGCCACGAAGACGCGCAGGGTCGGGGGCTCGGGGTGATCGTCCACGAGGGGGGAGGGTAGTCGAGGGCGGGCCGCCCGCGCTCACCGGTGGCGCCCGGTGGTCGGCGTCACGGCGTGGTCGGCGTCACGGCGACGGCAACTGCGACGGCGGCTGCGGGGGCCGTACCCGCGTGGCCGCCGCCCGGACCGCCGCCGCCACCCGGTCCAGGGGTACGCCGGTGGGGACGGTCACGCCCAGTGCGGCGACCGTCCCCGCCGGGCCCCGCACCGGAGCGGCCACCGACACCTCGCCCAGCCGGAACTCCTCGGCGCAGACCGCGAGACCCGCCGCCCGGATCCGGGCGAGCTGGTCGGCGAGGAGGCCCGGGGAGACCACCGTGTGCCGGGTGTGCCGGGGCAGCTGCGCCGGCGGGACGGCGAGCAGCACCTTCCCGTACGCCGTCGCGTGCGGTGGCGGCCGCTCCCCGCTCACCAGGCACAGCACCCCGCCGGCGGGCGGGGCGGAGGGCACCGCCAGATCGGCGTGACCGCCGGTCCGGGCGCCCAGCGCCCGCAGCGCGGGGAGCGCCGCGTCGAGGAGCCCGCGCGGGCAGGGTGCCGCCGCGCCGAGAACCCGCAGCCGGAGCCCCAGCCGGTACCTGCCGTCCGCGCCCCGCTCCAGACCGCCCCACGCCACCAGCTCCCGCACCAGGCGCAGCGCCGTCGGCGCCGGGAGTCCCGTGCGGGCGGCGATGTCGGTGAGCCGCAACGCCGCCGGGCCGCCGTCCTCGAAGGCGTCCAGTACCGAGAAGAGCCGCCCCGCCACGCTCTCGCCCAACTTCCCGCCCCTGTCGCCTCGTCGGATCCCCGTCGGATGCCGCTCGTCGGATCACATCGGATTCCGCCGAGTGGATTCCACTCAGTGGAAGCCCGGACTTCCCGTCCCCGTCCGGGCCGTACGAGGCTCAACGCATGAACCTCGGTCTCGCTTCCGACACCCTGCTGTCCACCACCAGGGCCGTCCGCCACCGGCTCGACCTCACCCGGCCGGTGCCCCGCGCGCTGCTGGAGGAGTGCGTCGACCTCGCCGTCCAGGCGCCCACCGGCCGCAACCGGCAGCGCTGGCACTTCGTCATCGTCACCGACCCGGCCCGCCGGGCCGTCCTCGCCGACCTGTGGCGGGCGAGTCTGGGCGTCCCGGAGGCCCACCAGCCGCTGCCCGCCCGGGACGTGCGCCGGGCCGAGGTCGCGCCGGGCGTGATGGAGCGGGTGTACACGGGCGTCGAGCACCTGTACCGGCATCTGCACGAGGTGCCCGCCTACGTCATCCCCTGCGTGGAGGGACGCACGGAGGGTCTCTCCGTCACCCACCAGGCCGGTACCTGGGGGTCGATCCTGCCCGCCGCGTGGAGCTTTATGCTGGCCGCCCGCGAGCGCGGCCTGGGCACCGTGTGGACGACCGGGAACCTGCCGCTGGAGCGGGAGTTCGCGCAGGCGCTCGGCATCCCGTACCAGGAGGTCATGCAGGCCGCCTTCATCCCGGTCGCGTACACCGTCGGCACCGACTTCCGCCCCGCGCGGCGGATCCCGCGCGAGCAGGTCCTGCACTGGGACGGCTGGTGACCGGCCCGCTGCCAGGGGGACGCTCAGCTCCCCGGCGCTCAGCTCCCCGGCCCGCTGCTGTCCGGCGCGGCGACCACGAACCAGTGGGCCGGCAGCGCGACCCGGGTGCCGTCCGGGTGGCGCGCGCTCATCGCGAGGTCGGTCCCGCCCTGGTCGAGGATCTCCAACCCGGCGCCGCGCAGCAGTCCGGGCACCTCCCCCGGGGCGACCTCGGCCGGGCGCAGCTGGTGCTTGCGGACCTGTCGGAGCTTCTCCGGCGGGCCGTCGGGCTGTTCGGCGACCTGTTGGAGCACCGCCTTGGCGGCGGCGGTCGGCTCGACCACGAAGCCCCGGCCGCGCCGGCCGAGCAGCAGGGCGACGGCGGCCGCGACCGGCGCCCGGTCGGCCGGGTCGCTCTGGTGGAGCACGGCCCGCAGGTAGACGTTGGCCTCGCCGAGGCGGTCGCCGAGTCTGCGCACCCCCGCCAGGTCGGTGAGGTCGAGCTGCTCGAACTCGGCCACCGTGTCGCGGTCCGCCCGGCGGGCGTGTGCCACGGCCGAGGCGGACAGGTCGACGCCCACCGCGCGCGGGAAGTGTCCGGCCAGGTAGCGGGTCTGGGTGCCGTTGCCGCAGCCGAGGTCGACGATCGGCAGCGTGCGGTCGGCGTGGGCCGCGAGCAGTGCGGTGTGCGGGGCCGCCGTCAGCGTCGCGTCCGCGTCCCAGAACGGCTCGCCGGGCTCGCCCGAGTTCTCGGCCCAGAAGCCCTCCCACGCGCGTGCGTAGCGCTCCGAAGTACTCATCGGCAGGTCTCTCCCCTGTGTCGTGGCGGCGATGACAGCCTGCATACCGGCCCCCGGACCTGCGGAAACCATGCGGCCCGATCCTTCACACCACGTTCGACCCCGCAGCGGTGGAACCACCGGATCGGAGCATCCCGGCCGGGCCGGGGGTGCCGGTCGGGGTGGCGCGCGGCCCGGTGGCGCACGGCCGCAAGTCGGCGGCCGTCACCCTCACCCGGGTGGCCGCCCGCGGATCGGTACTGTGGCCGGACACCCCGTTGAGAGGCTCCCTCCCCCATGGCCAAGAACGCCGCCGAACCACGTGCCGCGGCCCGCAAGCCCCTGCTGCAGCTGACCGGCGTCAGCCGCTCGTACGGCGAGCGGGAGGTGCTGCACCCCGTGAGCCTGTCGCTGGCCGCCGGAGAGTGCGTGGCGCTGCTCGGACACAACGGATCGGGCAAGTCGACCCTGCTCAGGGTCGCGGCCGGACGCGACGCCCCCAGCAAGGGCACCGTGGTCTTCGACGGCATTCCGATGGACGAGAACGACCCCCGGGTCCGGGCCCGGGTGGCGGTGGTCGGCGACACCGTCGCCTGCTACCCCGACCTGACCGTCCGCGAGCACCTGCTGCTGGTCGCGGTCGCGCACGGGGTCGCCGATGCGCCCGACTGGGTCTCCCAGGTGCTGGACAGCCGGATGCTCACCGCACGGGCCGACGCGCTGCCCTCGGCCCTCTCCTCCGGACAGATGCAGGCCCTGCTGCTGGCCTGCGCGCTGGTGCGACCGCGCGATCTGCTGCTGCTGGACGAGCCCGAGCAGCGGCTCGACCCGGACGCCCGCCGGCACCTCGCCGACCTGTTGAAGGCCGAGCTGGCCGACGGCGTCGCGGTGCTGCTGGTCACCCACCACACCGACCTCGCCCTGGACGTGGCCGACCGGGTGGTGGTGCTGGAGGACGGCAAGATCCTCAAGCAGGGCGCGACCCGCAAGGTACTGGCGGCGGATTTCGCGGCCCGCGCCGCCGCGGGCTCGGCGGGTGCCCGGTGACCGCCGCGCCTCCCCCGAAGGCCGATCCCGCCGCCGAGGCCCGGACGGACGACGACCGGACCGGCAGCGACCGTGCGGACGACGACCGGACCGACGACGGCTCGACCGGCGACGGCTGGACGGACGACGACGACTGGACCGACGAGACACTCGCCCTGCTCCGCGCCCTGCGCGCCCCCCACCGGCGCAACCGCGCCAAGTCGGTCGGCTTCGCCGTCTACTGCGTGGTCCTCATCCTGATCATCTGGGGCGGCGTGCCCAGCCTCGGCCTGTTCCTGCAGGCGTCCATGGGCGCCGACTACACCGGCCACGGCGGCGACCTGCTCGCCGCGATGCCCGCCGGTATCACCGCGATCGGGCTGGCCACCTTCCTCCTGCTGGTCCGGGACGGCCTGTGGCGCGGCCCGGTGGTGCCGCCCCGGGCGGCGGCCGACTGGCTGCTGATCCACCCCGTCCGGCCCCGCCCGGTGCTCCGGCCGTGGTTCTGGCTGTCCTGCGCCGTGGCCGCGTTCCCCGGTCTGGTGGCGGCGGTCGGCGGCATGGTCGCGCTCGGGCTGACCGTTCGGGCCGGCCTGCCGGCCGCGCTCGGCTGGTGCCTGCTCGGGGGGCTCTGCGTGCCGCTCCTGGCCACCTGCGCCGCGCTGGTGGTGGAGCGCAGCGACCGCGCCGCCCGCTGGGTGCGCCGGCTCACTCCGTACCTGACCCTGTTGATCATCGCGCTGGCGGGGCAGAGCGCGCTGGCCGTGGCCGGTCACCCGGTGCGCTGGCTGGAGCTGGTCGAAATGTGGTCGGGGCCGTGGGGCTGGGCCGCGATCGCCGCGCTGGCGCCGACCCCGGCCGCCGTGGCGGGCGGCTGGGTGGCCGCCGCGCTGCTGCTGGTGTCGACCGGTGCCGCCCTGGTGCTCGCCGACCGGGCCGCCGCGACGGTGCCGCTGGCCCGGCTGCGGGAGCGGGCCAGGACCGCCGCCGGGGTGCTGGCCGCGCTCCGGACGGTCGAGCTGCGCAGCGCGCGGCTGGCGGTGAACAGCGCCAACGGCAGCGCCCGGCAGCGCCGGCTGCGGCTGCCGGCGCCCCGGCGGGCCTGGCTGGTGGTGCCGTGGCGCGACACCCTCGCCCTGCTCCGCTCCCCCGCGCGGCTGGGTCGCGCGGTGGTGCTGGCGGTGCCCGCGCTGCTCTGCGCCGTCCTCGCGCACGGCGCCGGGGGCTGGCTGTCCTGGCTGGCCACCGCCGTCGCGCTGACGTTCGGCTACCTGGCCGTCGCGCAGTTGCTGGAGCCGGCCCGGATCGAGACGGACGATGTCCGGCGGGCCTCCTGGTCGCCGTATCCGTTCGCCGCCCTGATGCTGCGTCACGCGATCGTTCCGGCGCTGGCCGGGGTCCTGCTGGGGCTGGCCTGCGCCGGGGCGCTGCTGGCGGCGGGCGCGGGCCCGGCGGCCTGGCTCGCGCCGGCCGCCGCGCCGGCGCTGGTCGCGGCGGGGCTGGTGAACGCCTGCCGCGGGGTGCTGCGCAAGGACCTGATGTTCTCCCCGGCCCAGGGCGCGGGCGGCGGGACGGGCCCGCTGCTGTTCGCCGCCTGGTACGCGGCCGGGCCCGCCGTGGGCGTGGCGGCGCTGACGCCGATGTTCTCCTCGGCGCTGCGCGGCGGAGCGCTCGTGCCGGTCGGCAAGGCCGCGCTGATGGCGGTGGTGGTCGCGGTCCTGCTGCTGCGCTGGGCGCAGGCCAGGGCGGCGAAGATGAGCAGGGCCCGCCCCGGGGAGAGCACTCCCTAGACCCGTACTGCGCGTCCCGTCGATGCGGACGCACCACCGCCCGGGCCCGGTCCGCACCATGCGGGCCGGGCCCGTCGCGTGGGCGTTCTACTCCGTGGCGGGCTGGCGGAGTTGGGCGGTGAGGCCGTGGCGGTCGATCTGGATCCAGTACTCGACGATCCGCCCGTCCGCGACCCGGTACACCGCGCTGGCGATCTCCCGCAGCGGTGCGCCGGTCGGGGGGTGGCCGTCGACCTCGGCGAGGTGGTGCCCGTCCTGCACCCAGCGGACGTAGACCCGGTCGCCGTCCGCCAGGATCTCCTCGACGGTCAGTGCGAACTCCCCGTACGCGGCGCGCATCTCCCGTACGTGCTCGGCGTACTGCCCGGGCGTCCGCTCGACGGAGTAGCGGTTCTCGGCCTGCTGCTGGTGGGCGAGCACCCGGTCCGCCATGAACAGCTCCGCCCGCTCGGGGTGCGCGCCGGAGCGCACCTGGAGCATGAAGCCGTGGACCAGATCCTTGGGGGTGGTGATGGCGCTGTCCATGGGGGCACCCTATCCGGCGCCCTTCGTCCGCGATCAGGGCAGGCGCCGCCCTGCCCGCGGGTGGGCCGCGCCGTGACCGGGCAACGCTTCCCCGCTGTTCACGTAACGGTTCGCCCCGGGTACTTCCTCAGGGATCACCGGAACCGCTAGACCCGAGGGACAAGCCTCTACGAGACGAGCAGAACGATGACGAACCCGCCTCCCGGCTACGGCCACCCGTCGGACCAGGACCCCTACGGCAAGCAGCCTCCGCCGGCCCAGCCGGGCTACGGCGCCGCGCCGGGCTACGGTGCCCAGCCGGGCTACGGTGCCCCGCAGGGCCCGTACGACCCGACGCCCGGCGCCGGCTACCCGCCGCAGGCCGGCTACCAGCAGCCCGGATACCCCCAGGCCGGATACCCCCAGGCCGACGGCCAACTCCCGCCGTGGCCGGGCTCGCCGGGCCCGGCGGGCCCCTACGGCCCGCCGCAGCCGGGCAGCCCCACCCTAGCCCCTCCCGTCGACCGGTTCCTGGCCCGTCTGATCGACTTCGGCGTGCTGCTGATCCCGTTGATCGTGGTCCAGTTCGCCGTGGCGACCGCGGTCGGCTCGATCCTGGGGGCCGTCATCGGCGCCGTGGTCGTCTTCGGCTACGAGGCGGTGATGATGCTCAGCCAGGGCCAGCAGACCGTCGGCAAGAAGGTGATGAAGCTGCGGGTGGTCTCGGCGCTGCACGGCGGTCGCCCCTCCGACAACGAGCTCTGGGCCCGCAGCGCGGTGTACGGGCTGCCCCAGGCGGTCTACTGCATCGGTTCGCTGTTCTCCCTGGTGAACGTCCTGTCGCTGCTCTGGGACAAGCCGCTGCAGCAGTGCTTCCACGACAAGGCGGCCAAGACCGTGGTGGTCAAGGAGGCCTGAGCGGCAGCCGCCGGTTGCCCCGGCGGGGCGGAGCGGGCGGCACCCGGCCGCCCGCTCCGGGCGTCGGCTAGTGCCGCATCAGGCAACTTTTGCCCGTCAAGGAGCGGCGTCCGGTGCGTGCTATCGGCGTGCCGGCCGGAAGCCCTCGTACTGGACGTACTTGGGCTTTCGGCCGGTGCGGCGAGAGTGCGTGCCGGGCGTCGCGACGGGGCGAAGGTTGCCTGACGCGGCACTAGGACACCGGCGCGGGTGCGGCGGCCCGGACGCGCTGCTGCCGGGCGTCGTCCTTGGCCTTCAGGACGCGGACGCCGGGCTTGCGCGCCTCGTCGGAGAGCTGCTTGACGGTGTGGGAGACGACGAACTCCTTCAGCCGCGCGCCCGGGCGGCCGCCGAGGTGGAACCGCACGGCGGTGTCGTCCTTGCGCGCGAACTGGAAGATGCCGGCGCCGCGGCCGAGGCTGACGCACAGCCCGGCGAAGGCGATGCTGACGGCTTCGGGCCGCCCTCCCCCGATCCGACGCAGCACGGCGTCGGCGGCGTGCGGGCCGAGTTGGACGGCGGACTGGCAGCCCATCCGGTAGGCGAGGCCCGAGGGTGCGGCCGCGTCGCCGGCGGCGACGATGCGGTCGTCGTCGATGCTGGTCAGGGTCTCGTCGGTGATCAGGCGGCCGGTGTCGTCGGTGCTGAGGCCGCTGCGGGCGGCCAGGTCGGGTACGCCGAAGCCGGCGGCCCAGATCGTCAGGTGGCCGCGTACCTCGCGGCCGTCGGCGAGGTGCACGGCGTCGGCCGTGACGGATGCCGCCCTGGTGCCGGGGCCTTCGAGGACGCTCACGCCGAGGGCCGCCAGGCGCCTGGCGACGAAGCGGCGGCCGCGCGGGTGCAGGTAGGGGCCGAGCTGCCCCCCGCAGACGAGGGTGACGGTGCGGCCCGCCTCGGCGAGTTCGGCCGCGGTCTCGATGCCGGTGGCGCCGCCACCGACGACCGTCAGCGGTGCGGTGGCGGGCGCGGCGGCCACCGCCTCGCGCAGCCGCTCGGCCTCCTCCAGGGTGGCGATCGGGTAGGCGAACGCGTCGGCGCCGGGCACCTGCGGCACGCCGCTGCGGCTGCCGACCGCGTAGACCAGGTGGTCGTACCCGAGGATGCTGCCGTCGGCCAGCGAGACGGTGCGCGCCTGGCGGTCGATCCCGGTCGCGGTGTCGACCACGAGCGTGACCCGCTCGCTCAGGACGTCCCGGTAGTCGACGACCGCGTCGTCGGACCCGGCCACCAGCTGGTGCAGGCGCAGGCGCTCGACGAACGCCGGACGCGGGTTGACGAGGGTCACGGCCACGTCGTCACGGCTGGTCAGGCGGTTCGCCGCGAGGACTCCGGCGTACCCGCCGCCGATCACGAGGACCTCGGTCCGGCTGCCACTGTGCTTCGTCATGGTCCCTGCTCCGTTCGCTCGGGGTTACGCCCACAAGGCACCGGCCGGAGCGAACCTGTGACACGGTGTGTCCCGGATCACATCCGGCGGCGTGCGGGCCGGACGGCGCGGCGCCCGCCGATCGGCGGGCCGGGCGGGCTGCGAGGCCGGGCGGCCGGTGGCAGGCCGATCATGCGTCACCCGCGTCGCGGCGGCGTCCGCTCCGCGGGGGGGGCGGTTGCGGCAGGCGGCGGGCGCTTCGTCATAATCGCTCTGCCTGCGACCGAACGCGGGCCGGTCCCCGGGCACGCCGCTCAGCCGAGGCATTCGGCCACGGGCCGCCTTCCCCATCTCCCCGGAGGAGCGCGAGTGCGCCCATCCCGTACGACGGGCCTGCTGACCGCGGGTCTCGTCTCCGTGCTCGGCGGCATACCCCTCGCCTCTCCCGCGGTCGCCGAGGAGGCCCCCGGCGTGCTGCGGGTCGACGCGTGGGACCCGGGGTGCTCGGACTCCGGCCCTGGCACCGGGGCGAAGCCCTTCTGCTCCGTCACCTCCGCTGCGGCGGCCGCCCTGCCGGGCCAGACCGTCGAGGTCGCGCGGTCGGTGTTCGAGGCCGACGGCGCCGCGGTCACCCGGTCCGGGGAGCCGGGGCGGCCCATCACGATCCGAGGCCTGGCCGCGGTCGGCGGCGCCGCGGGGGGCGGCGTGCGGCTGGCCGGCGTGCACGACGTCGTCGTGGAGTCGATGAACGCCAAGGCCGTCGAGATCACCGGCTCCAGCCGGGTCACGGTCGTGCGCACCGTGGCCGGCTCGGTCCGGGCGACCGACTCGCCCGGCACCGCGGTCACCAACAACACCGTCGCCGACTCCTGCGCGGCGGGCATCGAGCTCGCCGGGAACTCCGCCGGGTCGAGCGTGTTCAACAACGTGGTGCGCAACCACTACTCCCCGGCCGCGCCCTTCAGCTGCCCCGACCCGAACGGCGCGGAGATCGTGGTCTCCGCCGCGTCGGCGGAGGGCACCCGCGCGGGCTACAACACCGTGGCGCCGTTCTTCACGCGGTTCAGCAACGGCACCCCGTACTCCTGGGCCGGCGCCCGCCACCAGACGGCGCAGTCGCTGGAGGCGGCGACCGGCGGCCGGGCCGGCGGCCACGACCTGGTGCTGCCGACCTGGGGCGAGGACCTGTCCTGGGCCGCCGCCGACTCGGCGGACGAGAGCGCGCCCGGCTTCGTCCCGGCCGCCCACCCGGCCGACGATCCCGGCAGGCCCAACACCGGGACCGGACTCGGCTACCACGACCGCGGGGCGACGGAGAGCCAGGAGACGATGACCGTCGGCCTGTGGCCCGACCGGCCCCGGGCCCCGTACGGAACCGAGATCACCCTGCGGGCGGACACCGGCACCGCGCCCCACTGGCCGACGTCGGCGCTCTCCTACCGCTTCGACTTCGGCGACGGCACCCCGCCGGTCACCTCGGGCTCACCGGTCGTCAAGCACACCTACGCCCGGACCGGGGACTTCCGCCCGACCGTCACCGTGCTGACGGACTGGGGCCGGACGTTCGCGGCCCCGCCCGCGCAGGTGGAGGCCACCGCCCCCGGCCCGCTGACCGCCGCCGCCTCGGTCGCGCCGCACGTCCCGGGCTTCGACCAGAGCGACGCCTCCCCGCTGGGCGTGCGGGTCGACCCGTCCGGCACCGTCTCGCCGTGGTCCGTGACCAAGGTCGTGGTGGACTACGGCGACGGGACCTCCGACACCCGCACCAAGCCGGACCCCGTCGTCCACTGGTACGCCGCGCCGGGCGACTACACCGTCACGGTGACGGTCACCGACGACGCCGGCCGCACCAGCACCGTCACCCGCCCCTACCGGGCCGCCTACACCCCGGCCGGCTTCCTGCGCCGGGAGCCGTACCGGCTGGTGGACACCCGTGAGAATCCCTCCCTGGAGCTGACGGCCGGGCGGGAGGTGCCGTTCACCATCCCCACCGGCCTCACGCCCGGTGCCGTCGACGTGCCGGCGGACATCTCCACCGTCGTGCTCAACGTGACCGTCACCGACCCCAGTACGGACACCCACCTCAGCGTCTGGCCGACCGGGCAGGCCCGCCCCACCACCTCCAACGTGAACCTGGCGGCCGGGCGCACCTCCTCCAACCTGGTCACCGTGCCGGTCGGCAGGGCCCACCAGATCAGCACCCTGCTCAACGCGGGCAGCGCGGAGGTGATCATCGACGTCGTCGGCTTCTACCGGCCCGGCGGCGGCGACCTGTTCACCCCGCTGGCGCCGACCCGGCTGGTCGACACCCGCCAGAGCGCCCGGCTCGGCGCGGGCGAGACCCGGGCGGTGAAGGTCGCCGGCGTCGGCGGCGTCCCGGCGAACGCCACCTCCGTGGTCCTCAACCTGACCAGCACCGAGACCACCGCCGACACCCACCTCAAGGTGTTCGCCGGCGGCGCCGCCAAGCCGGTCAGCTCCAACCTGAACCCCGAACCGGGCAAGGACAAGTCCAACCAGGTCATCGTCCCCGTCGGCCCGGACGGCACCGTCAACGTCTACAACCACAACGGGACCACCCACGCCATCCTGGACGTCTTCGGCTACTACGCCCCCGACGGCCGGGCCCGGTTCACCCCGACCGTGCCGGTCCGCCTGACCGACACCCGCACCAGCCCCTTCGCCAAGCCGGGCCCGGACAGCACCACCGTGGTGTCCGGCATCCCGGCGGGCGCCAGCGCGGCCGTCCTCAACGTCACCGCCACCAACACCACCGAGGACAGCTACCTCACCGTCCACGCCCACGGCGCCCCCCGCCCGGGCACCAGCAACCTCAACCTGCTGCGCGGCGCGACCATCCCCAACCACGTCACCACCCCGGTCGACGCCGACGGCAGGACGGACATCTACAACCACGTCGGCTCCACCGACGTCATCGCCGACCTCTTCGGCTACTTCACCGAGGCCGCACCCCGGCCCTGACACCCCACCGGGGCCGCCGGACACCGGCGGCCCCGCGGGTTTCACGCGGCCACCTCTGCAGCCGCCGGCCGCTTCCAGCCGCAGACCATAACCGGCGACTCATCGGGGTGCTTGGCCTGGTAGCACGGCGGGAGCACGATGCCGAAGCGTCGGCACTCACAGACCCAGTCGAGCACATCGCCGTCGGTAGCGGTTCCGGTCAGATGGACCGGTCTGCCGCACGGGCAGGTGGAAGAGTTTGTGGGGGTCACTACCGCGCCTTCCTGAGGGGTGCTGTTGCGCCTTTCATCAGTGCTGCACCGAACCGGCCACGCATCACAGCGCCGGTCGAGGAGGCGCCCCGGACGGGTCCGCCGGCTCAAGGTCGAGACCGGGCTTCAGGGGCTCGATCCGGTCCGGGTCAGTGGTCCACTCGCACCCGCCGCCGGGCGGTCGCAGGTGGACCGATCCGGCGTACGTGCACATGTACTCACCGACGCGACCGCTTCGCCCGTCACGCACCCGTTCGTACCGCTTCGGGGTGTAGATGGTTCCCACCGCTGCCACCTTCCGTCATTGCTGTGCGGTAACCAGCCAACGACACCGGGTAGTCGGAGCGGTATACCTGACAGCACGACAGATCTACTGTCCTGAATGGGATGCGAGACAGGATTCCCTGTCCTGAATGGCGGACGGCATGGCAGGACGACCGGCAGCAAGGCGAACGCTCACCCCAGAGGCATGGGCGTGGCTACTTCAGAACGTGCGGCTCAGTGCCGGCTACAACTCCGGGGCCGCGCTGTCACGGGCCCTCAACCTTGACGACAGCTACGTGCGCAAGTTCGAGTCACTGGAGAGGCAGCCACCCAGAGACTTCGCCGAACGGTGCGACGTGCTGCTTGATACCGGCGGGCAGCTCGTGGCCGCCTGGGATGACGTCGACTGGACTACTGCGCCCGACCACCCGGACTGGTTCAAGTTCTTCGCTGGACTTGAAGCGCGGGCAACCCAGGTTCGCGAGTACAGCACCGACCGCGTATCCGGCCTTCTCCAGATCCCGGCGTACACGCGGGCGCTGTTCCGTTTCGCCAAGCCCCACGACGGCGAAGACGCCATTGAGCGTGGGGTATCAGCACGCGTCGGCCGTCAAGCAAGGTTCCTCGCTGCCTCGGGCCCGTTCCTGGTGGTCGTCCTGGACGAAGCCGTGATTCGTCAACGCGTGGGTGGCAGGCTCGTCATGCGTGAGCAACTGCAACACCTGATCAACGTTCCCCGGCGCTACCCGAACATAGTGATCCAGGTGGCACCGTTCGAGCTGGGCGAGAAGACTGGTGCGACAGGCGGTTTCACGTTGCTGGAGCTACCGGACGGCGAACGCTGGGCGTACTCGGAGAGCATGAGTCGGGGGCATGCGGTCAACGATCCGCCGACCATAGAGAAGCACATCCGGGCCTATGATCGGCTTCGGGCAGAGGCCCTGTCCGCCCAGGACTCCGCCCGATTCATCACGAGCGTCATGAGGGAGCTAGTCAACGTGACTCCAACCAGTCCCATTGCCGTCAGCTGGCGCCCCCCGCGCGAGTGGAAGACGGCTTCGTACTCTCAGGGCGACGGCGGGCAGTGCATCGAAGTCGCCACCAACGTCGCCCAAGCCGAACAGGTCGTCCCGGTCCGAGACAGCAAGGACCGGAGCGGCCCGGAGTTGGGGTTCTCCCCCGCCGCTTGGTCCGCCTTCGTTCAGGGCGTTGCCGCCGGGGAGTTCGGCTCCGTCTGACCGCAGCTCGCCCCTGGAAACGAAGAAGACCCCGGAGCGTGGCCCGCGGGGCTCCGCATCCCGGGGGTGGGCGGCGGCCGCCTGCCGCGGCCGCCGCCCGCCCCGTGGGTCACAGGCCGAGCGCCTCCCCGGCCAGGGCGGTGCCCCGCACCCGCGCCCCGATCTTGGCGAAGGCCGTGTCGCGGGAGGTGGAGTTGTCGTCGGCGAAGGGCGAGAACCCGCAGTCGTCCGTGGTGCCCAGCTGGTCGACCGGGATGTAGCGGGCCGCCCGCAGCACCCGGTCGCGCACCTCCTCCGCCGACTCGACGACGGGGTCGATCGGGTCGGTCACCCCGACGAACACCCGGATGCCCGGGCGCAGTTGGTCGGCGATGATACCCAGCACGCGGTCCGGGTCCAGCTCACTGGCCAGCTGGACGTAGAAGTTGCCGACCCTCAACTCGAAGAGCTTGGGCAGCAGCTGGGCGTAGTCGACGTCCAGGCTGTGGGTGGAGTCGTGGTCCCCGCCGGGGCAGGTGTGCACCCCCAGGCGGGCCCGCTCCTCCTCGCTGAACCGGCCGAGCACCTCGTTGTTGAGGCTGACGAACTGGTCGAGCAGGCCGCCGGACGGGTCCAGCTTGAGGGACAACCGGCCCTCGGTGAAGTCGAGTTGGACGCTGTGCGCGCCGGCGTCCAGGCAGCCCCGGATGTCGGCCTCGGCCTCGTCGGCCAGGTCGGCCAGGAAGGCCTCGCGCGAGTAGCCGGCGATGCCGTCGGCCGGGTAGAGCAGGCTCAGGGCGGAGGGCGCGATGACGGCCTGCTTGACGGGCCGGTCGGTGTGCCGCTGCGCGTCGCGCAGGAAGCTGTGGGCGCCGACCTGGTAGCGGAAGGGGCCCTCGGTCAGCACGGGCAGCTGCCTGGTGTGGCCGTCGGCGAAGGGGATGACGGCGCCGCTCGGGTCGAGCGTGGCCAGCCCGGCGAGGGGGTAGGTGACGAAACTGGGCTTGCTCTGCTCGCCGTCCACCAGGACGGTACAGCCCAGCGCCTCCAGTGTGTCGAGGGTTTCGGCCGTCGCCTGGGCCTGAATCTTCGTCAGATCTGCTGCGCTCAGGCGGCCTTCGGCGTGTTCCGCCAGGGCTTCCTGGAGGGCGCGGGGACGCGGGATGCTGCCGATGGGCTCCGTGGGAATACTCATGACAGTGAAGGTAGGAATCGCCAACGACCGGTGCAATAAGGCCCGGAGGCCGCTCCTCCCTCCGTGACGGCCGGCCTCGTCGCCGCATGATCGGGAATCCCGCAGGTCAGCGACGCTTCGGCCGAGGGCCGGGGCGCGGGACAGGATCGCCGACCGGGCCCGCAGTGCCCGGGATTGCTTGCGGAAGTTCACTACATCGGTTCGATTCCGGCCCGAAATTGACCTGCGCAGGAGCCGTTCTGCCACAATGCCCCACCGGTCGGTCTGCGGCGAGCCAGGCCGACGGGGCCGCAACAGGCAGGGCGGGCACGGGCCGTAGCCTGTCGTGGTGAGCTTCAACACCTTCGCCCGCAAGGTCCGCGACCCGTCCCTCCCGCTGGGGCTGCGGGTGTCGATGCTGCGCTCCTGCGTACAGCTCTACCGGCCGATCGGCTTCCACGCCACCCTGGGCCTTCTCGCCTCCCAGGCCGGTGACTTCCGCCGGGACGAGACGGCCCTCATGCGTGCCATGGCCGTGCTGGAAGCCAGCCGGGACGCGCAGACGCAGGAGGTCCGGGCCTACGGGGCGATGCGCCGTCAGGAGAAGCTGCGGGGCGGGCGGCGTACTCCGCGGGTGCGGGACCGGAACCCGCACACCAGCACCGGCCGGTGGCACGCGGACCCCCGGGCGGGCGCGCTGCACGCCGTCGGGTTCTGGAGCGGCAAGCCGGGCCTGCTCCCGCCGGGCGACCCGGTCGCGGTCCGCGTCGGACAGTGCGCCGGCGCCTGTCTGGCCAGTGGCGGCCCGCTGCAGCCGGAAGAGCGGGAAGTCCTGGAGAGCTGTATCACCGCGCTCGGGGACCGTCAGACCGCCACGGCCCACCAGGACGACGCGGTGCGGTACTTCCGGGACCGCGATCTGCTGACCCTGGCCCTCCACGTCCGGGCCGCGGCCGCCTCCCCCGGGTAGCCGACTCCCCCGGGTAGCCGGCTCTCCGGGGGCCGCGGCGCGCGGTCAGGAGTCGGCGCCGCCCGGGTCGGAGCGGCGGGACGCCTTCGAGACGGCCTTGAAGGCGGCGAGGAGCCCGTCGCGGGCGACCCCCGCGAACAGCGCGGCGACGCGCAGCCGGTAGCTGCGGGCGTACCGGGCCCGGATGGAGCGGACTGCCGCCGCACCCTGGCGGGGCGACGGGCGGTGGGACTCGTTCATGGGGGGACGGTACCCCGGGGACCCGGCGGGATGCCGCAGCGGGCCGCCGCGGCCAGTACAGGCGGGTGGGGGTGCCGGGACCGGCACCCCCACCCTGCACCGCTACTTCCAGAAGATGGCGCCCTTGCCGAGGCTGTACGGGGATCCCCAGTACTCGGCGCCCGAGACCTTGGTGGCCGTCGGGGCGAGGGCGACGGCGCAGCCCTGGGCGGTCTGGCCGTTGGTGAAGCCCTTCGGCAGCGAGGGGCTCGCGCACTTGGCGAAGCCGCTGATGATCATCAGCTCCTGGGCCTCGCTGCCGTCCGGCAGCAGGCCCTTCATGTGGTCCACGCTGGTGAAGGACAGGTCGGTGGTGCCGGTGTTGGTGATCGTGTAGCGCACGTAGTACGGGACCAGGCCCTTCACCTTGTCGCCCAGCTTGAGCGCGTCCAGGTCGGTCGGGTCGCCGGCCTCGATGGCGCTGACGGACAGGGCGATGACGCCCTTGGTGCTGCCGGAGGTGAACTGCACCTGGGCGGGCTGGCCGATCTTGAAGGTCTGCCCCGGGGTGGCATCCGTACCGCCGCCGGCGGCGGGGGCGGGGACGCTGGTGGGCGCGCCGGCCGGGGTGCCTGCGGGCGTGCTCGCGGCCGCCGGGGTGGTCGGCTTGGCGGCGGGCGTGCTCGCGGCGGCCGACGGGGTCGTCGGGGCGGCGGCCGGCGGCGGAGTGCTGACCGCCGTGTCGGCCCCGCTGTCGTCGTTGCAGGCGGTGAGGGTCAGTGCGCCGACCGCCGCGAGGGCGGCGAGTGTCCACGTGCGCTTGCCGGTGCGGATGCTGCTCATAGGAGGTCCCCCCGTGTTCCGGGCCGTCAGTCGGCGGCCCTGCTCCCATGTTGATAGCGCGGCCGACGGGGCCGGCACCATGGCTTTGGCCTGCTCTTGACCCGGATGTGACGTGATCGCGTCGGGCTTGTTGACGAGCCGATACGCTCACGGAGTTGCCCGGGACCGCACGGGCGTGCCCCGCGGCCGGGACGGCCGGGGACAGCCCGACATCCGGAACGGACCGCGCCGGACCGCGAGGGCCGCAGGAGGCGCGTCGGCGGTCAGCCCGCGGCGGCGGCCCGCACGGCCGGCGGCGCGGCCGGGTAGGACTCGGCCATGGGGGAATCGCCGGTGGTGAGGTAGTCGTGAATGGCCGCCAGGTAGGCGGCGCGGTCCACGACCCCGCGCCCGCCGGCGTCCAGGGCGTCGAACGCGGCGGCCGCCCCGTCCTGGGTGTTGCCGGTGGCCGCGCGCAGGCGGGTGAACTCCTGCCGGGTCAGGTGTCCGTCGCCGTCCGCGTCTGCGAGGTCGAACAGCGAGCCGAGGGCGGGGCGGCAGGACTCCTCGAACGCCTCGTGGCCCGCCCAGGAACGGTACTCCTCGAAGGTGACGCGCCCGTCGCCGTCGCCGTCCATCTGCCGGAAGACCTCCTCGTGGGCCGCCCGGGCCACGGCGACCAGCGGGTCGTGCGGATCGCGTCCGACGGCTGCGGCTGCCCGGTCGACCCGCGCGAGGTATTCGCCGTGCGAGACCACGCCGTCGCCGTTCGCGTCCAGCATCGTGAAGATCCGCCGCTTCGCCGAGTTCGACACTCGTCACCGCTCCTTTGCACTGCATCGGGCCCGCCCTGCGGCAAAGCTAGTGGCCGGGCGGATGCCGGTCCCGCAGGCACGGCGGCGGCGCCGGGCCGAGCCCGGTGACGGGCCCCGCCGGCGGATTCTCCCAGGGCAGAACGCCGTTCCCTTCCCCCGGGGCCGCGGATCCCTAGGCTGAAGGGGTGAGTACTCATGCGCCGAACGAAGCCCGCGTCATCCCCCTGCGCCCGCAGGCCTCGTCGCCCGGTTCCGGTGGGGCGAACCGCGCCCCGCTGCGACCGGCGGGAGCGCCCCGGACACCCGCGCCGAAGGAACCCCTGTGGCGCGACCTCGTCGGCGACGTGCTGCGGCGCGAGCGGCTCGCCCAGGAGCGCACGCTGAAGGACGTCGCGGAGGCGGCCCGGATCTCGGTGCCGTACCTGTCGGAGCTGGAGCGCGGGCGCAAGGAGGGCTCCTCCGAGGTGCTCGCGGCCGCCGCCCGGGCCCTCGGGCTCGGCCTCGGCGACCTGCTCTCGCTCGCCCAGGACGGGCTGGCCCCGAGCCGGGCAGGCCTGGCCGGGCGGACCGGCCGGGGCCGCACGGCGCCCACCGCGCAGTCCGGCGGCCTCTGCCTCGCCGCCTGACCGGACCGGACCGGACCGGCAACCAGACCGAAGGCCGGTGCGGCGGAGCGGCGCACCCCTGTCGCGCCGCTCCGCCGCACCGGCCCGCTCGTTCCCGCGGCCGCGCGGGTCAGCCGAACGCGAGCCGCCGGCTCAGCACCTCGTCGGCGATCCCGTAGGCGACCGCGTCCTCGGCGGTGAGCACCTTGTCCCGGTCCATGTCCGCGCGCAGCGTCGCCGCGTCCTGGTGCGTGTGCCGGGACAGGATCTCCTCCACCTCCGAGCGGATGCGGACCATCTCCTTGGCCGCGAGGCTGAGGTCGGAGACCGTCCCCTGCCGCCCGCCGCTGGCCGGCTGGCCGAGCAGCACCCGCGCGTGCTTGAGCACGAAGCGGCGCCCGGGATCGCCGCCGGCCAGCAGCACCGCCGCCGTGGACGCGGCCTGACCGACGCAGAACGTGGAGATCGGCGCCTGCACGAACGTCATCGTGTCGTAGATCGCCATCAGCGAAGTGAACGATCCACCGGGCGAGTTGAGATAGATCGAGATCTCGCGCTCCGGGCTCTCCGACTCCAGGTGCAGGAGCTGCGCGATGACCACATTGGCCACGCCGTCGTCGATCTCGGTGCCGAGGAAGATGATCCGCTCGTTCAGCAGCCGGCTGAAGACGTCGTAGGACCGTTCGCCCTGCGCGGTCCGCTCGATGACGTAGGGAACCGTGTACGACCCCATGTCACAGCCCCATCCGTCGGCGGGACGAGGCCGGGCGGATGTCGGCGAGCGACTCCACCACCCGGTCCACGATCCCGTACTCCCTGGCCTGCTCGGCCGTGAACCAGCGGTCCCGGTCGCCGTCCCGGGCGATCGTCTCCTCGCTCTGACCGGAGTGCTCGGCGGTGATCCGCTCGATGGCCTTCTTGGTGAACTGGAGGTTCTCCGCCTGGATCTCGATGTCCGCGGCGGTGCCGCCGATGCCCGCCGAGGGCTGGTGCATCATGATCCGCGCGTTGGGCAGCGCGAACCGCTTGCCGGGCGCCCCCACGGTGAGCAGGAACTGGCCCATGCTGGCGGCGAACCCCATGGCCAGCGTCGAGACGTCGTTCGGGATGAGCCGCATGGTGTCGTAGATGGCGAGGCCCGCGGTGACCGACCCGCCGGGGCTGTTGATGTACAGGCTGATGTCGGTACGGGGGTCCTCCGCCGACAGCAGGAGCAGCTGCGCGCACACCCGGTTGGCCGACACGTCGTCGACCTGCGTGCCGAGGAGGACGATCCGCTGGGCGAGCAGCTGCGCCGCGAGGTGGTCGTCGAAGCGGCTGGGTGGCGTGTCGCCCTCCTCCGCGCGGGGTGCGAGCGTGGTGGGTGAAGTCATCTGGTCTCCTTGGCCGAGGCGGGATGCCGTCGACTCCACTCTTGACCCCGGGAGACCCCTGGATGCGGTTTCTCTGCCCACCGCAGATTCGCCGCGGGCAGAGCCGACGACTCGGCCCGCCCGCCCTGCGGCAGGACCTAGCGCGGGGTCGTGTCGTCGGGCTCGAAGGGGCCGCCGTGGCCGGGGACGACCAGGTCCGCCGCTGCCAGCACCCGCAGCCGGGAGGCGCGCAGCTGGTCGCGGTCCGGAGCCACCGGATCGTTCTCCGGGCCGTTCGCGTGCCACCACAGGTCGCCGGCGAAGGCGACCACGCCCGTGTCCGTGCCCGCCAGCAGCGTGATGTCCTCGGGGCTGTGGCCGGGGGTGCGGATCAGGCGCAGCGACGGGGTGAGTTCGTAGCCCTCCGCGTCCCGGTTCGTCCACTGGTCGCCCTGGTACTCCACCTTGTGGTCGTGGACCCGGGCTCGGGCGAAGAGGCCGACGTTCATGGTGTTGTCCGGGTGGTGGTGGCTGAGGACCACGTCGGTGATGTCATCGGCCGTCAGGCCGAGCTCCGCGAGCGGGGCGAGGATGCGGTCGGGGCTCGCCACCATGCCCGGGTCGAAGATCACGTGCCGTCCCGCGTCGGAGACGTAGGAGACGGTTGCGGCGACCCCGGGGCCGGTGGAGCCCACGTAGCCGGTGGTCAGGACCTGGTACACGGCGCTGCGGCCGAGCGGTGCGTCTGTCATGGCTTCCATGGTTCCTGGTGCGGGGGTCGTTCACGAGTGGCACTGATGCCGGTGATCGCAGGATTCGTGCCACGGGTGTGCCAGACTGCGACGGTGCCGCCTTTCAAGACCGTCGCCGCGTACGCCCCTGCCGGTGTCGGCCTGCTCGCCGCCGGCATCGTCACCGAGGTGTTCGGCCCCCACGGGGCGGGGCTGCCCGGGTTCGACTTCGCCCTGTGCGCCGACCGGCCCGGGCCGGTACCGACGGACTGCGGTGTGCCGCTGTCCGTCGCGCACGGGCTGGACCGGCTCGCCGGTGCCGATCTGCTCATCGCCCTGCCCGGGGCCGGGTTCCGCGTGCCGCCGTCCCCCGCCGTACTCGACGCGCTGCGGGCCGGGCACGAGCGGGGCGCCGTGGTCGCGGCGCACTGCGTGGGCACGTTCGCGCTCGCCGCCGCCGGACTCCTCGACGGCCGCCGGGCGACCACCCACTGGCGGTTCGCCGCTCTCCTCGCCGACCGCCACCCGGAGGTCGCCGTGGAGGCCGAGGCGCTCTACGTCGACGAGGGGAGCATCGTCACGGGCGCCGGAGCGGCCGCGGGCTTCGACCTGTGCCTGCACCTGCTGCGGCGGGAGTACGGCGCCGCGCTCGCCAACGCCGTCGCCCGGGACATGGTGCTGCCCTCGCACCGCGACGGCGGGCAGGCCCAGTACCTGGCCGCGCCCGTTCCCGAGGACGGCCAGGACGAGCGGCTCGCCGCGGTCCTCGGCTGGGCCCGCGAGCACCTCCACGAGCCGCTGCCCGTGACGGAACTGGCCCGCCGCGCGATGATGAGCAAACGTTCCTTCGCCCGTCGCTTCGGCGCCGCGACCGGCACCACTCCGCACGCCTGGCTGCGCAGCCTGCGGCTCAGCCGCGCCGAGGAGCTCCTCGAGACCACGGACCTCCCGGTCGAGGAGATCGCCCGCCGGGTCGGCTACGGCAGCGCGGCCGTGCTGCGCGAGCAGTTCGTGCGGCGCCGGGGGGTGCCGCCCCGCTCCTACCGACGGGCCTTCAGCAGCACGCCGTAGGCGGCCCGCCCGTCCTCGACCCACTCGCCATCGACCCGCTCGTCCTCGACCACTCGGGGACGGCTACGGCGTGGGCGCCCCGGGGCCGCGGGACGCCCGCCCGGCGGAACGGTCAGGCGGCTCGGCAGAGTTCCGCACGGCCGGTCGGGGCGCAGGCGCGGGCCGCGGCCGCGGGCACGGGACGGGTGGTGCGGAGGGCGGCCACGGCCTGCGAGCGGCCGCGCGCGAAGACGACCAGGCGCAGCACCGCGAACCGCGCGACGCCGGCGAGTGCGGAGGCCGTCAGGTAGACGGCCTGCTCGAGGGCCGCGCCGGGTGCGGCCGCCAGTTGGTGCAGGGTGAGCACCGCCGCACAGGTCACCGCGTACGCGGCGGCCGCCGACCCGGCCGACTGCGCGTGCTGGCGCCGGGTCGCGCGCCTGCCCGCGCCGAAGGTGAAGCGGGCGTGCAGCTCGGTGGCGAGGAGTGTGGAGAGCACGGTGACCAGGGCGTTGGCGAGGGCCCAGGGAATCCGGGTGGCGAGGGCCGCCACGGCGAAGCTGGAGGCGAGCCCCACCCCGCCACCGCAAAGTACGAAGCGCGCGAAGGCCGCGAACGCGCCGGGTGCCGCCTGCTGCCGGTTCTGCACTGTCACCATGATCCGCTCCCCCTTTTCATGGAAAGCTACGTTGCCTTCACGGTTTGCGCAACGAGTTCGTTGCACAGAAGCCAGATAAATGCAGGTAGAAGCGGCAATATCGTTGCAATGATCGCGAAGACAATGCAACGCAAGCCCGCCGCTCGCCACACGGAACGGGACGGACCCCGGGACGGGCCGCAGGCCGGCGGGCGTCCTGGAGCCAGGCCACCAGGTGCGGCTGCCCGCCACCGGGGTTGCCTGCGGCGGCCGGCGGTCGCCGTCGTCGTGCGGGCGCGGGCGATGGAGGTGGCCGGCTTCCGGCGCGGGCCGGTCCGGGTCGGCCGGGTGGATCCCGTAGGGTCGGCCAATGGCGAAGTACTTCGACGTGCACCCGCAGACCCCCCAGGCCCGCACCATCGGCACTGTGGCCGACAGCCTCCGTTCCGGAGCCCTCATCGCGTACCCGACCGACTCCTGTTTCGCCCTGGGCTGCCGTATGGGCAACCACGAGGGCCTCGAACGGATCCGGTCGATCCGGCGGCTCGACGACCGCCACCACTTCACGCTGATGTGCGAGAACTTCGCCCAGCTGGGGCAGTTCGTCCACATCGACAACGCCGTCTTCCGCGCCGTCAAGGCGGCGACGCCGGGCAGCTACACCTTCATCCTCCCTGCCACCAAGGAGGTCCCGCGCCGTCTGATGCACCCGAAGAAGAAGACGGTGGGGGTCAGGATCCCCGACCACGTCGTCACGCAGGCCCTGCTGGCCGAACTCGGCGAGCCCCTCGTCTCCAGCACCCTGCTCCTGCCCGGCGAGGACGAGCCGTTGACGCAGGGGTGGGAGATCAAGGAGCGGCTCGACCACGTGCTGGACGCCGTGGTGGACTCCGGCGACTGCGGTACGGAGCCGACGACGGTCGTCGACTTCTCCGGCGGCGAGGCGGAGATCGTCCGACGCGGGGCCGGCGACCCCGCGCGCTTCGAGTGACGGCCTCGGCCGCGGGCTTCGACCGGAACCCGCCGGCACGGCTGCGGGCGCCCGGCTGAGGCGAGCCCCTCGTTCGGGTGCGCCACGATCGGCCCCGCGGTGCTGTCCGGACGGGCGACACCCCCGATGGGACGGGAGTCGGACGAGGTGTCGGACGGAGTGTCAGACGGCTGTGCTAGCGTCCGGTCCGTTCGGCCGGGGGGTCGTTCGTACTCCGGGGGGATGTCGCGATGCGTACCAGGATGGCCGGCCGGCGGACGGGGACGGCGGTCGCCGTCGTCCTGGCCGTCATCGTGGCGCTCGGGATCGCCGCAGTCCTCCGGTGGCTGCTCGGCGGGAACGGCCATCCGTTCGGCGACGCCCGGGCATGCGCCGGAACCGAGCTGCCGCTGGAGCGGGCGCTCGACTCCAAGGGCATCACGCTTCCGCCCGGCGCGACCGACGTGCACTACATCGCCCGCGCCGGGGCGCCGGACGGCCAGTTGAGGCTGGCGGTCACGTTCCGCAGCACCCGGCAGGCCATGAACGACTACCTGACCGGCCTGGAGCCGGGCGTGCTCGACCACATCGACGAGGGCCCGTTCACGGCCGGTGACGTGACGGACGTGCCGGGCCTGTGCGGATCGACGCACCCGTCGGGGGTCCTGGTCCCGCAGCGGTCGGCGACCGGCCAGGCCTTCGGCGTCGCGGTCGAGGTGGACCGCCATGCCATCCGCGGCACGACGGAGGTCGTCCTCACCGCCCCGCGGGTCGGCTGACGGCCCGACGGAGGCGAGCCCCCCGGTCCCGTCCGGGGTCAGGCCCGGGGGCACGCCCGGGGGCGGACTACTCCGGCTGGACCTCGTCGGCCTGCAGCCCCTTCTGGCCCTGGACCGCCACGAAGGTCACCTTCTGCCCCTCGACCAGGGACTTGAAGCCCTCGCCCTGGATCGCCCGGAAGTGGACGAACAGGTCCGGTCCGGACTCCGGGGTGATGAAGCCGTAGCCCTTCTCGTCGTTGAACCACTTCACGGTGCCGTTCTGCCGCTCTGCCACAGCCGCTCTCCTGTCCTGCCCTGTCCTGATTCGGAAGATCCACGAAACGCAACATGACGATCATGGCAGGGCCCGGAGCCCCGACGGGGGATTCCGGGGAATCCGGGGAATCCAGGACCGGGACATTAGGTGAGATTAGATGTCTTTCTTTCGAGGTCTTTTTCCGACCCTCGAACCTCCCTATCTTATTTGTGGACACACCATTTCGGTGTGATGCCACCCGTTCGGGAGGGGAAACCGTGCTTGCCATGCGCGCCTGCGTCATCGCCGCCACCTCTGTCCTGCTCGTCGGCGCCGCCACCACGGCCTCGGCGCAGACCGCCAGCCACTTCGACGACGGCAGCTTCGAGTACCCGCGGGCAGCGGCCAACAGCTTCACCACCCTGACCGCGGGACAGACCATCGGGCCGTGGCGGGTGACCGCGGGGAGCGTCGACCTGATCGGCGCCGGCTTCTGGCAGGCGGCGGAGGGCGACCAGTCCGTCGACCTCAACGGCGGCAACTCCGGTGCGGTGGCCCAGACTTTCACCACCGTCCCCGGCGCGAGCTACACCGTCACCTACGCCCTGGCCGGCAACCCCGCAGGCGCCCCGGCCCTCAAGACCGGCAGCGCCCTCATCGACGGTCAGAACTTCCAGGACTTCTCCTTCAACACCACCGGCAAGACGCTCACGAACATGGGGTACGTCGGCCGGCAGTTCACCTTCCAGGCCACCGGCTCGACCACCACCGTCGCCTTCGTCAGCACGACGCCCAACAGCGCGTACGGGCCGGTCGTCGACGACGTCCGGATCCAGCACTGCACCCCCTGCCCGCCCTGCGGCAACAGCTGACAGCCACGGCGTACGGGCCGGGCGGGGCCATCCGGCACTCGCCCGGCCTTCTCGTTCCCGCACGTTCCCTGCGCCCGCCCCCAGGCACCCGACACCCGTCCCGCGGCGCTCCGCGCCGGTGGCGGTCAGTCATGGTCGGCGGCGGAGGGGCCCTGCTCGACGGAGGGGCTCTGGTCGGCGAAGGGGCCCTGCTCGACGAAGCGGCGCAGGAGGCGGGCGAAGTCCTGGGCGTCCGTCTGCGGCCACGAGGCGAGTGAGGCCGCGATGGCCGTGGCGAGCCGGTCCCTGGTGGCCGCCACCGTGCTGCGGCCGTCGTCGGTGAGGGCGAGCAGGGTCGCGCGGCCGTCGGCGGGGTCGGGCTCGCGTCGGAGCAGGCCGGCCCGTTCGAGGCGGTCGGCGCGGCGGGTGACGGTGGTGCGGTCCAGTCCGACCTCGCGTCCCAGGTCCGCCGCGCTGCACGGGCCGGTCCGGGCGAGGCCGCTGAGGACCGGGTAGGTGAGTTCGTCGACCGCCTCCCCCAGTCCGTCGGTGAGGTGGGCGTAGATGCGGGCGCGGGTGCCGCGCCGGAGGAGCAGTCCCAGCGCGTGGGCGATGTCGTTCCCGGTCGTGTTCGTCACCTCCCAAGATTAGCGTGCGCCGAGCACGCTTTTCGGCTACGGTAAGAAGCGTGCTTAAGGCACGCATCACCGCCACTCCCGCACGTCCCCCGTGCGGGCCGTCGCCGTCACACCGGAGGAACCCCCATGAGCCGCACCGACGTCCGCACCGACATCCGCACCGCCCTCACCGACCTGCTCCTCACCCCGGGCCTCGACCTGGACGAGGCCGCCGACCGGCACTTCGCCCCCGACTACCGCCAGCGCACCGACGGCCGCTGGGACGACCGGACGCAGTTCCTCGCCCACATCGCCCACCTGCGCACGGTCGTGGCCGGCGGCTCGGTCCAGGTGCACGACGAGCTCTCGTCCGGCGACCGGTACGCCGACCGCCACACGATGGAGGTCGTCAAGACCGACGGGTCCACGGTGCGGATGGAGGTCTACCTGTTCGCCGAGTTCGCCCCCGACGGGCGCTTCCGCCGGATCGAGGAGACCACCCTGCTGCTCGAGGGCTCCGACAGCGACCGGAACCTCGGCAGCGCCCGCTGAGCCCCGGACCGTCCGACTCGTTCCTCGACGACACCCGCGCCGCGGCCCCCTCGCCGCGGCCCCCTGGAGAGGCCGCGGCCGGGCGCTTCGCGGTGCGGGCGGCGGCTACCGGTCAGTCGTCGTCGTGCCCGCCCTGGTCGTCGTGCCCGCCGTGGTCGTGGCCGCCGCCGTGGTGCCCGGCGGTGCGGGCGAAGACCTGGTTGTCGGCGGTCGCCGGGCCGCCGGTGCCGGCCGCCAGGTTGCCGCTGGTCGAGCCGAAGACCACCGTCTCGCCGCGGGCGTCCACGGACGGGTCGATCGAGGACCCGTTGCCGAGCGAGCCGTCCGGCGCGGTGGCGACCCGCTCGGTGCGGCCGGTGCGCAGGTCGTGGCGGTAGACGTCCCAGTCCGGGTGCTGCGGGCCCGCCACCAGGTTGTCGGCGGCGGAGGAGAAGTAGACCCAGCGGTTGTCGGCGGTGATCCGCCCGTGGTCGGAGGAGCCGACCGAGGAGGTGCCGGGCAGGCCCCCGCTGATCTTCGTCACGGTGCCCTTCCCGAGGTCCCGGACGTACAGCACGGTGTGGTACCGGTGGCCGTGGGTCGACCCGCCGGGCTCGGGCAGGGCGTAGATCGCGCGCCGCCCGTCGGGGCTGATCGTCGCGTCGAAGCTCGCGTAGCCGAGGTTGCCGTCGAGGTCGAGGCTCGCGGCGGAGATGCGGCCGGACCCCACGTCGTAGGTGTAGTAGGCGCCGGTCGTCGGCCGGGCCAGGCTCGGCTGGGCCACGCCCTCCCGGACGCTGCGGGGCACGGCCGGGGCGATGCCCGGGGCCAGCTCCACGTCGGCGGGGGCGGCGGCGCCGGCGGCCGGGGCGGCCAGGGCGGGGGTCTGCCCGGCGGGCAGCAGGTTGCCGGCGAGGGAGGTGAAGCCGACGGTGCGGCCGTCCGCACTGATCGTCGGGTTGAGGGACATCCCGTCGCCCGGCTTGCCGTCCACGCCGCGGGTCACCAGCCGGGTCTTCCCGCTCCAGCGGTCGGTGACGTAGATGTTGTAGTCCCAGGTGTAGGGCCTGGACAGCGAGGGATCGCCGCCCTGGAGGTCCGGGACGAGGTCGGTCCGGCTGGAGGTGAAGGCCACGTAGCGGCCGTTCGCGCTGATCGAGGGCGCGTACGAGCCGTGGAACCGGTCGGTGTCGGTACTGGTGAGGCCGCCGCTGACCAGCTCGGTGCGGCCGGTCCACCGGTCCCGGACGTACACCTCGTCGCGCCCCTGGACCTGCTTGCCGGCCACCACGTCCGCGGCTTCGCTGTCGAAGGCGACGTAGCGGCCGTCGGCGTTGATCGCGACGTAGTCGGTGAAGCCGTCCAGCGCGTTGCCGTCGTCCGACAGGTTGACCCGCTCGGTGCGGCCGGTCCTCAGGTCGCGGACGTAGGCGTCGCGGGCGCTCTTCGCGGGCTGGGACACCAGGTTCGTGGCCCACGAGGTGAACAGGGCGTAGCGGCCGTCGGCACTGACCCCCTGGCTCCATGACTGGCTGTCCGGCACCGCGCCGTTGAATCCGACACTGACCTGGACGGTGCCGCGCGGCGCCGGGCCGGCCTGGGCGGGGGCCGCGGTCGCGACGAGTACGGCGGTCGCCGCGAGGATGCCGCCGCTGCCGACCAGCCACCGGTTGCCGGTGGTACGGGTGCGTGCCATGAGTTCCGTCCTTCCCCTCGGATCGCCCGGCCGGGCTCCCTCCCGGCGACGGGCTCCAGGAGAGCCAATCGTCGGGAGGCACCGTGGTCAACGGTCTCGGGTGATCTCGGCGGAAGATACGTCAACAAACGTATTCCGCACGGGGGTCACCGGCGGTAGGGGAACGCGTCCTGGACGCGGCCGGTGCCGCCGGAGCCGCACCGCCGGGCCGGGACGTGCCGGGCCGGGCGGTGTCGGACGGTGTCAGACAGGACGGACCCCGGGGTGCGGTGCCGGTCAACGGCACCGCCCCGGGGGTGTGTCCGGGTCGGGTAAGAGCTAGTCGCAGTCGCGGCAGACGGGACCGTTCTTGTCCGCGCGTGCGAGCCGGCTTCGGTGGTGGACGAGGAAGCAGCGGGTGCAGGTGAACTCGTCGGCCTGCATCGGCTGGACGGTGACGGTGAGTTCCTCACCGGAGAGGTCGGCACCCGGCAGTTGCACGCCGTCGGCCGATTCGAGCTGGTCGACGGCGTCGATGCTGGAGGACGAGGTGTCGGTTCGTCGGGCCTTCAGCTCCTCGATGCTGTCGTGCGACCCCTCGTCGGAGTCGGTCTTGCGGGGGGCGTCGTAATCGGTTGCCACAGGTGGTGGTTCCCTGTCCTCGTGGGTGTGGAGCGGTGTCGTGTGCGGTGCGCCCGGTGGGGTCCGCTATGGGTGGAGCGTTCCCCGGCCGCAGCGTCCGCTGTGCGGGATGATGATGTCAGGCGCCGACACCCGCGCCCGCCGCCGAGGCGGTCGTGCGTGCCGTGTGTCCGGCGAAGACGTCCGATGGACGGCGTCGCCGGAGCGTGGCGGCCGTGCGGCGCAGGGCCCCGGCCTCGCGGATCCCCTCGTCCCGGCCGCTCGCCTGCCGCTCCCCCGCCAGGCCTCGGCGGCGCAGGCGGGTCCGCACCGGAGAAGGTCGGCGGACCTGCCGGCTGTGCCGGCGGATCGTGGAGCCCCTCGCCATGACCGGCGTCATGGCGCCGGGCCCCGGCGGCACCGCGCCGTCGCGCGCGAGCCGCACCGCGGCCCGTCGACCCGGGCGCGGGTCGGGCCCCTGTGGCACATGGTCCGTTGATGCTCCGGTGACTGTCCGCTGTCACGGTCCGGCACCGTCCACGACGATACAACGGGGGGACCACTTCAGGCGAAAAAGGACCGGCCCCGCGGCGGCGGCGGGCGCCGAGGCCCGGGACGCCGGACGCGGGCGGTCGGACGCGGGCGCTCCCCGAGGGCAGCCGCGGGGAGCGGCGCAGGCGCCGGGGACAGCAGACACCGGGACAGCAGACACCGGGGGCAGCAGGTCCGGGGGCCGCGGCGGTGTACCGGGCAGCGCGGGCGGACGCGGGCAGCGCGGGCGGGCCGGACAGGGGCGGGCAGGGGGGCGGCGGCGCGCGGCCCGGGCGCACCCCGACGGGCGCGCGCCCGGGCCGCCGGACGCCGGGGATGCCGTGGCCGGTCCGTTGTACCGGTCAGCTGTAGGAGACCCACCCCTGCTGGGCCAGGGTGTTCGGCGGGCAGTAGACGCGCACGTTCTGGAAGGTCGTGTACGGGCCGGCGGTCCTGGTGGTCCCGTTCGAGCAGCTGACGTTGACCCACCACTTGGTGGTGCCGGTGGCCGAGCAGGAGATGGTGAAGTACTGCTGGTTGCCGTCGCTGCCGAAGGTCCCGGTGCTGCAGTTGATGCCCTGGACGACGGCCGGCGAGGTGCCCTGGGCCCGGGCCGCCGGGGCGGCGACCGTGATGGACGCGGCGGCCGCGACCACCGTCAGGAGACTTCCGGCGATCCTGTTCCTGGTCTGGCTGTTCACAGTTCTCCGCCTCGGTGTCGAAGTGGCGGACCGGCCCGCAGGCGATCGCCGGACCGGCCGCACGGGGTGTCCGGGGCCTGAATATAGGAACTTCCCGCGCCGCCGCGCATATGACGGCGGAAAACCCACCGGCGCCGCCGCCGGGCAGGCACGTTCACCCGGCGGCGGGCGGGTCCTGGGACGGGACCGCACCCACCGGGCGGCTGGGGCCCTCCGCCCGGGGCCGAATCGTCCGAAAGTCGCGCCCGCCGGCAGCCCCTCGCCCGCCCGGAGGCAGCACCGGCCCAGGCACCGGCCCAGGCACCGGCCCGGGGCCGGGCCCCGGGCCGGGCGGGCCGACAGGCCTCCCGTACGATTCGATCATGCGTTCCGGTCGTGTTCCCGTGCTGCTCTCCGCGGTCCTGGCCCTGGTCAGTGCCTGCTCCGGCGCGGTGGACCCCGGCCCCGCGCCGTCCTCGGCGCTCGGCGCGCAGGCCGCGACGAGCGACGAGCCGACGCCCGAGCCCACCCGCGTCGACCTGCGCACCCTCACCCCGGCCGAGCTCCAGGGCCGCTGGTGGAGCTGGGCCGCCTCGATCGAGTCCGGGCGCAACCCGGTGACCGACCCGGACGGCCGGTTCTGCGGCGAGCGGCAGAAGGACGGCATCTGGCTGCTGGCGGGCACCTTCGGCGGGACGGTCGCCCGCACCTGCACCCTGCCCGTGAACGCGCAGATCGCCTTCCCGGTGCTCAACCGGTACGGGCCGGCCGCGGACTGCCTGCCCTTCATGAACGAGGCGAAGGGCAGCGCCGTCCTGGACGGCAGGAACCTGGCGATCGAGGAACTGGGCGCGACCCCGATCACCGTCAACACCGCCCCGGGCAACCCCGTCTCCGACAAGCGGGGCTACTTCTTCACCTACTCCTGCGGCCTGTGGGTGCGCCTCGGGACGCTCACGCCCGGCCGCCATGAGGTCGTCTTCCGCGGCTCCTCCGGGGACGTGTCGGTCGGCGTCGACTACTCGCTCGTCGTCACCGACCGGATGCCGGCGCCGTCCCTGTCGCAGTCCGTGTAGGCCCGGTCCGGCCGGACCGGGCCTGCCGGGGGCCGGCAGGCCCCGGTGGGATCACGCCTGGGCGAGCAGCGGGTCGAAGGCGGTGGACCGCCGGCGGCCCGCCATGAAGGCGAGGAAGTCCTTGACGAAGGCGGCCCGCGTGTACGTCCCGTCCGAGTCGAGCAGTTCGCGCCGGAAGCCGGTGCGGAACAGGGCACGGTACTCGTCCGCGTCGATGGACTGGTTGCCGTCGGCGTCGGTCGCGTCGAACAGCACCTCGGCGACCCGGATCAGGGCCGGGCCGGCGAGGGAGGGGACCGCCTGCGCGTACTCCTGCCGGCTGATCCGGCCGTCGCCGTCCGTGTCGAGTGTCGACTGGAGCTCCCGCCACCACGCGGCGTAGGCGTCGTAGAGCCTGGTCTCCTCCGGCTCGTCCAGGTCGAGCCGGCCGGACAGCTCCCGGGCCATGGCCGCGAGGTCGGGCCAGTCCAGGTAGCCGTTCCCGGTCTGGTCCAGCACGGCGTCGAAGAACTCCTCGGCGCCGCGCTGCGGTGCGCCGTCGCGCGCCGTGCGCCCGGCCGGCCGGCCGGTGCCGGACCTGCCGGAGCCGTCGGGCTCGTCCGGCAGCGGGGTGGCCAGTCGCAGCAGCGCGCCGAACCGCTTCATCCCGTCGCCCACGGCGGCCAGTGCCCTGGCCCTGGGGTCGTCGCTGTCGGGCGACAGGGAGAGCAGGTCGATGAGGTTCTCGGCGGTGATCCAGCCGTCCGGCAGCAGCCGCGTCGCGCCCAGGGCCAGGTAGGCGCCCTGGGTCAGCGTCTGGGCACCGGGGATCTCGGTCAGCCCGGCCCGCCTGCGGAACGCCTCCGGGAGCGAGGCGACCGTGACCACGCCGATCGCCGGCCCGGCCAGGGCGCGGCCGGCCGCCCACAGCGTGGGCAGGCCCTCCAGCAGCGGCGGCGCCGGAAGGTGGTCGAAGAGGTGGTAGAGAATCGTGCGCAGCGCCTCGGTGTTCTCCAGCTCCTCCTCGACCACCCGGTCGTAGTACGGCCAGAAGTCCCTCAGGGACTCGGGGAGTTGACCGGAGGAGGGGCCCATCACCGTCAGGAAGGCCTGGAACTGCGCGTACAGCTCCTCCATCGCGGCCTGGTCGAGCGGCCGCCCGCTCCAGCGGAACATGGTGACGGCGCTCTCGAACATCGTGGCGACCACCCACACGCGGGCGGCCGGGTCCATGGCGTCGTAGGGCCTGTCCGCGGCGTCGGTGCCGTTCAGCCGGGCGTGCAGCCGGTTGAGCCGGGCCGCCTCCCGGTCCCGCGCCGGTTCGTCCGTGCCGGTCATGCGCTGCAGGCTGCGCAGGGTGTTGTTCAGCCGTCGCCAGGGGTGCGTCACGAAGGTGGAGCTGTCGGCCAGGGCCGCGCCGATCTGCGGGTGGGCGGCCTCCAGGACCGTCGCCCGGATCATGGCCACGGCCCAGCAGGGGTCGTCGAAGAGCCGGTGGAACCGCGTCCCCGGGCCGAACAGCGGTCCCGGCCGCGCGGCGGACCCGGCGGCGGGCGCGGTCTCTTCGGGGGCGGTGTCTTCGGGCGCGGGCTCCGCGTCGGGGGCGGGCTCCGCGTCGGGGGCGGTGCGTGCTGCGGGGGCGGACTCCGTGCCGCCCGGGTGGTTGCCGGTCGTCTGGGTCACGGTCCGGGTTCTCCCTTCGTGTCGGCCGCCACGCCGCCGAACCGGCGGTGGCGTCGCTGATAGGTGTTCAGGCACTCCAGGAAGTGCGTGGCGCGGAAGTCGGGCCACAGCACCGGCGGGAAGACCCACTCGGCATAGGCGACCTGCCAGAGCATGAAGTTCGAGATGCGCTGCTCCCCCGAGGTCCGGATGACCAGGTCCACGTCCGGGGTGTCGGGGAAGGGCAGATGGGCCGCGAAGCTGTCCTCGTCCACGGCCTCGGGCGCCGCGCCGCTGCGGATCAGCGAGCGCGCGGCCTCGACGATGTCCCGGCGCCCGCCGTGGTCGAACGCCACGGTCAGCGTCATGCCCCGGTTGCGGCCGGTGAGCGTCGTCAGGTCGGCGAAGTCGCGGGCCAGCGCGGCCGGGATCCGCGGATCCGCGCCGCCGAGGAAGCGGCAGCGGATGCCGCGGGCGTGCAGCAGCGGCGCGTGCTTGCGCACGACCCGGCGCACCAGGCGCAGGAGGTAGTCGACCTCCTCGCCGGGGCGGTGCCAGTTCTCGGTGGAGAACGCGTACAGGCTGAGCCACCGCACGCCGGCCGACCGGGCCGCCTCGATGACGTCGATCACCGTCGCCTCGGCGGCGCGGTGACCGGAGGTCCGCGGCAGGTCGCGCCGCGCCGCCCAGCGCCCGTTGCCGTCCATGACGCAGGCGACGTGGTGCGGCACCGGGACCGCCCGCTCCCCCGCGGCCGGCCGCGGCACGACCGCCCCCACGGGCGGGGCGGGACCTCCGAAGACCTGTTCCACCGCCACCGCCGCCCCTCCGCTCGCCACCGGGCCCGCGAACCCCGCGAACCCGTCAGCAGCGTGCCGGTGCCGGGCCCGGCGTGTCCGGCACTCCGGGGATCTTCACCCGATCCGGTAACGCGCCCGGGGCCGTTGCCGGCCGGCGGCGCCTCCTCGGACGTGCTGGCAGAGCCCCTCCGGCCCGGCGGAGCCGACGGGTGGTCATCCGTCGCTCAGGACACGGCGGTTGGGCCGCCGGGCGGCGGTGCGGTCGGCCCGGCGGCCGGCCCGAGGCGGTTCAGCCAGGGGTGTCCGGGGTGTACCCGGGCGAGGAGGGCGGCCAGTGTCCGCCGCTGGGTGCCGTCCATCAGGGGAAGTGCGACGGCCAGGTCCTGCCGGTCCTTGGGGCGGGCGGCCTTGGCCTTGAACAGCAGGGTCAACTCCGGTGCGAGGTAGGGGATCCCGTCCGCCGTGCGGCGGACGACGGCGGTGTACGGCAGGCGGATCGACGGGTCGCGCCGGCAGATCCAGGTCGGGCCGTCGTGCGGCTCGCGGAAGACGTCCACCAGGAAGTTCCCGGTCGCCGGGTCGCGCAGCCAGGTCTGGTGGGTCAGCTCCCACACCTCCGGCGCGGGGGTCTGCCAGAGGTGTCCGGACGCCACGATGTCGAAGGCGAACTCGTCGAACCGGGACTGCACTTCGGGGAAGGAGGCGGCCGGGACGGCGATCTCCAGGTCGCTGTGCCGGCGGGTCCGCTCGCCCGTGAACAGGTCGATGGCCCATCCCCCGGCGACGCACCAGGGGGCCGAGACGCCTGCGAGCCGGGCCGCCACCTCGGCGGGCGTCCAGGCGTCCGCCCACCTGGCCCCGGCCTCGGCCTCGGTGATCTCGACGCCGCCGGGGGGTAGTCCATCGGTCATCCGGCCAGGCTACCGGGAGCCCCGGCCGCCGAAGGGGTGAGCGGACCGCACGCGCGGCAGGCCGTGCGGCCGCCACCACCCCGCCCGGGAGCGCCGAAGGGCCCTGCATCTACCGATAAGCACCTGGATTTCCGGAACTTCGGCGATCAAGCATCGTCCTGACGCACCGTCACCACTCCCCGGCTTCCTGGAGGACCCCGGCGCCGCACCCGTCCCGTACCCCCAAGGTGTTCGACGCCCACGGGATCCGCCCCGGCTGGGAGTCCGGGCTCGGCGTGGACAGCCGCGCGCCGGTGCGCGCCATCCCACTGCGGCGGCGGCCCCGGCCGTCGCGGGCGGGCGCTGGGTGATGGGCAACGCGACCGGCACCGGCAACCCGGCCCTGTACACCGGCTCCACCACCGGCTCCGGCGCCGACATCGCCTTCCTGGCGGAGGACCTGGAGACCGGCCGGAGCAGGATCCTGGTCTCCCGCGACGGCGCCCCGCCGGTGGAGCTGCCGCTGCCCGAAGGCCACCGCCCCTCCGGCCTCACCCTCAGGGACGGCGTGCTCGGCTGGAGCGAGCGGTGGAGGGCCGGGGCGCGGGAGATGTCCGCGGCCACCGTCCACTCGCTCACCACCGGCCGGGTGAGCGCGCGGTACGAGTCGGACGGCACGGTCGGCTCCACCGTGCTCGCGGGCGGACGGCTGCTGTGGGTGGAGACCCCGGCCAGCCCGGCCGCGCGCAGCGCCATCCGCTCGGGCGCCCTGGACGGCTCGGGCGTGGTCGACGTGCTCCCCGCCGACTCCCCGTACGCCCCGGCGGCCGCCGCCCTCACCGCCTCCGACCAGGCCGTCACCTTCCAGGCGCTGGGCGGCCGGCCCGCCGGCGGCTGGACCAACGCCGCGCTGCCCAAGCTCTGGCAGCTGCCGATCACCGGCGGCACGCCCGTACGGGTCTCCTGCAACCGGGGCGGCCAGTACGAGGCGGGCGCCGACCGGGGCACCCGGGTGCTGTGGCTGGACGCCACCACCGGCCGCACCGACCTGGTGGTCCGCGACCGCCCGGCCGGGGCCTGCTGACGGGCGCTGCCCGCCCGGCCCTGGCCGAAGCCGGCCAGGGCCGGGCGGGAGGGGCCGTGCGCGGGCCGGGGCCGGCCGTTTCTGCCCGGGACGGCCGTGCGGGCCTGTGCGGCCCTGTACGGGCCCTTACGGGCCTGTACGGCGGCCGTCCCCGCTCCGCCTGCGGTCCGATCGCCGGCGGGCCTGCCGTCACGGCAGGGGTCCGCGGTGGGGTGCAGTCGGCCGGGACCGCGGGGACGGGGGGCGCTCCGCGGTCCCGGCCGTGGGAGGCACCGGCCGTACGGAGGCGCGGCCGGGCTGCTCAGCAGCCCGTCAAGGGGGTGGTGGGGCTGCTGTGACCGGAATGCTAGACCCGCCCGATGACCATGAAAAGGGCTTTGACCTGCAATTTTTCGGCCGCGAACATGCCAGGAAGTCGAAGGCTCCCCACCCCGGCGGGGGCCACCGTGCCAGGGCCGGTCAGATCTGCCGGTCCGGGTCGGAGAAGGTCAGGCCGCCGATCGCGAGCGGGTGCCGGGCCGGGGCGGGTTCGGCCTCGGTCTCGCCCGGCGGCTGGCGGAAGTCGGCGCCCTGCTCGACCGGCGGCACCCGGCGTCCGCCGGGCTGGGCGGGCACAGAAGCGTCGACGGCGGGCTCGGAGAAGGCGGGCAGCCCGAGGCTGCGACGGTCAGGGGTCATGATCCCAGTCTCGCAGCCCGGGCGGGCGGGGCGGGCCGGCACCCTGCCGCTGCCGGCCCGCCCCGGCCCGCTGACCCGCACCGATGCCGCCCCGATGTGGGCCCGCTCACACCGGGCGGGGCCAGCCCAGACGGAGCTCAGGCCGGGCGGAGCGCAGCCCCGGTGGAGCTCAGGCCGGGCGGACGGTGACGGTGTGCTGTGAGCGGACCAGTTGCAGCATCGGGCAGCGCGCGTCGGCGGCGGCCAGCAGCTCCGCCAGGGCCTGCGGCGAGGCGGAGCCCCGCAGCTCCACCGCCGCCGTCAGGTCGTAGGGCACGGCGGGCGCCTCGGTCGGCACGCCGAAGAACCGGGCGTCGTTGTTGCGGGCGTTCACCCGGACCTCGGCCCGGTCCAGCGGGATGTCCTCCAGCGCCGCGATGCACAGGACGGTGTGCGTCAGGCAGGTGCTGATCACGGCGCAGAGCAGCTCCGGCGAGGAGGGGCCGAGGCCGAAGCCGCCGATGTCGGGCCCGCCGTCGCCGATGAACGACCAGTCGCCCACCCGGACCTTGCGGACCCCGGTCGCGTCGTCGGCCACGCAGACCGCGCCGATCTCCTCGTCCCAGTCCGAACTCTCGGGCCGCCGGCGGGCGGCGTCGCGCATCGCCGCGCCCTTGTCGCGCAGGTGCTCGGCCAGACCCGGCCGGTGCGCTGCAGGTATGTGCGTCATGGCCGGTAGCGTACGGGCCGCAGGCGGACCGGTCGGCCAAGGGGCCGCAGGTGGCGGCCAGTTGGACCTGCCGGCCCGGCCGGGCTCCGGGTGGGCGGCTGCCGCGGCCCGGCCGGGCGTCAGCGCTTCGGCTGCGGGATCCCCTCGGAACCGCCCACCCGGAGTCCGGCCTTGCCCACCGCGCGCAGCGCCACGAGCAGGAAGCCGATGTCGTCCAGCAGGACGGGGTCGGGCAGCAGGTCCACGGGACTGACCAGGTAGACGATCGACGCCCAGAACAGGACCTTCGTCGACATCGGGATGCCGGACGCCCCCAGCAGCCGCCGGACCCGGACCAGCTTGACGACCAGGACGACCGCCACCACCAGGCTCGCCACCACGAGGCCTGCGGCCACCCACCAGAACACGCCCATGCCGTCCATCCGAAGCCCCTTCCGCCCGGAGTCGCCCGGGAACCCGTCCCGCTTTCGGCAGAGCGCGCGCGATTGCGGCGACGTCCGGCCTTCCCTTCGACGATACGGGTACCGCCGGGCCCGCGGTCCGGTCCTCGCCACCGCGCGCAGGCCGGTCACGGCGGTCACGGTCCGTCGCGGGCGCTCACGGGATCGGTAGGGGGCCCGATGCCGGTCACCGGCGGTCACGAGCGGTGGCGCGGGCCCGGCTGCGGCGCGGCACCGCCGTGGTCGCCGCCGTCCGTTCCCCGAGGTCTGTGCGCCCACGCCGGGGACGCTGGCATGATCGCTGCATGGCAGAACGCATCATCAGCGCATGTGACGGCGCTTCGAAGGGCAATCCGGGACCGGCCGGCTGGGCCTGGGTCATCGCCGGGGCCGACGGCCGGCCGGAGCGCTGGGAGGCCGGTCCGCTCGGCCGCGCGACCAACAACGTCGCCGAGCTGACCGCGCTGAAGGAGTTGCTGGGCGCGGTCGGGCCCGGCACGCCGCTGGAGGTGCGGATGGACTCCCAGTACGCGATGAAGGCGGTCACCCAGTGGCTGCCCGGCTGGCGCAGGAAGGGCTGGAAGACCGCCGCCGGGACGCCGGTCGCCAACAAGGACCTGATCGTGGCGATCGACGCCCTGCTGGCGGAGCGCGACGTCGAGTTCGTCTACGTCCCCGCGCACCAGGTCGACGGCGACCCGCTGAACGCCTTCGCCGACCGGGCGGCGAGCGACACGGCGGTGGCGCAGCAGCCCGCGGGCACCTCCCTCGGCTCGGCCGCGCCCGAGCCCCGCGCGGAGTCGGCGCCGCCCGCCCGGCGGGGCTCCGCCGGGTCCTCGGCCGGGTCCTCGGGGCAGGCGCCGCGGGCCCGGTCGGGCGGCAGGTCCGGCGGCGCGTCCACCGGCGGCCGGACCAAGGCCAAGTTCCCCGGCGCGTGCCGCTGCGGGCGCCCCTACGGCGTCGGCGACCCGATCGCCAAGAACCCGGACGGCTGGGGGCACCCGGACTGTGTGAAGGCCGCCGCGCCCGCCTGACCCGCCGGGGAGCCCTTGCCGACCGCCTCGACGGTCGGCAAGGGCTCCTACGGCTGCCGCGGCCCCTTGCGGGGGCGCAGCAGCAGCGGGAGGAGTGAGAGCGCCACGACCGCTGCCACCAGCAGCCACAGGTAGTGCTCGACCCCGGGGACGGTGGCGCCGAGCCAGTAGCCCGCGAGGACCAGGGACTGCGACCAGAGCACGCCGCCGACGACCTGCCAGAGGGTGAAGGTGCGGGTGGGCACGTCGAGCATGCCCGCCAGCGGGCTGAGTACCGTGCGGACCAGCGGGACGAAGCGGCCGATCACGATGGCCTTGCGGTAGCCGTAGCGGCGCAGCAGTGCCTCCCCGCGGGCTGCGGCGGCTTTCAGGCGCCCGCTGCGGGTGCGGGCCAGCAGGGGGCGGCCGCCGTGCCGTCCGAGCAGGAAGCCCAGCTGCGCCCCGGCGACCGCGCCGATCGCGGCGCAGAGCATCACCTGCCAGAGCGAGAGGTGGGGGCCGGTCCCGCTGCCGGCGGCGCAGAGCACGCCGGCGGGCAGGAGCAGGGTGTCGCCGGGGAGGAAGAAGCCCACCACCAGCAGTCCCGACTCGGCGAAGACGACCACCAGGACGGCCAGGGCTCCGAAGGCGGCGAGCAGGGAGTCCCCGCTCGTCGGGTCGACGGCCAGCAGCGTCCCGGTCACCGGGGGCCGGCCGCGGCCGTCCGGTGGCCCGGGGGTCGTCCTGCGGGGGAACCGGGCACGTCTCGACCGTACTCGGGCGGCCGGGGCACCCGCCACAGCAGAAAGCGGGGGCAGGGGCAGGGTGGTCACTGCACGTGAACGCGGGCGGGGACGGGGAGTTGCCCCGCCGCGCGGCCGACACCGTCCCCGGGATGGTTCTTGTTCCGGCACGCCCGTGTCCCGCGAGCAACATGTCTCGCAGGACCTGTGCAGCGCCGCGTTGATCCTTCGGGGGTTCGTGCGGCTTGGAGTGGGCTGCCGTCGTAGGTCCAGCGGTAGGGCTTGGCGCCGTGTTTGTCGTAGGCCGAAACGAAGGTGGCGCTCGACGATGCCGGCGAAGGGAACCTCGCGCCGCCGGGAACCTCAGGGTGTAGCCAGCACCACTCTCAAGACGGAAGCCCGCATGATCGAGCGTCAGGGCGGGGCTGGACAGGATCGTGCCCGTGAACACCACCTCGAACCGCAGGCGCCGTATCAGCGCTGTCGCAATCCTGGGTCTCGCCGCATCAGTGGCCGCGACCGGCACCGGACTCGCCGCCACGACTCCGCCCTCCACCGTGCACGCGACCGCCGCCACAGCCGCCGCCGCGCCCCCGCGGTCCTTCCAAGGCACGCTCCCCGCGCCGACCGGCCCCTACGCCGCCGGCGAGGACGTCATCCACCTCACCGACGCAAGCCGTCCCGACCCGTGGGTGCCGTCGTCCGGCCCCCGCCGACTGGCCGTCACGATGGTCTACCCGGCCGTCCCCGGGACCGGGACCCCGGCCCCTTATATGACCCTCGCCGAGGCAGCCGGAGCCATCCAGCAGCGGAAGATGCCGGCGAGCTCCGGTGTCACCCCACAGAACCTTTCCAGCGTCACCACTCACGCCTTCGACGGCGCGCGGCCGCAGCGCGGCAAGTATCCGCTGGTGGTCCTCTCACCCGGGTACGAGGACCCGCGAATGGTGCTCACCTCGCTCGCGACCGACCTGGCCAGTCACGGCTACGTCGTCGCGCTCGTCGGCCACACCTACGAGGACAGCGGCGAGACGCTGGCGAACGGCCAGACGCCGCCGTGCGCGATCTGCGACTACCCGGCGACGCTCGACTTCGACTCCGTCGCCGCCAGCCGTGCGCTGGACGTGTCCTTCGTGATCGATCAGTTGGCGCATGGCAGTACCGCGTGGCCCCTGGCACACCTCATCGACAAGCACGGGATCGGCATGGCCGGACACTCCCTCGGCGGAGCGGCCGCCGCCGCCACGATGATCGCCGACCCGCGAGTACGGGCCGGAGTGAACATGGACGGCTCCTTCCACCCGGCCCCGATGCCCGGCCAGATCAACCGGCCGTTCCTCATGCTGGGTGCGGCCGCCTCCCACCACTCGGCTGGCGGCGAGTGGGAGCAGACCTGGGCCGCCCTCGGCGGCTACAGGAAGTGGCTGACGGTCGCCGACGCCGACCACACCAGCTTCACCGACCTGGACCTGCTTCTCCAGGAGGCCGGGTTCCCGACGCCGCCCCTCTCCCCGGAACGCGGGGTGGTGATCACCCGCGAGTACGTGACAGCGTTCTTCGACCGGACGCTGAAGGGGATCCACAGTCCGCTGCTGGACGGCCCCTCGCCGAACAATCCGGAAGTGCTCTTCCAGCACTAGTACTCCAGCAGGACTTCGACGTTTTGCCTGATCAGAGGGCTGCGCAGCGAGTGTAGTGGGCTGGTGCCCGTCAGGGGCGGTCTCCATGGGA
>NZ_JBHVUV010000040.1:0-71124 GCF_042883905.1 Kitasatospora sp. NPDC058170
TCTTCGAACACCCGCCAAGCAGGCGGGAGTTCGAAGACGGACCCCTATGCTGGGAGGGTGACGGACCGGGTGACCGTGCGGGTGGGGTCGGAGTCGGCGGTGCTGGTGCTCGGCACCGGGCGGGACCGGGTGCGCGAGGCGGCTGCCCTCCTGGGGGCGGGGCTGGCGTCGGCCCTGGCATGGCAGCTGCTGCTGCTCCCGGTGGGTGCGATGGTCGGCACCTTCGCCCACCACCTCCTGGACCTCGACGGCCGGGCGACGGCGTGGGCGGTGGCCGGGGTGTCCCTCCTGGAACTCGTGGTCGGGGCGGCCCGCTACGAGTGGGAGGAGCTGACCCGCCCGGGCCGGCTGGAGTTCTCACCGCCGGACAAGCCGGTGCGGTGGCGCCGCGTCGGGCCGGGCGTACCGGGCCGGTGGCAGCCGGTGGCACGCCTGCGCGGGTTGACGGTCACCCACTGGATCGCCGAGCCCGTGGACGGGGACCCGCGGCCCCGGCGCGAGACCTACTCCCTTCGACTGGAGCCGCCGGGCTTCGGCGCCGTGCCGTTGTCGGCGACCGAGGTGCCGGGTGATCCGCGGCGGCTCGTCGAGGACCTCCGGGCACTGCTCGTGCCGGCCGGTCTGGCGGTGGAGTTCGAGACCAGGCGGTACGTCCGGGCGCCCGGGCGGATCCCCTCCCTGGCGCCCGCGCCGCCCGACCTGCCTGCCCCGACCGCCCCGGCCGAGACCGGTACGGTGGCCGACGCCGTGCCGGACGCCCTGCCGGACACCGCGCCCGGCGACGAGGCCGGCACCGGGGCGGACCGAGGACAGACCCCGGCGTGACCGCCGCCGACAGGTGAACACCTGGCCCGGCCCGACCGCGGGGCAGGCCGCGCCGGAGGTCCGCCGAGCGCCTTCGGGCAACCGCAGTACGCCTCGGGGGTTGATCCGGCGTCAGGGAACCTCTTCACTTGTCATGGCACCGACGCGCATGATCGCGGCGTGGGCGCCGCTCGGCCCGCTCCACCGCTCGGCCCGCTCGGCCAGCTCCGCCTGCTCCACCGCTCCGCCAGCTGAACCGCTCTGATGCTCCGACGCCTCACCCGACGAGTCTGGAGACCCCTCATGCCCCTGCCCCGCTCGCGGCGCGCCCTCGTGGCGCTCGCGGCCCTGCCCCTGCTCGCGCTCGCCGCGGGTCAGGCCGCGGCCGCCCCGATACCCGCCCCCGCCCCCGCTGCTCCCGCCGCCCCGGCGGCCGCCACCCAGGTGTCCGCGATCGAGGACGAGGTCGCCCGCGCGCTGGCCACCTCCCTCACCGACTCCGCGCTGCGCGACGGACTGCGGTCCGCGACCGCCGGTACCGCGGCCGGCACCGCCGAGCTCGGCCCGCTGGCCGCCGCCGCCCAGAGCCCCGCCGCCCGCGGGCTCGCCGCCACCGCCGCGAACGCGGACCACCGGATCGCCGCCGCCAAGGGCCTCGGCGCCGAGCTCGGCCCGCTGCTGCGGGTCCAGTTGGCCGATCCGTCGATGCGGGCCGCCCTGGACGCGGGCGCGGCGCCGCTGGTGGCCACCGCCGTCGCCGACGACCACGCCCGCACCATCCGCGCCTACGACACCGCGGGCCGGGCCCACAACCTCGACGCCGGCGCGGTGCCCGGGCAGCCGGTCTACCTGGTGGACATCGACACGGCCAAGACGCTGGCCGCCGGAATCGCCGTGCTCCAGCGGGAGTTCGGCGCCCGCGGCCTCGACGCCACCGGCCTCGGCACCAAGGGCCCCGGCACCGCGACCCCCGGCACCAAGGGCCCCGACGCGGCGCAGGCCGCGGGCGGCTGGTGGGCCACCAAGATCAGCGGCATCGAGGTGGCCGACGACGAGGAGCCCTGGTTCAAGGGCGCCGCCGAGATGTTCAGCCTGGTGACCGGCTTCGGCCAGGACGGCAAGGTCCGGGTCGACTCGGTCGCCATGCCGTACCTCCAGTACGACGGCACGGTGTACCACCCGAACCAGATCCTGGTGAACTGGTCGAACTACAAGTACAACCTGGCCGACGTCGTCCTGATGGAGGACGACGGCGACACCAACTACCTGGCCCTCGCCCAGGCCGTCGCCGCCGTCCTGCTCACCATCGCCGACCAGGGTGCCTACATCCCGCTGGTCAACGCCGTCCTGGCGGCCCTGCCCACCTCCTGGTGGACCGACGACCCGGACTACGTGGAGTCCTGGTACACCCTCGCCCGGAACAGCTCGGGCCGCCTCAACGGCGCCCGCGGCAACGGCTGGATGACCGTCGAGCCGTACTTCGTGCAGCAGTTCTGACCGTCCTCACAGGGCCGGGCCGGCGCAGCGCGCGTTGCCGCGCTCCGTCGGCCCGGCCCGAAGTTGATCAACCCGTGTGAGGAGGACAAGTCCGTACTACCGTAGGCCCGATGACAACGGACTACGCATTGAACGGCCGGCCCGTCTCCCCGGCCGGGGCACCGGTGCTCCAGGCCCGCAACTCCGCCGCCTTCTGGATCGCGACCGGCCGATCCCGCGGGCACGAGGTGATCCGGCGCCGGGGATTCGTCGCCGTCGACGGTGACGAGCGCGCGGGCCTGCGGATCCTGATCCAGGAGCCCGACCTCGACCCGGGCGAAGTGGCCGAGTTGAGCGGACTGACCCGCCGGGCGGCGGGCTCGGTGACCGTCGAGGACCCGTTCAGCTCGACGGACCTGGGCCACCTGGGCATGCGCACCTGGCAGATGCCGATCATGCTGCGCCTGCCCGGGCCGGTCGCCGACCCGGCACTGGACGTGACCCGGGTGCGGCAGCCCGAGGACCTCCAGGTGGCCGAGCGGGTCGTGATCGAGGGCTTCGAGCTGGACGGCTTCGAGCCCTACCGCCCCGGCGAGCTCTTCCCGACCACGCTGATCGAACAGCCGGGCGTGGACGTGTTCGTCGCCTCCGTCGACGGCGTCGCCGCGGGTGCCGGCGTGAGCGTCGTGGCCGACGGCGTCGGCAGCCACTACTGGATCGCCACCTCCTCGGCCTTCCGCTCGCGCGGCGTGGGCCGGGCCGTCATGCTCGGCGCCCTCGCCCACCTGGCCGACCTCCCGGCCACCCTCACCGCCTCGAAGCTGGGCAGGCCGCTGTACGAGTCGCTGGGGTACACGGTGGCGTCCCCCTCGACCTGGTGGTCCGCGCCGTCCGGGACGGCGTAGCGCGGGATGGGTCCGCGCCGGTGACCCGCGGTCACCGCAACTGCGCTCCGTCACCGGGATGTTGAGTCTTCAAAGGCACCCCGATGACGGCCGGACTGCCTGGTGACACCCGATGGTGCGGGCGCGTAGCGTGGGAGGGAGCGGTCGGTACGGGACCGACCCGACGGTGACCGCGCGTAGCGAGCTGCGACGTGGTCCCGGTCCCTGCGACTGAGGAGGAAGCATGTCCAGGGAACTGCTCTTCTACCGGGCCGGCGACGGCCTGATAGCGACAGGAAGACTCGGTACCAACGGCATCTTCACCGGACTGGCCGACGGAAAGCTCTCCCCGCACTGGGCGCACATCGTGCCGATCGGGCGGGAGTTGCTCTTCTACCGGGCCGACAACGGTGTGATCGCGACCGCGCGGATCGACACGAACGGGATCTTCACGGAGCTGGCGGAGGGCGGGTTGTCCTCGGGTTGGACGCACATCGTGCCGGTGGGTCGGGAGTTGCTGTTCTACCGGGCCGACAACGGTGTGATCGCCACGGGTCGGATCGACACGAACGGGATCTTCACGGGGCTGGCGGAGGGCGGGTTGTCCTCGGGTTGGACGCACATCGTGCCGGTGGGCCGGGTGCTGCTGTTCTACCGGGCCGACAACGGCGTGATCGCCACCGGGAACCTGAACACCAACGGCATCTTCAACGGGCTGGCCGAGGGCGGGCTGTCCACCGGGTGGACCCACATCGAACCCCTGGGGGCCGAGCTGTTCTACCGGGCCGACAGCGGAGTGATCGCCACCGGCCGGATCGACACCGACGGGATCTTCACCGGACTGGCCGACGGAAAGCTCTCCCCGAACTGGACGCACATCGTGCCGGTGGGCCAGGAGGCGCTGTTCTACCGGGCCGACAACGGTGTGATCGCCACCGGCCGGATCGACACCGAAGGCATCTTCACCGAGCTGGCCGAAGGCGGCCTGAGCTCCGACTGGACCACGATCGTCGCCCTGACCGCCTGAGCCACCTCCGGGGCGCTGCGGAAAGGCAGGCCGAGCGACCCGGCACTCCGCGCAGGAAGTCGGTGGGGTCGACTTCCTGCGCTCACGGGTTGGGGGTGCGGGGCTGCTCCGGACAGGACTGGGACGAGGGGGCGTGGGTGGTGGACAGCGGTTCGGCTGTCACTTCCGGGCGTTGGTGCGCTTCGTCGGCTCGGCCGTGGTCGGGTCCTCGGGCCAGGGGTGGCGGGGGTAGCGGCCTCTGAGATCTGCTCTGACGGCGTGGTAGCCGTTCTTCCAGAAGCCCTCCAGGTCGCCGGTGATGGCGGCGGGGCGGCCGGCGGGGGAGAGCAGCTGCACGGTGAGCGGGACCCGCCCGCCGGCCAGGGCGGGGGCGGCCCTCCAGCCGAAGAGTTCCTGCAACTTGACGGCCAGCACCGGGCGTTCGGTGCTGTAGTCGACCCGTATCCTCGATCCGCTGGGCACGGTGATGCGTTCGGGGGCCAGCTCGTCCAGACGGCCGGCCTGTCCGCTTGCCCAGGGGAGCAGGCGCTGCAGTGCGGACGTGGTGTCGATCCGGGCGAGGTCGGCGCGGCGGCGGGCGCGGGAGAGTTCGGGTTCCAGCCACTCCTCGGCGCGTTCCAGCAGTGCCTCGTCGCTGACGTCCGGCCAGGGGTCGCCGATCGCCGCGTGGAGGAAGGCGAGGCGTTCGCGCAGGGTGGACGGAAAGTTCAGGAGGGCGCCTACGCCCTCGCGGGTGAGGCCTTCGAGGATGGCGGCGCGGACGAGGGACGGGTCGGGGCGGGGCAGCGGCTTCTCGGTGAGTTCGATGGCGCCGAGGGATTGCACCTGCCGGGAGACGACCTCGCCCCGCCGGGTGTCCCAGTGGACTTCGGCGCGCTTGGCGAGGAGTGGGGCACCGGCGAGGTGGGCGGTGTCCTCGTCGAGCGCGGCCGCATGCAGCACCCGCGCCGAGTGCGCCCCCGCCGGGCGGTCGGCCGCGGCGACGGCGAGCCAGGGCAGCGCGCCCAGCGCGGTGCCCGGGGCGAGTTCGGCTGCCGTCCCCGAGGCCATCAGGTACGGGCTGCGCTCGCCCGGGGCGGGCCGCTCGACCCGGGCGCGGGCGATGCGCTCGGGGAAGGCGAGGGCGACGACGAGTCCGACGGCGGTGGCGTCTGGCAGGCGGGTGGCGGGTTCGTCGGACGTGGCGCGTTGCAGGCGGCGGACTTCGTCGCGCCAGCGTCCGGCGTAGAGGTCGGTGCCCGACCGAACCCCGCGCCACACCGCGCCGAGGTCGTCCCCCAGTGCGCGCGGCGGTTCTTCGGAGAGCAGGGCGACCACCTCGGCCGCCCGGCGGGCGCCCACGGCGGGCGCGCCGTCGACCAGCGCCCGCCCCAGCCGCGGGTGCAGCCCGGTGCGGGCGAGCCGCACCCCGCGCTCGGTCGCCCGACCGTCCGAGGAGACGGCCCCGAGCGCCCGCAGGGTCTCCCGGGCGGCGGCCATCGCCCCGGCGGGCGGAGCGTCGGGCAGGGCGAGCCCGGTGGCGTCCGGGTCGCCCCAGCAGGCCACCTGGAGGGCGAACGGGGTGAGGTCCGCGAGCGCGATCTCGGGGGTGGGGAAGCGGGCGGCGCGGGCGTCCTCGGCCTCGTGCCAGCAGCGGTACACGGTGCCGGGAGCCTCGCGGCCCGCGCGGCCGGCGCGTTGGCGGGCGGCGGCCAGCGAGGCGCGCACGGTGACCAGGGCGGCGAGGCCGCGGGCGTGGTCGGTGCGGGGTTCGCGGGCGAGTCCGGCGTCCACCACGATCCGGACGCCGGGCACGGTGAGGGAGGACTCGGCGACGGCGGTAGCGAGGACGACCCGCCGCGAGGAGGACGGGGTGAGGGCCGCGTCCTGCACCGCCTGCGGGGCCCGGCCGTGCAGCTGCAGCACCTCGGCGGGGACACCGGCCAACTGCCCGGCGACCCGGGCGATCTCACCGACGCCGGGCAGGAAGCAGAGCACGTCCCCGTCCTGTTCCGCGAGCGCCCGCCGGACGGTGGCGGCGACGTGGTCCAGCAGCGCCGGATCGACCCGGGTGCCGTGCGCGGGGCGGACGGCGCGCGGCGGGGGCGCCCAGCGCACCTCGACGGGGTGCGAGACGCCGTGCGCCTCCACGACGGGTGCCGGGCCCTGCGGGCCCCCGAGCAGCTCCGCCCAGGCCGCCGTGTCGGAGGTCGCCGAGGCGCACAGGATCCGCAGCTCGGGCCGCAGCGCCGCCCGGACGTCCAGCAGGAAGGCGAGGGCGGTGTCTGCGTCCAGGTGTCGCTCGTGGCACTCGTCCAGCACCACCACGTCCACGCCGGGCAGTTCCTGGTCGCGCTGGAGCCGTTGCAGCAGCACGCCGGTGGTGACCACCTCGACCACCGTCCGGGGCCCGACCCTCCGCTCGCCGCGCACGGTGTAGCCGGCCTCGGCGCCGACGGCCGAGCCGAGCAGCCAGGCCATCCGCCGGGCGGCCGCCCGGACCGCCAGCCGGCGCGGTTCGGCGACCAGCACCCGGTGCACCGGGCGGTCGTCCCCGGCGAGCAGCCCGGCCAGGGCGAGCGGCACCAGCGTGGTCTTGCCGGTGCCGGGCGGGGCGGCCAGCACGGCGACCCCGTGCTCGTCGAGCGCGCGGTGCAGGGCGGGCAGGGCGGTACGGACGGGCAGTTCGCGCCAGGCGGGGTTCACCCGGACAGTCTCCCCGACCGGCGGTACCGCCCGTCGGTCCCGCCGACCTGCCGCGCCCGTAAGCCGCGCCCGCGGGTCGCGCCCGCCGACCATGCCCGCCGTTCGCCGTTCGCCGTTCGCGTTCGCCGTTCGCGTTCGTCAGTCGCGCTCGGCGACGAAGATCGCCGTCCCCGGGATCAGCCGTCCGCGCAGCGGCGACCAGCCGCCCCACTCCTGCTCGTGGCCCTCCGGCCACTGCGGCTCGACCAGGTCCAGCAGCCGGAACCCGGCGCCGACCAGCTCGCGCACCCGGTCCCCGAGCGTGCGGTGGTGCTCGACGTAGGTGGCCCGGCCCTGCTCGTCCTGCTCGACGTACGGGGTGCGGTCGAAGTAGGACGCGGTGGCGGTCAGCCCCTCGACGCCCGGCTCGTCCGGGAAGGCCCAGCGGATCGGGTGGGTCACCGAGAACACCCAGCGCCCGCCGGGTCGCAGCACCCGGTGCACCTCGCGCATCAGGGCGGCGGTGTCGGCGCTGAACGGCACCGCGCCGTACGCCGAGCACACCAGGTCGAAGGAGCGGTCCGCGAAGGGCAGCACCGCCGCGTCCGCCTGCACCACCGGCACGGGGGCCAGGCCCCGGGAGAGGTCGATCCGCCGGGAGTGCTGGAGCTGGCGGAAGGAGATGTCCAGCGCCACCGCCCGGGCGCCGCGACCGGCCAGCCAGCGCGCGCACTGGGCGGCGCCGGCGCCGAGCTCCAGCACGTCCTTGCCGGCCAGGTCCGCCGGGTCGCCGAGCAGCCGGGCGTCGGCCTCGTCCAGGCCCTCCGGGCACCAGGTGAACCGGTCGTCGCCGAGGAACTCGCCGTGCTCGTCCTGGTACTCGTCCGCGTTGCGGTCCCACCAGTGCCGGCTGGCCCGGCTGCTCTCGCCCGCCTCGGCCTCGCGCCTTAGCGCGTCGTCGCCGTCTTCGTCAAGATCATGCAGGTCGGACTGGGGGGTGGTGGCCACGGTGATAATGCCCATCGCGTAGGGTGTGGTCTGCGGAAGCGCCGCTGCCGCGAACCGGCCCGTCAAGGGCCCGGATCCAGGCGGTGGCATCCGGGGAAGGGCTTCCTGCGGCCGCCACCATGTGGTGCGCAATCGGAGGATATGGCCTGATCCATACCGGCCTCCACCGTCTTGGCGCCCTTGGCGTTGACCGTGCCTGGCCGTCCCCGTATGCTACAAGTTGCGCTGCGGGCCTGCGCGCCTCGGACGGAGCAGGTCGCGCTCGCATCTGTCGAAGACCCCACGGTCGCAAGACGGACACCGGTATTTCCCGCTGTGCGGGATTGTCCGGTGCGCCGTGTTCTTGGCTGTCCGGCTTTCGGTGGGAGCGATACGGGCCCTCCGCGTGGCATTACCTACGACTTCATGTCCGTACCGGAGCCCTTTTCCTAATGACGAGCCCCACCGACTCCTCCACCAGCACCACCCCGCAGGTCGCGGTCAACGACATCGGCGACGCTGAGGCGTTCCTCGCGGCGATCGACGAGACCATCAAGTACTTCAACGATGGCGACATCGTCGAGGGCATCATCGTGAAGGTCGACCGTGACGAGGTCCTCCTCGACATCGGTTACAAGACCGAGGGTGTCATCCCGTCCCGCGAGCTCTCGATCAAGCACGACGTTGACCCGCACGAGGTCGTCAAGGTCGGCGACGAGATCGAGGCCCTGGTTCTCCAGAAGGAGGACAAGGAGGGTCGTCTCATCCTGTCCAAGAAGCGGGCTCAGTACGAGCGCGCCTGGGGCACGATCGAGAAGATCAAGGAAGAGGACGGGATCGTCACCGGTACCGTCATCGAGGTCGTCAAGGGTGGTCTCATCCTCGACATCGGCCTCCGCGGCTTCCTCCCGGCCTCGCTGGTCGAGATGCGTCGTGTTCGCGACCTCCAGCCCTACGTGGGCAAGGAGCTCGAGGCCAAGATCATCGAGCTGGACAAGAACCGCAACAACGTGGTCCTGTCCCGCCGTGCCTGGCTGGAGCAGACCCAGAGCGAGGTCCGCCAGACCTTCCTCACCACCCTGCAGAAGGGTCAGGTGCGCTCCGGCGTCGTTTCCTCGATCGTCAACTTCGGTGCGTTCGTGGACCTCGGCGGCGTCGACGGTCTGGTTCACGTCTCCGAGCTGTCCTGGAAGCACATCGACCACCCGTCCGAGGTTGTCGAGGTCGGCCAGGAGGTCACCGTCGAGGTTCTCGACGTCGACATGGACCGCGAGCGTGTCTCCCTGTCGCTGAAGGCGACCCAGGAGGACCCGTGGCAGCAGTTCGCCCGGACCCACCAGATCGGCCAGGTCGTCCCGGGTAAGGTCACCAAGCTGGTTCCGTTCGGTGCGTTCGTCCGCGTGGACGAGGGCATCGAGGGTCTGGTCCACATCTCCGAGCTGGCCGAGCGCCACGTGGAGATCCCGGAGCAGGTCGTCCAGGTCGGCGACGAGATCTTCGTCAAGGTCATCGACATCGACCTCGAGCGTCGTCGCATCAGCCTCTCGCTGAAGCAGGCCAACGAGGCCCTCGGTGCCAACCCGGCCGAGGTCGAGTTCGACCCGACCCTGTACGGCATGGCCGCTTCGTACGACGACCAGGGCAACTACATCTACCCGGAGGGCTTCGACCCCGAGGCGAACGACTGGCTGCCCGGCTTCGAGAAGCAGCGTGAGGAGTGGGAGCGCCAGTACGCCGAGGCGCAGACCCGCTTCGAGCAGCACCAGGCCCAGGTCATCAAGAGCCGTGAGGCCGACGCCGAGGCCGCTGCCGAGGGTGGCGACGCTGTTGCCGCCGCCGCCGGTGGCTCGTACTCCTCCAGCAGCGACGAGGGCTCCGGCGCTCTCGCTTCGGACGAGGCCCTGGCTGCCCTGCGCGAGAAGCTGGCGGGCGGCCAGAGCTGAGGCTCTGCCCCTCCTGCTAGTGCCTAGCGCATAGCGTCACCGATGGTCCCCACCCGGATTTCCGGGTGGGGACCATTGTTTTTCCCCTTGACTTATTTATTCCCTATGTGAACGAATTTTGTGATAAGGGGCTCATTGGATGCCCCTGGGTGTTTTAGGGCCTAGCGCCTACCTTGGGATGAGTTGCCCGATGGGTCGCTCACCCGGCCCCACACGCTAGGCACCCCCCACACATGCGCCGTAGCACCGCAGTGACCTCCCCCTCCTCCCGCACGTCCGCCGACCCGAAGGTCGACGGGCGCCTTGCTGCCCTCGGCCGGTTCTGCTTCCGGCACCGGCGCTGGGTGCTCGGGTTCTGGGCGGTCGTGCTGGTCATAGGCGTGCTGATCGGCGGGCGGGTCTTCGCGGGATCGGTGGCCGGCGCCTCCTCGGCGGCCTCCGAGGCCGACCGGGGGAGCGCGGTGGTCACCGCGGCCGACCCGGCCAGGGGCGTCGTGACCGCGGTGGTGGACGGCAGGTCCGTCGACGATCCGGCCGTGCGGGACGCCGTCACCCGGGCCACCGCCGAGATCGCCGCACTGCCCGGGGTCTCGTCGGCCACCGACGCCTACGGGCCCGGCCCGGCCGGTGCCGCGCTGCGCTCCGCCGACGGGAACGCGAGCCTGCTGTCCGTCCGGATGGCCGACGACAGTACCGACGCGCAGACCGGCGCCGTCACCCAGCGGCTGGCGGCGATCGACGCCGAAGGCGCCCAGGTGAAGGTCGGCGGAGACCTCGTGCTCCAGGACGAGGTCAAGAAGCAGACCGAGAAGGACACCCGGTTCGGCGAGATCGTCACCCTGCCGCTGACCCTGATCGTCATGGTGCTGGTCTTCGGCGGCCTCGCCGCGGCCAGCCTGCCGGTGATCGGCGCGGTCGCCTCGGTCGGCGGGGCACTGCTGGCCATGTTCGGCTTCAGCAAGATCATGGACATCGACACCAGCGTGCTGCCGATCGCGACCGTGCTGGGGCTCGGCCTCTCGATCGACTACGCGCTGCTCATGGTGAATCGTTTCCGCGAGGAACGCGGCCACGGCGCCGGCATCGCCGCGGCCGTCGAACGGACCGCGGCCACCGCCGGCCGGACCGTCGCCTTCTCCGGGCTGACCGTGGCCGTCGCGCTCTCCGGCCTCTTCGTCTTCACCAGTCCCGTCCTCGGCGCGGTCGCCGCCGCCGGGGTGAGCGTGGTGGTGATCGCCGTCGCCGCCGCGCTCACCCTCGTCCCGGCACTGCTCGGCTTCGCCGGCAGCCGGATCAAGGCACCCACCGCGCCGGTGCCCGACGAGGGCTTCTTCAGCCGCACCGTCCGCCGGGTGAGCAAGCGCGCGGTACCCGTCGCGCTCGCCTGCGTCGCGCTGCTGATGGCCGCCGGGGCGCCGTTCCTGCACGCCGACATGCGCAGCTCCGGCGCCGCCGTGCTGCCCGCCTCCTCGGCCGGCCGACAGGTGGCCGAGACCGTCGACCAGCGCTTCCCGCTGGCCTCGGCGGCCCCGATCACCGTGGTCGTCGAGGGCGGCGCCCCCGTCGCCCAGGCCTACGCGGACGAGGTGGTGGCCAAGCTGCCCGGCGTCAGCGGGGTCCGTGCGGTGACCCCGGTGAGCGACGGGGTCTCCACCGTCGACGTGCTGGTGCACGGCGATCCGCAGGGCGGGGAGGCCAAGAAGGTGGTCGAGGAACTGCGCGCCGACCGCGGCGGGCTCACCACCCACGTCACCGGCGGAGCCGCGTCGATCGTCGACTTCCAGCACGAACTGCTCACCCGGGGGCCGATCGCACTCGGCCTGGTGGCGCTCGGCACGCTGGTGCTGCTCTTCCTGATGACCGGCTCGGTGGTGATGCCGGTCAAGGCCCTGCTGATGAACCTGCTCTCGCTGGGCGCCTCGCTCGGCGCGCTCACCCTGGTCTTCCAGGACGGCTGGTTCAGCGGACTGCTCGGCTTCAGCCCCACCGGTGGCCTGGAGACCTTCATCCCGGTGCTGGTCTTCGCCTTCGCGTTCGGGCTGTCGATGGACTACGAGGTCTTCCTGCTCGCCCGGATCAAGGAACTGCGGGACAAGGGCCACAGCTGTTCGAGCGCCGTGGAGCTGGGCGTCCAGCGCAGCGGGAAGATCATCACCTCGGCGGCGCTGCTGATGGTGATCGTCTTCGCCGGCTTCGCGCTCGGCGACATGCTGATGGTCAAGCAGATGGGCATCGCGCTCGCGGTCGCCGTGGCCGTCGATGCCACGCTGGTCCGCTGCCTGCTCGTGCCGGCGGCGATGAGCCTCTTCGGCGAGTTCAACTGGTGGGCCCCGGCGCCGCTGCGCCGCCTGCACCGCAGGTTCGGGCTGAGCGAGCACGTCGACCTGCCGACGATCGAGCCGGCCGTGCTGCCGGCGCAGCGTCCGGCGCCCGTTCTGGTGGGCGCGGGGCCGACCGGTTCGGCGCAGCCCGCTCAGTAGGTCCGGCGCCGCCGACCGGTTCGGCGCGGTAAGTCGGGCGTCGGCCGGTTCAGCGCAGTCGGCGCAGGAGCTCGACGCCGCTGCGCAGGGTCCGCTGCTCCTCTGGGGTGAGCCGCGCCTCGATGGCCGCCGCGATCCGCGCCTCCCGTCGGGCCCGCTGCTCGAACAGCGCGGCCCGGCCGGCCTCGGTGGCGGCGATCAGCAGCTTGCGGCCGTCGGTGGCGTGCGGCTGCTGGACGACCAGCCCGGATCCGGCCATCAGGGTGACGGTGCGGGCCATCGACTGGTGCCGGACGTTCTGGCGGGCGGCCAGTTCGGCGACGGTGTAGGCGCGCTCGTCGCGGACCAGCAGGCCGAGGACGGCGGCCTGGTTCTGCGGCAGCGCGTCGTCCGGGCGCAGCGCGCGGACCAGCTCCCCGACGGCGGTGCGCAGGTCGGCGGCGAGCTCCAGGGCCTCGGGGCCCGGAGTGCTGTTCGGCTCTTCGGTCATGGCGGAATCCTACCCGGCGATTATGCAGCAAGGCTGTACAGTCTTGCTGTAGTGTTTGCGGCATGCGACTGACCAAGTTCGGACATGCCTGTGTTCGCCTGGAACAGGGCGACACCACTCTCGTCATCGACCCCGGAGTGTTCACCGAGCCCGCCGCCCTCGCCGGTGCGGACGCCGTGCTGATCACCCACGAGCACGCCGACCACTTCGAGGCGGCCGCCCTGCGCGCCGCCCTGGCGGCCGACCCGGAGCTACGGGTGTGGACCAACCGCGCGGTGGCCGAGCAACTCGACGGGGTGGCGCAGCGGGTCACGGTGGTCGGCGAGGGCGACGCCTTCGAGGTCGGCGGGATCGGCGTCTCGGTGCACGGCGAGTGGCACGCGGTGATCCACCCCGAGATCCCGCTGGTGCGCAACATCGGCTTCCTCGTCGACGGCCGGGTGTTCCACCCCGGCGACGCGCTGACCGTGCCGCCACACGCGGTGGAGACGCTGCTGCTGCCGATCGCCGGGCCGTGGACCAAGGTGTCCGAGCTGATCGACTACGTCCGGGAGGCGGGCCCGAGCCGGGCGCTGCCGATCCACGACGCGGTGCTCAGCCCGGCGGGCCTCGCGGTGCACACCCGGCTGGTCGGTCCCGGCGGGCCCGGCACCGGGGCGGAGCTTTCGGCGCTGGCCGCCGGCGAGAGTCTCGACCTGGGCTGACCGGGCGCCGTGGGCGCCGGTAGCCTGGCGCCATGCTGAAGATCGGACTGACGGGCGGCATCGGCGCCGGCAAGAGCGAGGTGTCGCGGCTGCTGGCCGCCCACGGCGCGGTGATCGTGGACTCCGACGTGATCGCCCGCGAGGTGGTCGCTCCCGGGACGGCGGGCCTCGCGGCGGTGGCCGCCGAGTTCGGCCCCGGCGTGCTCCGGGCCGACGGTTCGCTGGACCGCCCCGCGCTCGGCGCCGTGGTCTTCGCCGACCCGGAGCGGCTGAAGGCCCTGAACGCCATCGTGCACCCACTGGTCCGGGCCCGCTCCGCCGAACTGGAGGCGGCCGCGGCCCCGGGCGCACTGGTCGTCCACGACGTCCCGCTGCTCGCCGAGAACGGGCTCGGCCCGCTCTACGACCTGGTCGTGGTGGTCGACGCGCAGGACGAGGTGCGGATCGACCGGCTGGTCCGGCTGCGCGGCATGGCCGAGGAGGAGGCCCGGGCGCGGATGGCCGCCCAGGCCACCCGGGCCGACCGGCTCGCCATCGCGGACCTGGTGATCGACAACAGCGGCCCGCTGGAGTCCCTGGCCCCCCGGGTCGCGGAGCTCTGGGCGGAGCTGAAGGGGCGTCAGGCCTGATCTGGTCATGGCGGGACCGGCGGGGGATCATGGCCCGATGACCGATCACTTCGTTTCCGTACCACCGGCGGTGACGCCGCTCGCGCAGTACACCCGGGCCGACCAGGACGAGATACTCGGCTCCGGCGCCGACCCGTTCGGCGTCGCGGACACCGGGCTGACCTGGCTGCCCAAGGAGATCCACTTCGGCATCCGGCAGCAGGACGGCCGACTGGTCGCCCACACCGGGCTGCGGCGGCTGCCGCTGACGGTGGGTGGCCTGGACGCCGAGGTGGTGGGCGTCGGCGGCGTGGCCGTCGCCCCCGACCTGCGGGGGCACGGCCTGGCGCGCGCGGTCGTCGGGGCGGCCCTGGACCATGCGCGGACGCTCGGCCCGCGGCACGCCCTGCTGTTCTGCCGCCCGCCGCTGGTCGCGCTCTACCGGCGGCTCGGCTGGCGGGAGCTGGACGGCGAGGTGGCGGTGGAACAGCCCGGGGGGCGGGTGGTGGTGATGCCGCTGCGGACCATGTGGACGCCCCTGCGGGACGGTGCCGACTGGCCCGCGGGAGCGGTCCGGCTGCGCTCGCTGCCGATGTGAGCCCGGGGCCCGCCGGGCCGAGTCGGGCCGGGGCGGGCCGCGGTGCGAGAGGTGTGTCAGGCGCGGACGGCCGCCGCGCGCTCCGCCGCGGCGGCGTGCTCCACCGCCGCGGCGGCGAGCGCGCGGATGGCGGGGTGGGCCCGGGTGCCGTCGCCCGCCAGCTCGGGCTGGAACAGCGAGGCCAGGAAGAACGGGTGGCCGGGCAGCTCCAGGACGCGCATCTCGCCGGAGTCGTCCGTGCCGCTGAACCGCAGCCCGCGCGCGTGCAGCCGCTCCAGGTAGTCGGCGTTCAGCCCGTACGCGCAGTGGTACCGCTCCAGCGTCCGGGTGGTGCCGAAGACGCGCTCGGCGAGCGAGCCGGGGGCGATCTCCACCGCGCCCTCGTGTCCGACCAGGGAACAGGTGAGCGGCACGATCAGCAGCTCGTCCCGCTCGGGGTGGGACTCGCCGTGCGCGGCGCCGCCGATGCCGCAGACGTTGCGGGCGTACTCCAGCACGGCGTGCTGGAAGCCGGCGCAGGTGCCGAGGAACGGGATGCCGCGCTCCCGGGCGGTCCGGACGGCCGCCAGGGCGCCGGCCTCGCTGCGGTAGGGGCTGCCGGGCAGCAGCCAGATCGCGTCGAAGCCGTCGAGGGCGGTGGGCGTCCCGGCGTCCTCGGTCGGGATCCAGTAGGCGTCCAGGACGAGCTGGTCGCGCTCGGCGAGGGCGTCGAGCAGGCCGGGGATCCGGGCGTGCGAGCGGACGGCGGGGGAGCGGTCGCCGACCAGGGCGATGCGGGGAGTCAGGTACGTCATGCGGCTATCCTCACCCTCGGCCCCGGATCAGCGCCAACGATGATTGCTTACCCTTCGATCAGAGACTCTGATACTCCTGTGTCCATGGACCCGCACCTGCTGCGCACCTTCGTCACCGTCACCCGGCTCGGCTCCTTCTCCGAGGCGGCGCGGGAGCTCGGCTACACCCAGTCGGCCGTGTCCCAGCAGATCGCCGCACTGGAGGGCGATCTGGGTGCGGCCCTGCTGCACCGCCGCCCGGTCGGCCCGACCGAGGCGGGCGCGCGGCTGCTGGAGCACGCCGGTCCGCTGCTGGTCCGGCTGGACGCGGCGCGCGCCGACATCACCCGTCTGGTCGCCGCCCCGAGCGCCCGCCTGGTGCTCGGGGCCACCCCGCTGGCGGTCACCGCCCGGCTGGCGGAGGCGCTCGCCGAGGTCCGCCGGGCGCATCCGCGGGTCGACCTGGTCGTCCGGGTGCTCGCCCACGAGGCGCTGCCCGCCCAGGTCGCCACCGGCCGGGTCGACCTCGCCCTGATCGACGGTCTCGCCGCGCCCAGCGACCCGCTGCCGCTCCCCGACGTCGGCCCGCTCACCACGGTGGCCGTCGCCGAGCAGCCGCTCGCCGTCGCGCTCCCGGCCGGCCACCCGCTGGCCGGGCGCCCCGGCCTCGCCCTCGCCGACCTCTCCGCCGCCCGCTGGCTCGACGCCCCCGACCTCGCCCCGCGCCCGGACCGCCTGCGCGCGGCCACCGGGGTGGACGGCTTCCGCTCCGCGACCCGCTACCTCGGCACCGACGTCCGCGGCCTGCTCGCCCTGGTCGCGGCCGGCCACGGCCTCGCCGCCCTCCCGGCCGCCGCCCTGTCCGGCGCACCCGGCCTCACCGCCGTCCCCGTCCACACCCCGCGGCTGGTCCACCGGACGGAACTCGTCCGCGGCAGCCTCCCCGAGGGCCCGGCGGCCCTGCTCGCCCACCTGCTGGACCAGGCCTGACCACCGGCTGGGTTGTCGTCAGGCGGTGGTCGGGCGGCGGAACAGGGCGGTGAGGAGGACGGGGATGCCGAAGAGCGGGCTCTCGGGTGGCTGGGGTGTCATCGGGCGGAGCTCGATCTCGGTGAAGTCCGAGAACAGCCAGCGCAGTTCGTCGGGCGTGTAGGCGAGCCCGGGCCCCGGCCGGGAAGCCCCGGACAGCTGCCCGCCGGGCCACTACAGTGCCGCCATGAGTGCCGCTATGAGTCTCCCCGCGCGTGCCGCCGCGAGTGACGGCCCGGTGATCCTCCGTCCGATATCCGCGGCCGATCTGCCGACCCTCGAAGCGCTGTTGGCCGATCCCGAGGCGCTCGGACCGTTCCAGTGGTACGGCTGGTCCGACCCCGGTCGCTGGCGGCGGCAGTGGGCGGAGGACGGCCTGCTGGGGGAGGAGCGGTCGCAGCTCGCGGTGGCCTCCGGCGGGGCGCTGCACGGGTTCGTCGGGTGGCGCCGCCGGGCGGTCGTCCCCGGAGCGCCGTACTGGAACATCGGGATCCAGCTGTTCCCGCAGGCCCGCGGCCGCGGGATCGGCACCGAGGCCCAACGCCTGCTGGCGGACTACCTGTTCGCGCACTCCCCGGTGGTCCGGCTGGAGGCCGACACCGAGTCCGCCAACCTCGCCGAGCAGCGCGCCCTGGAGAAGTGCGGCTTCACCCGGGAGGGCGTGCAGCGCAGCCTGGTGTTCCGGGACGGGCAGTGGCGCGACGTCGTCCGCTACAGCCTGCTGCGCGGCGACGCCCGCCGGGCCTGAGCCCCGCGCCTCCCGGGCCAATCCTCCGCAGAGTGCGCCAAGGCGGCGCCGGACGGCGGGAGTTCGCACAGATGCCAGGGCGTCTGCTCCCCGGCGCCCCGTCAGGCGAAGGTGACGTAGAGGGGCTCCTGCTGCTTCGCGTCGGCGAGGACGACCGGCTTGGGCATCAGCGACTTGTCCTCGATCCAGGAGCGCCCGAAGTGCAGCCCGGTGCCCGCGAGTCGCAGCAGGTAGAGGCCGGAGCCGTCGACCGTGTCCACCGCGATCGGCTGCTCGTCCTCGGTGAGCCTGAACAGGGCCCAGCGGGAGTGCGCGGCGCCGCCCTCCACCGCGGTCAGGACGACCCGGCCGCCCGCCTCGGCGGCCTCGGCCGCGAGGACCTGCCCGGAGTCCTTCTCCCTGATCAGGACCGTCCCGTCGCCGGCCGGCGCGATCAGGAACAGGGCCGGCGGTTCGTCCGCCAGGAAGGCGAAGACCCCGCCCCCGCGCACCCCCAGGAGCGAGCCGCGCGCACGGATCCGCAGGGCCCTGGTGTCTGCCATCATGCCTCCAGGAACGTGGTGTCGATGCGCCCATTCTCGCGGTAAATGCGGCGCACACGAAGGCATTTGACGATCCCTCACCCGGATGGGTGGCAGCCGGGCCGGCGCAGTGGCCCGACGGGCGGGCCCGCCGGCCCCTACCGCCCGCCCTGCCGCCCGAAGGCGCCGGCCTGTCCGGCGACGGGCTCCGGGCCGGTCGACGGGTCACGGGTCAGCAGGTAGCGGGCGCCCGGTCCGGCGGCGGCGGCGCGGTCGGCCGCGTTGTAGAGGGCGCAGCGGCTGAGCGAGAGGCAGCCGCAGCCGATGCAGCCGGTGAGCTTGGCCTTCAGTCGCTCCAGCTCCGCGATCTGCTCGTCGATCCGGCTCTGCCAGGACTCGGCGACACCGACCCACTCCTCGCTGCTGGGGGCGCGGTTCTCCGGGAGGCGGTCGAGGGCGACCTTGGCCTCGTCCAGGGAGAGCCCGACCCGCTGGGCGGCGCGGATGAAGGCGACCCGGCGCAGGGCGGCGCGGATGTAGCGGCGCTGGCCGCCGGTGGTGCGGGTGGCGTGGAGCAGGCCGAGCTTCTCGTAGTAACGCAGGGCGGAGGTGGCGAGGCCGCTGCGCTCGGCGAGCTGGCCGATGGTGAGCAGGTCGTGCCGGCTCGGCCTGGGCGGGGTGGCGGCTCCGTCGGCTCCGGGCGCGGTGGCGGCGGCAGTTGCTCCGGGCGAGGCGTCGGGGGCGATCATGGGATTCACTGTAGCCGCTTGACTTCAAGTCGACTTCAAGTTGCAGGATTCAGGGCATGACCACAGCAACGGCTGAAGCCGCCTTCGACGACCTCCCCGGCCTGATGGGCCTGATGACCGGCGCCGAGAAGCACGGCCCCGCCGCCACCTCCACGCTGGACGTGCTCTGGGTGCTCTACGACCGCGTCCTGCGGGTCACCCCGGACACCGCCGAGGACCAGGACCGCGACCGCTTCCTGCTCTCCAAGGGCCACGGCCCGATGGCCTACTACGCGGTGCTCGCCGCCAAGGGGTTCATCTCCCCGGAGCTGCTGCCGAGCTTCGGCGGGTACGACTCGCCGCTCGGCCACCACCCGGACCGCACCCTGGTCCCCGGCGTGGAGATCGCCTCGGGCTCGCTCGGGCACGGCCTGCCGCTGGGTGTCGGTACGGCGCTCGGGCTGCGCGCCCAGGGGCTCGCCGACCCGGCGGTCTGGGTGCTGGTCGGGGACGCGGAGTTCGACGAGGGGTCCAACCACGAGGCGGTGGCCTTCGCCGGCGCCTACGGGCTGGACCGGCTGCACGTGGTCGTCATCGACAACTCCTCGGCCACGCACGGCTGGCAGGGCGGGATCGCGGCCCGGTTCGCCGCCGAGGGCTGGTCGACCGCCACGGTCGACGGCCGCGACCACGAGGCGCTGCACGCGGCGTTCACCGCCGAGCACCCCGGCCGGCCGCACGTCGTGGTCGCCCGGGTGGAGCCCAAGAACTCCTGAGCCCCACCGAACGGCTCGAACCGCCGGAGCCGCAAAGCAGCCCGAGCCTCCTGAACCGCCCGAGCCTCCTGAACAGCTCGAACCGCCTGAACCGCCCGCGTCCGGCACCCGGGCCGAGACCGCCAAGACCCACCCACCAGTAGGGGACCCACCGATGGACACCATGCGCGACCGCTTCCTCGACGTCACCGCCCGCCTGCTCGACGACGACCCCCGACTGGCCCTGGTGCTCGCCGACATCAGCGCCGCCGGCTTCACCGAGGCGGCCGAGCGGCACCCCGACCGGGTGATCAACGTCGGCATCCGCGAACAGCTGCTGATCGGCGCGGCCGGCGGCCTGGCCCTCACCGGGATGCGCCCGATCGCACACACCTTCGCCAGCTTCCTGGTGGAACGCCCCTTCGAGCAGGTCAAGTTGGACCTGACCCACCAGGGCGTCGGGGCCGTCCTGGTGAGCGCGGCCGGCTCCTACGACTGGCCGGCCGGCGGCCGTACCCACATGGCGCCGGGGGACGTCGCCCTGCTGGACACCCTCCCGGGCTGGACGGTCCACGTGCCGGGCCACCCGGACGAGGCCGAACAACTGCTGCGCCACGCCGTCGCGGACGACGACCGTACCGTGTACGTCCGGCTCTCCGCGCACCAGAACGCCGCCGCCGTGCCGGTCGAGCCCGGCCGCTTCACCACCGTGCGCCAGGGCTCGAAGGGCGTGGTGCTCGCGGTCGGCCCGATGCTGGACGCCGTGCTGGCGGCCACCGCGGGCCTGGACGTGACCGTGCTGTACGCGGCCACCGTGCGGCCGTTCGACGCGGCCGGGCTGCGGGCGGCCGCCGGGGGCCGGGCGGACGTGGTGCTGGTCGAGCCGTACCTCGCGGGGACCTCCGCCAACGAGGCGCACGCGGCGCTCAACGACCGCCCGCACCGGGTCCTGGGCCTCGGGGTGCCGCGCGACGAGCACCGCCACTACGGCTCGATCCCCGAGCACCTGGCCGCCTACGGCCTGGACGCGGCCTCGCTGCGGGAGCGGATCGGCACCTTCCTCTGGTGACCGGCCCCTCCCCGAAGGCCGAGATCCGCAGGGTGGCTCCCCCGAAGGCCGAGATCCGCAGGGTGGCTCCCCCGAAGGCCGAGATCCGCACGGTGGCTCAGACCCGGACGACGGCGGCCGAGTCGGCCCCCAACCGCACCGCCGCACCGTCGAGCGCGCAGTCGCCGAAGGCCGCCAACAGCTCGTGCCCGGCTCCGCCGAGCGGCACCCGCGCGGCGAAGCCCCCCAGGTTGACCGCGATCCGGTACGCCCCCCGGTGCACCACCAGCCAGCGCGCCGCCTCGTCGTACTCCACCCGGACGGCCGCCAGATCCGGGTCGACCAGCTCGGGCCGCTCCCGCCGCAGCCGGATCAACCTCCGGTACCAGGAGAGCAGTTCGGCGTGCGGCGCACGCCTGGGCTCGGTCCAGTCCAGGACGGAGCGCAGCACGGTGGCCGGCTCCTGCGGGTCCGGCACCTCCTCGGCCTGCCAGCCGTGCTCGGCGAACTCCCGCCGCCGGCCCTGCCGGACGGCCTCGGCGAGGCCCGGGTCGGTGTGGTCGGTGAAGTACTGCCACGGGGTGGCCGCGCCCCACTCCTCGCCCATGAACAGCATCGGGGTGAACGGCGAGGTGAGCACCAGCGCGGCCCCGGCGGCGACCCGGCCGGGCGGCAGTCCGGCGGAGATCCGGTCGCCGAGGGCGCGGTTGCCGATCTGGTCGTGGGTCTGCAGGTAGCCGAGCAGCCGGTGCCCGTGGGCGGGAGGGAACGGGCGGCCGTGGCCGCGGCCGCGGAACGAGGACCAGCCGCCCTCGTGGAAGAAGCCCCGGGTGAGGGTCCGGGCGACGGCGGCCAGCGGCTCGCGCGCGAAGTCGCCGTAGTAGCCCTGGGATTCACCGGTCAGCGCGCAGTGCAGGGCGTGGTGCAGGTCGTCGCTCCACTGCGCGGTGAGGCCCTGGCCGCCGGCCTCGCGCGGGGCGGTGGTGCGCGGGGAGTTGAGGTCGGACTCGGCGATCAGGAACAGCGGGCGGTTGCTGGTGGCGGCCAGGGTGTCGACGGCGCCGGACAGTTGCTCCAGGAAGTGGACGGCCCGGTCGTCGGCGAGGGCGTGCACGGCGTCCAGCCGCAGGCCGTCGATCCGGTAGTCGCGCAGCCAGGCGAGCGCGCTGCCGATCAGGTACGCGCGGACCTCGTCCGAGCCGGGGGCGTCCAGGTTGACCGCCGAACCCCACGGGGTGTGGTGGCGGTCGGTGAAGTACGGGCCGTACGCGGGCAGGTGGTTGCCGGACGGGCCGAGGTGGTTGTGCACCACGTCCAGGACGACGCCGAGCCCCTTGCGGTGCGCGGCGTCCACGAAGCGCTTGAGCCCCTCCGGTCCGCCGTACGGCTCGTGCACCGCCCAGAGCGAGACGCCGTCGTAGCCCCAGCCGTGCCTGCCGGGGAACGGGCAGACGGGCATCAGCTCGACGAAGTCGACGCCCAACTCCACCAGGTGGTCCAGCCGTTCGGCGGCGGCGTCGAAGGTGCCGGCGGCGGTGAAGGTGCCGATGTGCAGCTCGTACAGCACCGCGCCGGGCAGCGGGCGGCCGCGCCAGCCGGTCTGCGACCAGCGGAACGCGGCGTGGTCGACGGGCCGACTGGGCCCGTCCGGGCCGTGCGGCTGCCGGGGCGAGCGCGGGTCGGGCAGCGGCGGTCCGTCGTCGAGCCGGAAGGCGTAGTCCCCGGTCGGCGCCTCGCCGTGCCACCAGCCGTCGCGCCCGGCGTCCACGGCCAGGGGGTGCCGCTCGCCCGCGACCTCCACCTCGACCCGCTCGGCGGCCGAGGGGGCCCACACCTCGTACGTCCTCATGCCCCGCTCCTCCTGGTCAGCAGCGCCACCGGGTACGTCGCCAGCAGCTGCGCCACCGGCACCGCGCCCGGTGCGAAGGTGCGCCGGGTGAGCCCGTCCGTCCACGGGCCGCCGCCCGGCAGCTCCAGCACGGTGTCCCGCCAGCCGCCGTCCCGGGCCAGGGCGAAGGGGAGGCGGGTGACCGCCGTGACCACGCCGTCGCCCCGCCCGAAGGCGAGCAGGTGCTCGGCGGCGGCGCCGGCGGCGGCCAGCGGCCGGTACGCCCCCAGTGGGCCGGCCCGCCGCAGGTGCAGGGCGGTCGTGGTGAGGTGCAGCTTCTCCCGGGCCGGGTCGTCGGCCCGCGGCGTGGCGGAGTCCGTCAGCCGCACGGCCAGCGCGCCCAGGTCCACCGGCTCCCGGTTGTCCGGGTCGACCAGGGTGTACAGCGGCTCCTCGCTGCCCTGGTAGAGGTCGGGCACGCCCGGCACGGTGAGGTGCAGCAGCGCGGCGGAGAGCGTGTTGGCGCGGGCGTGGGGTGCGATCGCCCGGACGAACCCCTCGATCCGCGGGAGCAGCCCCGGGGCGGTGCGGACGGCGCGGACGCGGTCGGTGAGGGCCTGTTCGTAGCGGGCGTCGGGGCTCGTCCAGGAGGTGTGCAGCTTGGCCTCCCGGACGGCCTTGAGCACGGCGGTGACCAGCCGGTCCGGGCCGATGGGCCAGGCCGCGACCAGGGTCTGCCAGAGCAGCCAGTCGCTGTCCCGGTCCGCCGGGGGGCCGGCCGCGGCGGACCAGGCGGCGGCCTCGGCGGCCCAGGTCCCGGGCTGTTCGGCGAGGACGGCGAGCCGGGCGCGGGCGTCGGCGCTGCGCTTGGTGTCGTGGGTGGAGAGCGCCGTCATGGTGTGCGGCCAGTCGCGTTCGACGGACCGGCACCACGCGTGGAAGTCCGCGGGCGCCAGGCCCGGCCGGGCCGGCTCGCCGCCGACCTCGTTGAGGCTGAGCAGCGCGTTCCAGCGGTAGAACGCGGTGTCCTCGACGCCCTTGGCGGCGACGGCGGCGGCGGTCTGCGCGAAGCGGACGCAGAACTCGTCCTTCTCGGGGCTGCGTCCGAGCCGGCCGAGGGCGAGGTCCGCGACCAGCACCTCGGTGGCGTCGTCCGAACCGTCCAGTGCGGCGCGCATCTGCTCGGCGGAGACCGAGTCGGGCGGGGCCGGCTCGCCGGGCCGCACGTACGGGCGGTAGGCGGGGTAGCCGCTGAGCACCCGCTGGAGCGCGGCGTGCAGCCGCCCGGGAGCGTGGTCGGCGAAGGCGGGTTCGGCGGCGCCGATCCGGAGCGCGATCCGGACCAGCCGTTCGACCTCGGCGGCCAGCTCGCCCTGCGGGCCGGTCATGTCGGCCCGGCCGCGCCGGGCGGCGGCGACGGCGGGGTCCGGTTCGGCGGGGTGCGGTTCGGCCGAGTGCGGGTTGGGGCGCGGCTCGCCGGCCGCGGTGCCCCGGACGAAGTGCTCGTAGTGCTCCGCGAGCCGGTCGGCGCCCGCCCGGTCGGTGAGCACCCCGTCGATCCGGCGCAGCGCGTCGTACCCGGTGGTGCCCGCGCACGGCCAGTCCGCGGGCAGCCGCTCCGGCCCGGTGAGGATCTTCTCGACGACGGTGTAGGCGCCGCCGGTGGCCTCGGCGAGCCGGCGCAGGTAGCCGGCCGGGTCGGCGAGGCCGTCGGGGTGGTCGATCCGGAAGCCGTCCAGGACGCCCTCGGCGTGCAGGCGCAGCAGCACCGCGTGGGTGGCCCGGAACACCTCCGGGTCCTCGACCCGCAGCGCGATCAGCTCGTTGACGGTGAAGAACCGGCGGTAGTTGAGCTCGGTGCGGGCCAGCCGCCACCAGCCGAGCCGGTACCACTGCCGGCCGAGCAGTTCGGCCAGCGGCAGGCCGGCGGTGCCGGGACGCAGCGGGAAGGCGTGGTCGTGGTAGCGCAGGACGTCGCCGTCGACGGCCAGCTCGCCGAGGACCGCGCCGAGCCGGTCGCCGAGCAGCGGCAGCAGCACCCGGCCGCGCGCGGGGGCGTCGGTCGGTCCCGGCTGGGCGGTCCAGTCGATGTCGAACCAGCGCGCGTACGGCGAGTCGGGGCCGTCCCGCAGCACCTGCCACAGGGGCTGGTTGAGCTCCTCGGGCACCGGGACGGCCATGTGGTTGGGCACCACGTCGGCGATCAGCCGCAGCCGGTGCCGGTGGGCCTCGGCGGCCAGTGCGCGCAGCGCGGGCTCGCCGCCGAGCCGGGTGCTGACCCGGGTGTGGTCGACGGTGTCGTAGCCGTGGGTGGAGCCGGGCGCGGCCTCCAGCAGCGGGGAGAGGTGGAGGTGCGAGACGCCGAGGGCGGCGAGGTAGGGCACGGCGGCGGTGGCGTCGCGGAGGGTGAAGCCGGGTTGGAGCTGGAGGCGGTAGCTGGCGGTGGGTGCTTCGAAGGACGGGGGCGCCGGGCGGGACGGGACAGCGGCCGGGCGTGGCTGCGCGGGCTCGGCGGCGGAGGTCATGTGTCCATGACTACCCGCGCGAGCCCGCCACCAAGACCCGTTGCTGATCCGAACAGGTGAACCACCCCGCCGCGGACCGCGGAGCACCGGCCCTGGAGCACGGACCGTGACGGCAGCACGGACCGTGACGGGGGTGCGGACCGCGGGCGGGAGCACGGACCGCGGACGGGGAGGACGGCCGGATCGGACCCGGCGCTCACGCGGGGCGTTGCAGCACCAGCAGCGAGCGGTCGGTGAGCCAGAGGGCGTCCCCGGCCTTGACCCGGGCCCCCGTCCCCGGGGCCGGGAGCCGGGGCTGCGCGGTGTCGACCACCACCTGCCACTCCTGCCCGTGATCGGCCGGCACGGTGAACTCCAGCGGCTCGAAGTGCGCGTTGAACATCAGCAGGAACGAGTCGTCGACGATCCGCCCGCCGCGCCGGTCCGGCTCCGAGATCGCGTGCCCGTTGAGGAAGACGGTGAGCGACTTGGCGTAGCTGGCACCCCAGTTGCGCTTGGTCATCTCCTCCCCGCTGGGGGTGAACCAGGCGATGTCGGTGAGGTCGTGGCTCGCCCCCGAGGCCGGGCGGCCCGACACCGGCCGGCCGTGGAAGAAGCGGCGGCGCCGGAACACCGGGTGGTCCCGGCGGAGCCAGATCATGCCCTGGGTGAACTCCAGCAGCCGGGCGGCCGGGCCGTCCTGCTCCGGCCAGTGCACCCAGGAGAGCGCGTTGTCCTGGCAGTACGCGTTGTTGTTGCCGCCCTGGGTGCGGCCGAGCTCGTCGCCGTGCGAGAGCATCGGCACCCCCTGGGAGAGCATCAGGGTGGCGATCAGGTTCCGCTGCTGGCGGGCTCTCAGCTCCTCGACCGCCGGGTCGTCGCTCGGCCCCTCCTCGCCGCAGTTCCAGGAGCGGTTGAAGGACTCGCCGTCCCGGTTGTCCTCGCCGTTGGCCGCGTTGTGCTTCTCGTTGTACGAGACCAGGTCGCGCAGGGTGAAGCCGTCGTGGCAGGTGACGAAGTTGATCGAGGCGATCGGGCGGCGGCCGTCGTCCTGGTAGAGGTCGGAGGAGCCGGTGAGCCGGGAGCCGAACTCGGCCAGGGTGGCGTTCTCACCGCGCCACAGGTCGCGGACGGTGTCCCGGTACATGCCGTTCCACTCCGTCCACAGCGGGGGGAAGTTGCCGACCTGGTAGCCGCCCTCGCCGAGGTCCCACGGCTCGGCGATCAGCTTGGCCTGGGACACCACCGGGTCCTGCTGGACCAGGTCGAAGAACGAGGACAGCCGGTCGACCTCGTGGAACTGCCGGGCCAGCGTCGCGGCGAGGTCGAAGCGGAATCCGTCGACGTGCATCTCGGTGACCCAGTACCTGAGCGAGTCCATGATCAGCTGCAGGACGTGCGGGCTGCGCATCAGCAGGCTGTTGCCGGTGCCGGTGGTGTCCTCGTAGAACCGCTGGTCCTGGGCGAGCCGGTAGTACGAGACGTTGTCCAGCCCGCGCAGCGACAGCGTCGGGCCGAGGTGGTTGCCCTCGGCGGTGTGGTTGTAGACGACGTCCAGGATCACCTCGATACCGGCCGCGTGCAGCGCCTTCACCATCGACTTGAACTCCTGCACCTGCTGGCCCCGGTCCCCGGTGGAGGAGTACGAGGAGTGCGGGGCGAAGAAGCCGACGGTGTTGTAGCCCCAGTAGTTGGCGAGGCCGAGGTCGCGCAGCCGGTGGTCGCGGACGAACTGGTGCACCGGCATCAGCTCGATCGCGGTGACCCCGAGCTTGGCCAGGTGCTCGATCACCGCCGGGTGGGCCAGGCCCGCGTAAGTGCCCCGGATCTCCTCGGGGATGCCCGGGTGGAGCCTGGTCAGGCCCTTCACGTGGGCCTCGTAGACCACCGTGCGGTGGTACTCGGTGCGCGGCGGCCGGTCGGTGCCCCAGTCGAAGTACGGGTTGATCACCACCGAGTGCATGGTGTGCGGGGCGGAGTCCAGGTCGTTGCGGCGCTCGGGTGCGCCGAAGTGGTAGCCGTAGACGGACTCGTCCCAGTCGATGTGCCCGCTCATCGCCTTGGCGTACGGGTCCAGCAGCAGTTTGGCGCTGTTGTGCCGCTGGCCGAGGCCCGGGTTGTACGGGCCGTGGACGCGGAAGCCGTACCGCTGGCCCGGCTGGACGCCCGGGAGGTAGGCGTGCCGGACGAAGGCGTCCGTCTCGCGCAGCTCCACGGCCGTCTCCGAGCCGTCCTCGGCGAGCAGACAGAGTTCGATCCGGTCGGCGCTCTCGGAGAACACCGCGAAGTTGGTGCCGGCCCCGTCGTAGGTGGCACCGAGGGGGTAGGGCTGCCCTGGCCAGACCTGCATGAGTCCTCAACTTCCTTGCCAACAACGGGAACTGACCCGCAATCCGGTACTCCGACCCGGACCTGGACGCTGTCTTCCCGGCCGGGCGGCCGGGCATGTGCGGCGGTCGCGCACCGTGATGCACGGCACAAACCGCATACTCCCCGACGCGTCCCCCGACAGCGGGGCCATTTGCCACTTGTTCGCCCGAACGGGTGTCCGGAGGGTCTTCGCGGGCCGGTGGGGGCGGGTGGGGCGGGCCCCGGCCCTCGGCCAACCGGCTGCGAGCGGCTCGCGGCGGGCAGTACCCTTGATCGTCCGGCCGCCCCCCGCGCTCGTGGCGATCCATCAGAAGCAGTAGCCCCAGCAGAAGCAGCGGCCCCGGCAGGAGCAGCGGCTTCGTCAGGAACCAGGTGAGGTGGCGCATGGTGTTCCCCGCCGGCGGCCGAGGCGGCGGGCCCGACCGCCCCGACCGGGGTGCCGCCCGCAGTGAGGCGCCGACCGTGGTCATGCGCCCCGCCCTGACCGGCCGGGCCGTGGTGCCCGCCCAGGGCGGTCCGGTCGAGATACCGGCCCTCGCCTGGTCCGGCGCGGAGTGGGAGGACGCCTACCAGCGGGTCCGGCTCGCCGGGCGGGCGTACGTCTGGCTCAACCTGGTCGAGCAGCGGCTGCGCTCCCTCGTCGACGAGGTGCTGCACCCCATCTACGCCCCCGCCCACGGCGAGGACTGGGTGACGGCCGCCGCCGGGCCGGTCGGCGAGGAGTGGGCGCACCGGGCCGGCGCCGTCCGCGAGGTCAGCCGCCGCAAGGGCTACCTGCTCGACCCGGCCGACGACGACCCGCTGGTCTTCCTCACGCTGCCCCAGCTGCGCGAGCTGATGGTCCAGCACTGGCCCTGCTTCGAGCCGTACCTGGCCGACCGCCGGGAGATCGAGCTCGCCCTGGACGAGCTGGAGGTCGCCCGGCACGTCGTCTCCCGCAACCGCGTCCTCACCCAGACCGTCCTGGCCCAGACCGAGCGCGCCGCCGCCCGCCTGCTCGCCGTGCTCGACGGCGGCACCGGCGGGGTGCCCGCCGACGTGGTGGAGTCCCTGGTGGCCGGCCGGTACGCGGACGTCGTCGCGGTGCACGCCGACCGGGTCAGGCTCCAGCGCGACCTGCCGGTGGAGGACCTGCTGGACGGCGCCCGGCGGCTCGACGCGCTCGGCATCGGCCTCGGCATGCTCTGCCAGAACTACACCGGCAAGCGGCTGGTCCGGCTGGCCACCGAGGGCTGCCGGGTCCGGCTGCTCTTCCTCAACCCGGCCAGCAGCGCCGTCCGCCGCCGCGAGCGCGAGCTCGGTCTCGGCCGCGGTGAGCTGGCCCGGGCGATCGAGATGAACATCATGCACGTGCGCCGGGTCCGGGCCCGGCTGCGCGACCAGGGCGGATTCGAGATCCGGGTCTTCGACGAGACCCCGCGCTTCACCGCCTACCTGGTCGAGGGTCCGCGCCCGGCCGGCCAGGCCGGCGGCCCGCGCCGCCAGACCCGGGACCTCGGCGTGGTCCAGCCCTACCTGCGGCGCGCCCGGGGAATGGAGTCGCCCGCCCTGGTGCTGCGCGGCGGCGCCGGCCAGCAGCCGGGCGGGACGGACGCCGGGCTGCTGGAGGTCTACCGCGAGGAGTTCGAAGGCGTCTGGGGGGACTCCCGGCCGGTCTCCTGACGGGCGGCCCGGGTCGACGTCCCACCCTGGTGCGCCCGGCGGCCGGGTGGGCCCCGCCGGGCTCCGGGCCGTGACCGGTCCCGGCCCGGGGCGGTAGCCCGGACGGGCGGCAACCGGCGGCTGTTCAGCCGATGGGCGGTCATCCGGAGCGGGCGAGCGGGGGCGGGGCCGGGAGGGGCTTGCTAGCGTCGATTCCATGATCGGCAGGCGGCGTTCCGGCGCCGGCCTGCGGTCGACTCCCGCCACTCCCGGCACTCCCGCCACTCCCGGCACTCCCTCCGCACCCGGCACTCCCTCCGCACCCGGCACTCCCGCCACTCCCGGCACTCCCTCCGCTGCCGAACGGCCCGCTTCGGCATGCCCGCCCGCATCCGCCCGACGATCCGGAAGGCCGACCGATGACCAGTCAGCACGCGCCAGGCGCCAGCCGCCCCGGGGCCTCGCGCCGCGGCTTCGTCCGCACCGCCCTCGGCGCCGGCACCGCCGGGGCGCTCGCCCTCGGCACCGCCCGCCCGGCCCACGGCGCGCCCACCCCGGCCGCGCCCGCCCCGGCGACCGGCGGCATCCCGTTCCACGGCGTCCACCAGGCCGGCCTCACCAACCCGCCACCCGGCTACGGCACCTTCCTCGCCCTCGACGTCCGGGCCCCCGACCGCGCGGGCCTGGAGGCGCTCCTGCGCACCCTCACCGGCCGGGCCCGCTTCCTCACCGCCGGCGGCACCCCGCCCGACCTCGGCCCCGCCGCCGCGCCCGCCGACAGCGGCACCCTCGGCCCGGTGCTGCCCACCGACGACCTCACCGTCACCCTCGCCGTCGGCGCCTCGCTCTTCGACGACCGCTACGGCCTCGCCGCCGCCAGGCCCCGCCACCTCGGCCCGATGCGCGACTTCCCGGGGGACGGCCTGCGCCCGGCCGAGTGCCACGGCGACCTGCTGCTCCAGGTCTGCGCGACCAGCCGCGACACCGTCCAGCACGCCCTGCGCGACCTGCTGCGCAGCACCGGGATCGCGCTCCGCCCCCGCTGGCAGCTCGACGGCTACCAGAACCGGGCCCGCCCGAGCGGCGCCGCCCGCAACCTGCTCGGCTTCAAGGACGGCATCGAGAACCCCGACACCGGATCCGCCCGCCAGATGGACGAGCTGGTCTGGGTCGGCGCGAGCAGCGGCGAACCGGGCTGGGCCGTCGGCGGCAGCTACCAGGTCGTCCGGGCCATCCGCACCCTGGTCGGCCCCTGGGACGAGGTCGCGCTGCAGCAGCAGGAACGCATGATCGGCCGCCGCAAGTCCGACGGCGCCCCGCTCGGCCGCACCAAGGAGACCGAGGCCCCCGACTTCGGAACCGACCCGGACGGCGCCGTCATCGCCCTCGACGCGCACATCCGGCTCGCCAACCCGCGCACCGACGCCACCCGGAGCAGCCGCATCCTGCGCCGCGCCTTCAACTACGACCGCGGCCTCGACGAGCAGGGCCAGCCCGAGCTCGGCCTGGCCTTCTGCTGCTACCAGCAGGACCTCTCCCGCCAGTTCGAGGCCGTCCAAACCCGCCTCGCGGGCGAGCCGATGGCCCGCTTCCTGCGGCCCACCGGGGGCGGCTACTTCTACGTCCTGCCAGGGGTCCTGGACGAGGCGGACTGGCTCGGCCGGGGGCTGCTCGCCGCCGTCTGAGCACCGCACCCGACGGCCCCACCGGCGGCATTGTCGGTGGGGCGGGTGATGATAGGGGCTGTTTCGACCAGCAGGACGGAAGGACACACCCCTATGAGCTGGTGGCAGCAGCCACTGGTCGGCTTCGACCTGGAGACCACGGGCACCGACCCGGCCGTGTCCCGCATCGTCACGGCCGCCCTCGTGGACACCGTCGGAGCCCGCCGGACGGGCGCCACCGGCTGGCTGGTCGACCCGGGCGTCCCGATCCCCGCCGAGGCGGAGGCGATCCACGGCATCGGCGACGACCTCGTCCGCGCCAAGGGCCGCCCGGCCAAGGAGGCGGTGGACGAGATAGCCACCGCCCTGTGCGAGCGGCTCACCGCCGGCCGCCCGGTGGTGGCCTTCAACGCGCCCTTCGACCTCTCCCTGCTCGACGCCGAGCTGCGCCGGTACGGGCTGGCGCCGCTGGCGGAGCGGCTCGGCGGGCCGGTCGAGCCGGTCCTGGACGCGCTGGTGATCGACCGGGCCGTCGACAAGTACCGCAAGGGCTCCCGGACCCTCCAGCGGGTCTGCGAGGTGTACGGGGTCGAGCTGACCGACGCGCACGAGGCCGGCAGCGACGCGCTCGCCGCCGTCCGGGTCGCCGTCGCCCTCGCCGAGCGCTACCCCGGCGAGGTCGGCGACGTCCCGCTGGCCGAGCTGCACACCCGTCAGATCGACTGGCACCGCACGTGGGCCGAGAGCCTGGAGGCCTGGCTCCGCAGATCCAAGGACCCGCAGGCCGTGATCGACCCCCGCTGGCCGCTGCGCTGAACGTCGCGCTGAAAGCGGCGCCGACCGCTCAGCAGAGCACGTAGATGCAGTAGTGCTCGCTGCTCTCGGCGAAGCAGTAGGTGGCGCCGCTCTCGGTGATCTCGATGTCGTTGCAGCCGCGGTCGGCGCTGAGTGCGGAGGGGCTCCCGCCGTGGCAGGGGCTGTCCCGCTTCGCGGCGCGCGCCGCGTCCGGCCGGCGCCGCACGATGTAGGGCGGGGGCGCCGCGGGGCGCGCGGCGCCGGTGAGCCCGGCGGCCTCGGACGCCTTGATCCGGCGGAAGGTCTCGACGACGACCGAGGCGTCCACGTCGATCGCGAAGTCGAAGATCTCCTCGCCGGTGCTCGCCAGCCGGCCCGTCGTGGCGCGGCCGCGGACGGCCGCCTCGTCCACCCAGATGATCGGATGGCCGTCGCAGGGGCAGGGGTCCGTCACGCACACGCACACCTGGATCGGCAGGCTGCCGGCCTGCCGCAGCGGATGGTCGTCGGGCGCGTCGAGCGGCACACCGGTGAGGGCGGTCGTGGTGGCATGGGCGAAGGCTCGCGCTTTGGCAGTGTCGTAACTGGCCATCGTCACTCCCAGCGGCAGGTGGCACGGTTGCCCGTTCCGCAGGCCGGTCGGCCCTCGGTGCTTCGAGGGTGCTTCGAGGGGTGGTTCGGGGGTGGTTCGGGGGATTCGAGCTGGGTCCAGGCCTTGGTCCGAGCGCCGTGGGCCCCTGGTCCGAGCAGCCTGGTTCGCTGTCGAACGATCTGGGGGGCGGGTCCGGATCGACCTGATCGGACCGCGGTTTCACGCTAGCGCAGCACCGGGCCGCCCGCCTCCCCGTGGCGGGTGGCCGGGATCAGCCCGCCGGGAAGTCGAAGCGGTACCCCTGGGCGACGAGCCAGGGCAGCAGCTGCCGCAGTGCGGCGACGGTCTGGCTGCGGTCGCCGCCGCCGTCGTGCAGCAGGACCACGCCGCCGGGCTTGAGCTGGCTCTGCACGGTGGAGACGATCGACGGGACGCCCGGGCGGGACCAGTCGCGGGGGTCGACCGACCAGCCGAGCGGCCGCAGGCCGAGCTCCGCGGCGACGCGCTGGTTGTCGGCGGTGAACCCGCCGCCGGGGGCGCGGAACCAGCCGACCCGGGTGCCCGGGCCGCCGGCCTGGACGATCATGTCCTTGGCGGCCGAGATCTCGTACACCGTCCGGTCGTGCGGGAGCGAGGCGAACGGCTGCGGGTGGTGCACGCTGTGGTCGCAGAGCCGGTGGCCGGCCGCCAGGATGCGCCTGACCATGGCGGGGTTGGCGGCGGCCTGCTGGCCGATCTGGCAGAACGTGGCCTTGGCGCCGTACTGGGCGAGCAGGTCGAGGACCTGGCCGGTGGCGGTGCCCGGGCCGTCGTCGAAGGTGAGCGCCACGGTCCGCCCGCCGGAGGCGGTGGAGCGGACGACCGAGGTCGGCACGCCGCTCGCGGGCGGCGCGGGCGGCGGGACCGGCGTGGTGGTGGGCGCCTTGGTGGTGGGCGGCCTGGTGGCCGGGGCGCTCGGCGGCGGCTGTGCGGGGGCCGGCGCCTTGGAGGTGGTGGGCGGCGGGGGCTTGGGCGCGGACGGCCGGGCGGTGGACGGCTTCGGCGCGGCGCTGCTCGGTACGGCGGTGCTCGGAGCGGAGCGGCTCGGAGTGGCGGTGCTCGGAGCGGAGCGGCTCGGGGTGGCGCCGGAGGGGGTGCTGCCCGAGGGGGAGGGGGCGGCGGCCGACGGGGTCGGCGTACCCGGTGCCGTACTGCTCGGGGCGGAGGAGCTGATGACCGGCTGCGGCCGGAGCGCGCCGTTCGCGGTGCCGCAGCCGACCAGGGCCAGCGCGGCGGCGACCACCGCGACGCAGCCCGCGACCAGGGGGCGGCGGTGCCGGACGGGCGACGAGGGGGGCTGCGGGGCGGAGTTCTCCGACATGGCTGCGGCTCCTGAGGTGCTGAGGCGGGTACCGGTCCCTCGGTCAGGATGACTGTCCGGTAGGACGCCCACCAGGGTGTCGACGGTTGCGCCGATCCGGACCCGAGTGCGGCTCAGAACGCGTACCAGCGCACGTCGGTGGCGCCCTCGCGCAGCGAGGCCACCCGGCGGCGGAACTCGGCCGGCGCGGCCGGGTTGCCCGCCGCCTGCTGCGCGACCCAGGAGGCGCTGGCCGTCTCACGGGCCCCGCGCAGCACCGCGAAGCCGGACCACTCGCGGACGTCCCAGCCGTACTCCTCGGTGAACGCCCGGTACTCCTCGGCCGGGACGCCGTACCGGTCGTGGCTGAGCGCGAGCACCACCAGGTCGTGCTCGCGCAGGTCGTGCGAGACGTTCTCCAGATCGAGCAGGACGGGCCCGTCCGGGCCGACGTGCACATTGCGCGGCAGCGCGTCGCCGTGGATGACACCGGGCTGCAGATGCGGGGTCAGATCGGGCAGGGCGGCCGCGTAGGCGTCCCGGCGGCGGCGCAGGAAGGCGGCGTCGGCCGGGTCGATGTGGCCCTCGGCGGAGGCCAGCCAGCGTTCGACCGGGGCGAGCAGGTCGCGCCGGGCGAGCGGGAGGGGCGGCGTCGGCAGCCCGTGCAGGGCGCGCAGCAGCGGCGCCAGGTCGGCCGGCCGCGCGGGCCGTTCGGCGGGGGCGAGCCGGTGCCAGAAGGTGACGGGGTGTCCGTGCGCGAGCTGCGGTCCGGGCGCGACGGCGTCGTACGGGCGGACCACGGGGATGTGCCGGTCGGCCAGCCAGTGGGCGACGGAGAGCTCGTGGCGCGCCCGCTCGTGGAGCTCGGGGCCGCGGCCGACCTTGGCGACCACGGCCGGGTCGCCGAGGTCGAAGACGGCGTTCTCGCCGAGCGCGAGCAGCCGGGCGCCGACCGGGGCGGGCAGGCCGACGGCCTCGCAGGCGTGGGTGAGCAGCAGGCGGGCGCGGCCCTCGTCGAAGGGGGTCATGGGGGTCCGTTCCGTGGTGGCGGCCAAGGGGACGGTGATCATTCTGGCAAACGCGGACCGGGCCCCGCGTGATGCGGGGCCCGGCCTGGTCGGTGGGGTGTCAGGTGCAGCGGGGTGTCAGGTGGTGCGTGCGGGCGGGCGGTCGGGCCCGGTGCGTCCGGTCCAAAGGGTCCGGCGGGTCCGGTGGGTCAGACCTCGATCCGGCGGTGCCGGGCCGCGGTCGGATCGGCGGGGGCCGGGGCGAGCGGCCCGCCGTGGGCGCCGACCGGGGGGAAGGACTCGCCGTGCGAGAGGTCGGGCAGCCAGCGCAGCCAGGACGGCAGGTACCAGTTGCGCTCGTCGAGCAGGGTCATCACCGAGGGCAGCAGCACCGCGCGGATGACCGTCGCGTCGATCAGCACCGCGACCGCCAGGCCGACGCCCATCTGCTTCATGGCCTGCATGGAGAGGGTGCCGAAGACCGCGAACACCGCCACCATGATCACCGCGGCGCTGGTGACCACCCCGGCCGTGGAGCGGATGCCGTGCGCGATGGCGGCCCGGGTCGGCAGGCCGCGGTCCCGGCCCTCCTTGATCCGGGAGACCACGAAGACGTGGTAGTCCATCGAGAGGCCGAAGAGGATCACGAAGAGGAACAGCGGCACCCAGGACTCGACCGCGCCGACCCCGGCGGTGCCGAGCAGCGAGGCGCCCACGCCGTGCTGGAAGACCAGCGTCAGCACCCCGTACGCGGCGCCGACCGAGAGCAGGTTGAGCACCACGGCGGTGGCGGCGATGGCCAGGGAGCGGAACGAGGCGAGCATCAGCAGGAAGGCGAAGGCCACCACGAAGCCGAACACCAGCGGCATCGAGCCGGTCATCTTGTCGTTGAAGTCGTAGGAGCCGGCGGTGCGCCCGGTCACCGGGGCCTCGGTCCCGGCCACCGTGAGCACGGTGGCGGGGACGATCTCGGTGCGCAGGGCCTTCAGCGCGGCGTTGCTGGTGGCGTCGTTGCCGGTGCCGTTGAGCGGGATGTCGATGGTGGCGATGTTCTTGTCCGGGTGCACGGTGACGTCCACCGGGCCGTGCATCCTCCCGCTGGCCAGGGCCTTCGCCTTGAGGTCGGCGATCGCGGCGGTCATCGCGGGGGAGTCGATGTCGGCAGCCTTGACCACGACGGTGGCGGGGGCCGGGCTGCCGGGGAAGGCGGCCTCGATCTTCTTCGAGGTGGCCACCAGCGCGTTGCCCTCGGGCAGCTGCTGCTGGAAGGTGAGGTTGGCGGTGTGCATGGTCAGCATCGGCGCGGCAAGGCCGACCAGCAGGGCGCCGGAGAGCAGGGTGGCGGCCAGCGGGCGGCGCAGCACCGGGGTGAGGACGGCGTTCCAGACCCGGCCGCCGGTGGCGGTGGCGTCGGGGCTGCGCAGCTTGCCGAGGAAGGGGACGCGGCCCTTGTCGACCCGGTCGCCGAGCATCGACAGCAGTGCGGGCAGCACGGTGAGCGAGCCGAGCACGGCGGTGATCACGACCACGATGGTGGCGTAGGACATCGCCTGGAACTCGGCGATGCCGGTGAGGAACATGCCGGCCATGGCGACCACCACGGTGACGCCGGAGACCAGGACGGCCCGGCCGCTGGTGGCGGCGGCGATCTTCAGGGCGGTCTCCAGGTCCCGCCCGGCGGCCCGCTCCTCGCGCTCGCGGCGCAGGTAGAAGAGGCAGTAGTCGACGCCGACGGCGAGGCCGACCAGCAGCATCACCGAGCTGGCGTTGTTGCTGGTGTGCAGGAAGCTGCTGCTCAGCGCGACCAGTCCGCCGGCCGCGATGAAGGCGGTGATGGCGAGGACCACCGGCAGCAGGGCGGCGACCAGCGCGCCGAAGGCGACCAGCAGGATGCCGAGGGCGAGCGGCACGGCCGTCCACTCGGCGCGGGCGAAGTCGTCGGAGAACTGCTCGTCGATCCACTTGCCGGAGCTGGCGTCGCCGAGTTCGACCACGGTGAGGTCGGGGTGCTGCTTCTGCACCCCGGCGACGGCGTCCAGGACGGCCGGGACGTTCTTGAGGGCCTCCTCGCGCTCGCCGGTGACGGTGAGCTGGACGAGTGCCGAGCGGCCGTCCGCCGAGACGGCCTTGGTGTCGTAGGGGGAGCGGACGTCGGCGGTCTTGCCGGTGGCCTTGACGGCGGTGACCACCTGCTCGACGGCGGCCCGGAAGGCCGGGGCGTCGGAGGTCAGGCCGGCGCTCTGGATCAGGACGGTCTCGCCGGCCGGCGACTTGAGCCCGGCCTCGTCGAGGATCTTGGCGGCCCGGGACACCTGTCCGGGCATCGCCTCGGACTCCTTGACCTCGTTGCTGCCGTGGAGGCCGCCGAGGAAGGCGGCGAGGACGACGAAGAGCAGCCAGCCGAAGACGGCTGTCTTTCTGTGCCGGGCGCTCCAGGCGCCCATCGCGGCAGCCATGCCGAGCTTGGTCTTCACGGGAGTTCCCCCCAGGGAGAGCGGCGGTCGAACGCCGGGTGTGCGGCGGTTGGTCGACCGCCGGGACAGGGGCGCCGGGTGCGGGTCCGGCGTTGCAACCGACAGTAGGGAAAGGGCGGTTGGGGAGGTATCCGGCTACCGGGGGAGTCGTCCCGGGGGCTCGCCTCGGGGGAGGGGTGGGGTTATCCCTACCAGGGAACCCTGATGTCTCCTCCCTGGGAGTGGGGGAAAACTCCACCCTGAGGGGGAGCTGTCTCCACCCGGAGCACGAGGTCAGCGGGCCGGTCGGCGGGTGAAGATGGTTCGGGGTCGTCACGTGGCGTCCCCGAGGGGGTGCTTACGGGGGCTGCTTGCCGGGCGGCAGGCAAGTTCTCGTAGGATGATGTTCTCTCTTACTTACCTGCCGACCGGCTAGGAGTGGGCTTCCTTGCCATGCCCTGCCGGTCCTGCCGTCGCCCGGCGTCCCGTCCCCAAGGGCTGCGGTGAACCATGCCCAGGAGGCATCACGAGCATGTTCCACCGACTAGGACACTTTGTCGTCCGTCGCGCTTGGTGGGTGATCGCGGCGTGGATCGTCGCGATGATCGCGATCGTGGCCGGTGCGCCGACGATCACCGCCCAGACCGACGAGGCTTCCTTCCTCCCCAAGCACTACGAGTCCATCCAGGCCTCCGCGCTCCAGGAGAAGGCGTTCCCGGCCAGCTTCACGCCCTCCGCGCTGGCGCTCTTCGAGCGCAACGACGGCGGCGCGATGAACGACGCCGACAAGGCCGCCATGGCCAAGATCGTCCAGGGTCTGACGGACAAGAAGATCGCGGACGTCGAGAAGATCATCCCGGTCAGCGAGCAGACGACGTCCAAGGACGGCAAGTACGCGCTCGCGCCGATCGCCATCGACAAGGCGAAGCAGCAGTCCGAGGACTTCGGCGAGGCCGCCAAGCACCTCCGGGAGGAGGGCAAGTCGCTGTCCTCGGGGACGGACCTGAAGTTCCAGTTGGGCGGCGCCGCCGCCCAGGCCCTGGACCAGAAGGAGTCCTCCGGCTCGGCCGACGCCCTCATCGCGATGTCGACGGTCCTCCTGGTCGCGATCATCGTCGGGATCATCTTCCGCAGCATCCTGGCCGGCATCCTGCCGGTCCTGATCTCGCTGGTGGTCGCGATGCCGACCGCCAACGGCGTGATCGCCTACGCGACCAAGGCGTTCGGCCTGGAGAGCACCCCGGTGCTGTCGGCGATCCTGATCGTCGTCGTGCTCGGCGTCGGCACCGACTACTTCCTCTTCCTGGCGTTCCGCTACCGCGAGCGGCTGCGGGCCGGTGACGACCGCAAGGAGGCCGTGGCCAACGCCGTCGGCCGGGTCGGCGAGGCGATCGCCTCGGCCGCCGGTGCGGTCACCGTCGCCTTCGCGGTGCTGGTGCTCTCCAGCCTCGGCATGTTCAAGGCCCTCGGCCCGGCCCTGGCCATCGCCGTGGTCGTCACCGCGTTCGCCTCGCTCACCCTGGCCCCGGCCGTGCTCGCGGTCATCCCGGCCCGCGGTGTGTTCTGGCCGGGCAAGAAGTGGATGAACGAGCCGAACAACGCGCGGTTCGCCGCGCTCGGCCGGATGGTGGAGAAGCGCCCCGCCCTGGTGGCCCTGGCCTCCGGCGGCGTGCTGGTGGCGCTGTCGGCCGGCGCCCTGGGCTACAACGGCACCTTCGACCTGGCGGGCAGCTCCATGCCCAAGGACAAGGAGTCGATGGTCGTCCAGGACAAGCTGATGAACGGCTTCTCGGCCGGCGCGGCCGACCCGAGCCACGTCTACCTGACCAGCACCGCCGGTACCAAGCTCGACCCGGCCGCGTTCGAGAGCTACGCGGCCAAGCTCGGGGCGGTGTCCGGAGTGTCCCCGGTCGCGGCGAAGCCCCAGCTCAGCGAGGACGGCAAGACGGCCGACTTCACCGTCCTGCTCAACCACAAGCCGGACAGCAACGAGGCGATCGACACCCTCACCGACCTGCGCGAGGTCGCCCACGGCCAGGCGCCGACCGGCACGGAGGCGAAGGTCGGCGGTCTGACCGCCGTCTACAAGGACATCAACCTCGCGATGACCCACGACTACAAGTTGGTCTTCCCGATCGCGGGTCTGCTGATCCTGCTCATCCTCGGCCTGCAGCTGCGCAGCGTGGTCGCCCCGTGGTACCTGATGGTCTCGGTCGGCCTCGGCTTCACGGCGACCCTCGGTGCCGCCACGCTGATCTTCCAGCAGATCGGCAGCGAGACCGGTCTGATGTTCATGCTGCCGATCCTCATCTACCTCTTCGTGGTGGCGATCGGTACCGACTACAACATCCTGATCATCGCCCGCCTGCGGGAGGAGGCCCGTGCGGGCCGCAACCCGCGCGAGGCGGCCCGTGAGGCGCTGCGCCACGGCGGTCCGACGGTCGCGGCGGCCGGGTTCATCCTGGCGGCGTCGTTCGCGACCTTCATGCTCGCGGGCAACGTCTTCATGCTGGAGTTCGGCTTCGCGATGGCCTTCGGCATCGCGCTGGCGGCCTTCGTGATGGCGCTCTTCTTCACCCCGGCGCTCACCGCGCTGATCGGCCGCGCCGCCTGGTGGCCCGGCCACGGCGCCGACGACGAGCACGGGGCCGGCCCGGCCCCGCTCACCGGTGCGCAGGGCGTGCCGGAGCCGGCCGGACGGCACTGACCGCCGGTAGCAGGAGGTAGGCAGGCGGTGTCCGCTTCGGCGGGCGCCGCCTGCCCCTGTTCCGCCCCCTGCAAACGTGACGTGCTGGGCAAAAACCCCCCGGTCAATCGGGGTGACGCCGTGCTACAGTCGAACCAGTTGCAGTTTTGGTTCCCATGAACGTTTGTGTGCGCCTGCTGGTTCCAACCAACAGGCGCATTTGTTTTGTCCGGTGTTTCAGTCTCCGGATGGGGATCGCGGCTACTTGGGGTCCACGAGGTGTGGGCCCTGATGCCCCAGTTTTAAGGAGACGGTTATGGCTACCGGCACCGTGAAGTGGTTCAACAGCGAAAAGGGCTTCGGCTTCATCGAGCAGGATGGTGGCGGCGCTGACGTGTTCGCCCACTACTCGAACATCGAGGCGCAGGGCTTCCGTGAGCTCGTCGAGGGCCAGAAGGTCGAGTTCGACGTCACGCAGGGCCAGAAGGGCCCGCAGGCCGAGCACATCCGCGTCATCTGAGTCCAGCTTCCGAGCTGACTCGCGATCTCGCGTAGCGAGGGCCCGTACCGCACGGTGCGGGCCCTCGTGCATGCCGCCGAACGGCCGGGGCGGCGACTCCATCCCCGACGGCCGACCAGCCCCGCACAGGGCTGCCCACCATCGGACGGAGACTCCGTGACCACCCCTGCCCGCTCGCCGCGTGAAGGCGACCGCACCACCGACCGCACCGCCCGCTCGCGCAAGCCGCGCACCGGCGGCGGCGCCCCGCGTACCGGCGGTGCCCCGCGCGCCTCCCGTGGCGGTGCCCCGCGCAACAGCGCCCCGCGCGCTGCCGCGCCCGCCGACTTCACCGTGGTCGAGGGCACCCCGGCCCGGCCCCCCGTGACGAGCTTCGCCGAGCTGGACCTGCCCAAGGGCATCCTGAGCGCGCTCACCCGCGAGGGCGTCACCGAGCCGTTCCCGATCCAGGGCGCCACCCTGCCCGACTCGATGGCCGGGCGCGACGTGCTCGGCCGCGGCCGCACCGGCTCCGGCAAGACCCTCGCCTTCGGCCTGCCGGTGCTCGCCCGCACCGCCGGCCGGCGCGCCGACTCCCGCCACCCGCTGGCGCTCGTCCTGGTGCCCACCCGCGAGCTGGCCCAGCAGGTCACCGAGGCCCTCACCCCGTACGCGACCGCCGTCAACCTGCGGATCGCCACCGTCGTCGGCGGGATGTCCATCACCCGGCAGGCCAACGCCGTCCGCCGTGGCGCCGAGGTGCTCGTCGCCACCCCGGGCCGGCTGGACGACCTGATCAACCGCGGTGACGTCCGGCTGTCCGACGTCGCCATCACGGTCCTCGACGAGGCCGACCAGATGGCCGACATGGGCTTCCTGCCGCAGGTCACCAAGCTGCTGGAGCAGGTCGCCGAGGGCGGGCAGCGGATGCTGTTCTCCGCCACCCTCGACCGCAACGTCGACCGCCTGGTCAAGCGCTTCCTGACCGACCCGGTGACCCACTCGGTCGACCCGTCCGCCGGCGCGGTCACCACGATGGACCACCACGTGCTGCAGCTGGAGGCGGCCGACAAGGCCTCCGCCACCGCGCACATCGCCTCCCGCGAGGGCCGGCTGATCATGTTCGTGCACACCAAGCACGGCGCCGACCGCCTCGCCAAGCAGCTGCTCGCCAACGGCGTGAAGGCGGCCGCGCTGCACGGCGGCAAGTCCCAGCCGCAGCGCAACCGGGTGCTCGACCAGTTCCGGGACGGCCTCGTCACCGCGCTGATCGCCACCAACGTCGCCGCCCGCGGCATCCACATCGACGGCCTCGACATGGTCGTCAACGTCGACCCGCCGATCGACCACAAGGACTACCTGCACCGCGGCGGCCGTACCGCCCGGGCCGGCGAGTCCGGCACGGTCGTCACCCTCGTCCTGCCCGAGCAGCGCCGCGAGGTCAACCGGCTGATGACGGTGGCCGGGATCCGGCCGACCACGACCAGGATCCGCCCCGGCGACGCCGAGCTCGCCCGGATCACCGGCGCCCGCACCCCCACCGGCACGCCGGTCACCGTGACCGTCGCGGCCGCCGCGCCGGCCCCGGAGGCCAAGCCCGCCGGGTCCTCGCCGCGCCGCCGGTCCGGCGGCAAGCGCTCCGGCCTGCCGAGCGACGTCGACATGAACGGCAACCCGCGCCGCCCGCGCCCCAAGCAGCGGATCGGCGGCGCCGCGGGCGGCGGCGGTGGCGCCCAGGGCGGCGGCTCCTCCCGCCAGGCGGCCGGCTTCATCGGCCGCTCCTCCGGGCGCGCCAAGCCGGGCTCCGGCGCCAAGTCCGGTTCCAACTACGGCACCGGCCGCCAGCGCCGCAACGCCGAGTGACCGGCTGAGCGACCGGCCGGCCGAGCGCCGGCCCAGGTGTGACGGCCCGGCTCCCCCTCGCAGGAGGGGGAGCCGGGCCGTCCGCATACCGGCGGGCGGAGTATCTCTTTCCGGTCGCATCGGACGAGGGACCCCGCGCCCGGTCGGACCGGGGGCCGGCGTTCGGTGCGCTGCTCGGACCCGGTCCGGCCTGGTCGCCGGCCGATCATGATCTGTGAACGGAGCGTTGGCGGATATCCGTCAACTGGTTGACGGTCCTCACACCTTCCCCAGAAGCTTTCACGCGTCCCGCACAACTGTCACACCGTCACAACGCGGTGGCAGGGCGCGGGCCCCGTGATCCCGTCTTCGGAAGGACCTTCCCGTGCGACGCTCCGCCGCAGTTCTGGCCACCACGCTGCTCGCCTCCGCCGCCGCGCTGACGGTACCCGCCACCAGCGCCCAGGCCGCGGGGGGCTGTTCCGCCTACCCCGCCGGCTGGAGCGCGATCGGCACCTGTACCGGTATCGACCCGCTGCAGACCTGGTGGGTCAGCGCCACCTGCCTGTACTGGAACTTCGACCACACGGTGCAGTTCTCCCGTCCGACCTTCAGCGGCACCGTGCTCGGCTCCGGCACGGCCTCCGCCTCGTGCGGCGTCAACGAGAACGTGATGTTCCCGAACATCGTGTTCGGCGCGAAGCTCCCGCCGGAGCCCGCCGGCCCGGTCGGCCGGATCACGGGCTACGCGAGCAAGTGCGTGGACGTGAAGGGCGCCAGCAGCGGCGACCGCACCCCCGTGCAGATCTACGACTGCAACGGCACCAACGCCCAGAACTGGAAGATCGCCACCGACGGCACCATCCGCGCCCTCGGCAAGTGCATGGACATCGACGGCGGCGGCATCAACAACGGCACCAAGGTCCAGCTCTACACCTGCAACGGCACCGGCGCCCAGCAGTGGCAGGTCCGCGCCGACGGGTCGATCCTCAACCCGCAGTCCGGCCGCTGCCTGGACGACCTGGGCTTCTCCACCGCCAACGGCAACCAGCTCGGCATCTGGGACTGCAACGGCGCGGCCAACCAGGTCTGGAGCGTTCCGGCCTGACGCGCACGGCAGCCGAACCGACCTGACCACCGTTCTCAAGAGGAGCCTTCCGATGCGCCGTAGCGCCGCCGTACTCGCCACCGCCCTGCTCGCCGGAGCCGCCGCACTCACCGCGCCGGCCGCCGGCGCCCAGACCGTGTCGGCCGCCAACACCCAGGCCGCCACAGGCTGTTCCGCCACCCTGTCGGGAGACAGAGTCGTCGGCAGCTGTTCGGGAATCGACCCCATGCAGACCTGGCGGGTCTCGGGCTGGTGCCAGGGCTGGGACGGCACCTCGCAGACCTGGCAGGGAACCACGAGCGGCTGGGTGACCGGCAACGGCACCACCAGCGCGCCGTGCTTCGGCATGTCGATGGCATCGTTCGGGCAGGTCGTGTTCGGCTCCCCGGTGCCGGCCGGCCCGGTCGGCCAGATCAGCGGCTACGCGAACAAGTGCGTGGACGTACGCGGCGGCAGCAACGCCAACGGCACCCCCGTCCAGATCTGGGACTGCCTCGGGAACAGCAGCCAGGCGTGGAAGATCGGCGCCGACGGCACCCTCCGCGCCCTCGGCAAGTGCCTGGACGTCAAGGGCGGCGGCACCGGCAACGCCACCGTGGTGCAGACCTACGACTGCAACGGCTCCGGCGCGCAGCAGTGGCAGGTCCGGGGCGACGGGTCGATCCTCAACCCGCAGTCCGGCCGCTGCCTGGACGACCTGGGCTTCTCCACCACCAACGGCAACCAGCTGGGCATCTGGGACTGCAACGGCTACGCCAACCAGGTCTGGCACCTGCCCGCCTGACGCACGACCGCGAGGTCAGACGGTCGCGGCGGCCGGGGCGAGCCTGCGCAGGCGCTCCCCGGTCTCCGCGTCCCGCGGCGAGAGGACCAGCAACTGCAGCCCGTCCGGGGCCCGCAGGACCAGCTGGTCGGTCCGCAGCAGTCCCACCTCCTCGTGCAGCAGGTCCTTCTCGGCGCCCGCCCGCTCCTGCACCCGGTGCTCGTCCAGCCAGTCCTCCGTCTCGGGGTACTCCTCCCGCACCCAGGCGATCAGCCGCGCCAGCCGCAGCCCCGCCGCGTCACCGTCGCAGCCGCGCTCCGCGTACGCGGACCGCAGCTCCCCGAGGAACCGGCGGGCGTGCAGCTCCCAGTCGACGGTCCTGGTCCGGTGGAGCCTGTTGCCGAACACCACCCGGACCAGGTTGCGGTCCTCCGGCGCGAGGCCGGCCAGCCCGAACAGCGCCTCGGCGCTCGGGTTCCACGCCCGCACGTCCCAGTCCGCGTCCGTGACGAAGGCCGGCGCGGGCCACTGCGCGTGCATCAGGCGCAGCAGGGGCGCCGGCACCTCGACCGGCACCTGCGCGCCGGACTCCCGGGGCTCGCTCCCGGCCAGCCGGAACAGGTACGCCGTCTCCGCCCGGTCCAGCCGCAGCGTGCGGGCCAGGCTGGTGAGCACCTCCGGGGACGGGTTGATGGCCCGCCCCTGTTCCAGCCAGGTGTACCAGGTCACCCCGACCCCGGCGAGCACGGCCAGTTCCTCCCGCCGCAGCCCCGGTGTACGCCGCCGCACCCCCGGTGCCATCCCGACGTCCTCCGGCGTCAGCCGGGCCCGCCGGCTGCGCAGAAAGCTCGACAGCGCCGTCCGGCGGACCTCCGTGTCGGTCATTCCCCCGTCCCTTCCTGGTAGTCGGACTGCCAGTATCCGCACGCACTGCCGCGTGCCGCCCCGCCCCGCGAGGCTGGAGCCCCGAGCGGATCGCTCGACCTCACAGGGGGATTCTCCAATGAACCGTCAGAACCACCAGAGCCCGCAGAACCATCCGGGCCGTCAGGACCGGTCGGGCCGCGCGACCCGCGCGACCCGCCGGGCCCTGCTCGCCGCGGCGGCGGCCGTCCTGCTCGGCACCGCCGGATCGCTGCCCGCCGTCGCTGCCGACGCGGGGTCCGCTGCCGGGACGGCGGCCCGGGCGGGCCGGGCCCCGGCCGTGATCGAGGGCCGCGCACCGCGGCTGACCCCGGAGGGGGTGAGCTGGGACCAGGCCCACCAGCGGTTCCTGGTCGGCTCGATGGAGCGCGGTACCGTCTCCGTCGTCCGCCCGGACGGCACCGTCCGCACCCTGGTCGACGACCCGGACGCCCTGGTGCAGGTCGCCGGCCTGCACGTGGACGCGGCCCGCGGACGCGTCCTGCTGGCCAACCTCGACAACGGGGTCGGCGCCCGCAGCACGCCCGCCACGACCGGCCGGACCGCCGGGGTCGGTGCGTACGACCTGGAGACCGGGCGCCGGATCTTCTACACCGACCTCGCGGCGGTCGCGGGCGACGGCGGCCGGCACGCGGCCAACGACGTGGCCTTCGGGCCGGACGGGACGGCGTACGTCACCGACTCGTTCGCGCCGGTCGTGTACCGGGTCGGGGTGGACGGCGCCGCCTCCGTGCTGGTCCGCGACGACCGGCTGGCACCCAAGCCCGGCGGTTACGGCCTCAACGGGATCGTCTACCGGGACGGCCGGCTGGTCATCGGCACCTGGGACGACGGGACGCTGTGGCAGCTCCCGGTCCACCGGCCCGAGGGCCTGCGCCGGATCGAGGTGCTCGGCGGCGGTGCGGCCGCACTGGTCCACCTCGACGGCCTGCTCGGCCGCCCGGACGGCGGGATCGCGGGGGTGACCAACAGCTTCGGCGGAGCGGGCCGTGACGCCGAGGTCGAGCTCCGCTCCGACGACCACTGGCGGACCGCCCGCCTCACCGCCGTCCGCCCCTCCGCGGACCCGATGCCCACCGCCGTCACCCCGGGGCCCGGCGGCAGCACCTACCAGCTCTCCGGCCGCGTCGACCTGCTCATCGCCGGCACCCCGGCCGACACCTTCACCCTGCGCAGGATCTGACCCGCCCGGGCCCGACCGGGTCCGCCCCCGCGGGGGCGGGCCCGGTCAGTCGGGGGAGGAAGGGCCTGCACCACACCGCGGCGGGGCGGGTCAGGCGGTCAGGGCCGGGGCTGTTGCGGCGGTCAGGCGGGCCTGGTCGTAGCGGGTCAGCAGGAGGCGGGCGAGCTCGGGGGCGGCGCCGAGGACGGGGGCGAGGAGGTCGGCGTCGCGGGCCGCGTCGGCGATGCGGTCGGGGAGGAGGCCGGGGGCCAGCAGGTAGGGGGCGACGGCGGCCCGGTCGACCGCCGGGTCGCGGCGCAGGGCGGCGACGGCGTCGGGCACCCGCGGTCCGGCGGCGGAGGCGTAGGCGACCTCGGCGGCGGCCCAGCCGCGGGTGCGGCGCCACTCGGCGGCGAGCGCCCGGGTGGCGGCGTCGGCGGCCGGGTCGGAGGAGCCGGCCGCGGCCAGCACCACACCGGTACGGGCCCGGACGGCGGGGGAGGAGACCTCCAGCCCGGCCTCGGCGAGGCGGCGGTCCAGTGCGGCGAGCAGCAGCGGGGAGGGCCCGAGCACGTCCGCGACCGGCAGGCCGGCGCCGGCCGCGCGCAGGGCGGCCGGGATGTCGTGCTTGGCGTGGAACGCCCGGTTGAGGAGCAGCGGCACGGCCACGGCGTCCCGGAGCCGGGAGACGACCTGCGGGATCCGCGGGGCGCAGTGGTCCAGGTACGCGGTGGCGGTGTCGAGCCCGGGCCGCAGTGCCCGGACCTCGTGGACCAGCGCCGCCACCGTCGCGGCGTGCCTCGGGTCCCGGCTGCCGTGGGCGATCAGCAGCAGGGCGGGGCCGCCCGCCGCCACCGGGGTGGCGGGGGCGGCGGACGGCCGGCGGAAGTGCATGGGAGGAGCCCTACCTGACGGCGGCCAGCAGGCCGCGGTTGCGCAGCACCCGGCGCTCGATCGGGGTGAACACCAGCAGTTCGATGGCGATCCCGACGAACAGGATGAGGATGATGCCGAGCAGCACGCCGGCCATGTCGGAGAACTCGCGCTGGTTCTCCAGGTACCGGCCCAGGCCCAGGCCCAGGTCGGGGGAGGAGGCGACCAGCTCGGCGGCCATCAGCGAGCGCCAGGAGAACGCCCAGCCCTGCTTGAGGCCGGCCAGGTAGCCGGGCAGCGCGGCCGGCAGCAGGATATGCCGGGCACCGGCCAGGCCGGTGGCGCCGATGGTCCGCCCGGCGCGCAGGAACAGCGGCGGCACCTGGTCGATGCCGGCCACCAGGCCGTTGGCGATGGACGGGACGGCGCCGAGCAGGATCACCGCGTACATCATCTGGTCGTTGATGCCGAGCCAGATGACGGCGGCCGGCACCCAGGCGACCGAGGGCAGCGACTGCAGACCGGACAGCACCGGTCCGAGCGCGGCCCGCACCGGCTTGACCCGGGAGACCACCAGGCCGATCGGGGTGCCGATGACGACGGCTATCAGGAAGCCGGACAGGCCGCGCCAGACGCTGGTCCAGATGATCGAGAACAGCGTGCCGGCGCTCCACAGGTCCCCGGCGGCGCTCCAGACGTCGGCCGGGCTGGGCAGCTTGTAGGCGGTGGTGACGTGCAGGCTGTAGGCGCCCTGCCAGACGGCGAGCACCAGCAGCACGCCGAGCAGCGGCGGCAGCGCCTTCTGGCGGAACACCTCGCCGTAGGAGCTGCGCTGTGCCGAGACGGACTCCAGCGCGTCCAGGCCCGCTCCGACGTCGGCCGAGTCGGTGCCGGCGGCGGGGCGCTTGTCCATCACCGGGGTGGTGTCAGTGCTGGCCATGGCGGCGGATCTCCCCACGCAGTTCTTCGGTGATCTCGATGGACAGGTCGGCGACGCCGGCGGACTCGATGCGGCGCGGCTGCGGCAGGTCGATCCGCCACTCGCGGGCGACCCGGCCGGGGCGGGAGGAGAGCAGGACGACGCGCTGGGCGAGCCGGACGGCCTCGCGCACGTTGTGGGTGACGAACAGGACGGTGAGCTTGCGCTCGGCCCAGATCCGGGTGATCTCGTCGTGCAGGACGTCCCGGGTGATGGCGTCGAGCGCGGCGAACGGCTCGTCCATCAGCAGCACCGAGCCGCCCTGGGCGAGTGCCCGGGCCATCGCGACGCGCTGGCGCATACCGCCGGACAGCTCGTGCACGCGCTTGCCGTAGGAGCCCTGGAGGCGGACGAGTTCGAGCAGCCGCTCGGCCTCGGCCTTCCGCTCGGGGCGGGCCACGCCGCTGAGCCGCAGGGCGAGTTCGATGTTCTTGCCGGCCGTGAGCCAGGGGAACAGCGCGTGCTCCTGGAACATCAGCGCGGGGCGACCCCCGGTCACCTCGATCGAGCCCGCGGTGGGCTGGTCGAGGCCGGCGACCAGGTTGAGCAGGGTGGACTTACCGCAGCCCGAGGCGCCGAGCAGGGTGACGAACTCGCCCGGTGCGACATCGAGGGTGATGTCGTCCAGGACGGGGGTCGCCGAGCCGGGGCGGCCGAAGGACTTGTGCACGTGCGAGATCCGGACGGCGGGCGTGCCGCCGCGGGCGTCGACGCCGACGGCGTCTTCCGAGGTGGTCAGTGCCGGGGTCATCCGGGCACCTCCTGCATCTGGGAGCACCTCCCGGCCCGGGGCCGGGGGCGGTCATGGGTCCTCCGGCCGGTCGGGGCAGGGAGGGGTGGCGAAGTGGGGCCGGGGTCCGGCCCCGCCCGCCCCGTGCTCGGGGCATCGATTGGGCATCGACAGGGCGGGCGGGGGGCCGGACCGCGGAGCTTGGGCGCGGCTACGCGGTGGTGCGGGGTGCTACTTGGTGCCGAGTCCGGCGTCCGCCACAGCGCTCTGACCCTTGGCCTTGAGAACCTTGTTGAGCAGGGTCAGGTCGTAGATCCCGTTCAGGTTCGGCTTCTTGAGCAGGCCCGCGGTCACCGCGTTGTCGGCCTCCGCCTGCAGGGTGTTGGCCAGCGGGTCGTCGAGGAAGTCGATGTCCTGCCAGGCCGGGTCGAGGACGGCGGGCTCCAGGGCGTTGCCGGCCTCCTTCTTGATGGCCTCGTTGGCGTCGGCCTTGGCCTTGTCCGGGTTGGCCTTGATGAAGGCGTTGGTGTTCACCGAGCCGCGCAGGACGGCCTCCACCACGTCGGGGTGCGCGCTGAGGAACTTCTGCGACACGATGATGTTGGTGATCACGAACTTCTTGTCCGGCCAGACGTCCTTCTCGTTGAGCAGGACCTTCGCGCCGAGGGTCACCAGCTTGGACGCGGTGGGCTCGGGCACCCAGGCGCCGTCGATCGAGCCCTGCTTGTAGGCGTCCGGGGTGACCTTGTTGTCGGTGCGGACCACCGAGACGTCGCCGGCGCCGGACTGCGCGTCCACCTTGTAGCCCTTGCCGGCCAGGTAGTTGAGCAGCGCCACGTCCTGGGTGTTGCCCAGCTGCGGGGTGGCGATCTTCTTGCCCTTGAGGTCGTCCAGCGAGCCGATCTTGTCGGGGTTGACCACGAGCTTGACACCGCCGGAGGCCGAACCGCTGACGATCCTCAGCGACTTGCCCTCGGACTTGGTGAAGCCGTTGATCGCTGGGGAGGGGCCGATCCAGCCGATGTCGATCGAGTCGGCGTTCAGCGCCTCGATCTCCGCCGGGCCCGCGTTGAAGACCTGGCTCTTGATCTGGGTGGCGCCCAGCTCCTTCTGGAAGAGGCCCTCCTGGAGCCCGACCAGCGGGGTGCCGTGGGTCAGGTTGGCGAAGTAGCCGATCCTGACGGTGTCGGCGGAGAGCTTCGCGCCGGAGGCGGAATCACCGGCCGGGGCCGCGGTGTTGGTCTTCTTGTCGTCGTTCTTCGAACCGTAGCCGCAGGCCGAGAGCAGGGCCACGGCGGTGAGGCCGGCGACGGCGGCCGCGGCGGAGCGTCTGATCCGACCGGAGGCCGGGCGTGCGGGTGTATGCGGCGCGGGGCTGTGCGGCAGTGCCTGGTTCGATGCCATGGTGGAGTCCTGTTCGCGGACGGACCGTCAGGAGGCGGCCTCGGGGCGGAAGTCGGTCGGTTCGTGCGTGCGGCACCGGGGGGTGCCGGGCAAGCCGGGTCGGCGTGCTGCGCCAGTGGGGTGGGACAGCGGCCGGCCCGGTGACAGGGCGTTCTCAGCCCTGTCGGCCCACACATCGCGTCAGGCCGCCCTGGCCGCTGCCGAGGACGCCGCTGCCGATGCGGCCGCCTTCCTTGTCCATGCCCGAGAACGCCTCGCTGGGCATCAGACCCAGTCCTCCTCGTCGGATGGTGCGTCGGGTGCGTCGGTACCGGGTACCGACGCGAAGGCCTCGCCCGCCATACCGGCGGTGAGGGTGGTGCCGTCGGCCGGGTCGATCAGCAGGAACGAACCGGTCCGGCGGTTGGCGGAGTAGTCGTCGAGCGAGAGCGGCTCGGCGGTGCGCAGCACCACGTGGCCGATGTCGTTGACGCTCAACCCCTCGGCGCCGGAGCGCTGTTCGAGGGTGTCGATGTCGATCCGGTAGGAGATCTCCTTGACCAGCGCCCGGACCGTGCGGGTGGTGTGCTTGAGCAGCACCTTGTCGCCGGTGCGCAGCGGGCGCTCGTGCAGGTGGCAGACGGTCGCGGTGACGTCCTTGACGGGCGTCGGGGCGGGGCCGGCCGCGATCAGGTCGCCGCGGGAGATGTCGATGTCCTCGGCGAGGCGGACGGTGATCGACTGGGGGGCCCAGGCGATGTCGGTCTCCCTGCCGAGCGCGTCGATCCCGGCGACGGTGGTGGTGTGGCCGGAGGGCAGTACCGTCACCCGGTCGCCGACGCGCAGCACGCCGGAGGCCAACTGCCCGGCGTAGCCGCGGTAGTCGGGGTGCTCCTCGGTCTGCGGGCGGATCACGTACTGGACCGGGAAGCGGGCCGGCTCCTCGCTCGGGTCGCCGACGACGGCCACCGTCTCCAGGTGCTCCAGCAGCGTCGGGCCGCCGTACCAGTCCATGTGGGCGGAGGGCTCGACCACGTTGTCCCCGGCGAGTGCGGAGATCGGGATCGCGACCACGTCCTTGACGCCGAGCGAGGCGGCGTAGGCGGTGAACTCCTCGGCGATGGCGGCGAAGACGGGCTCCGCGTACTCGGTGAGGTCCATCTTGTTGACGGCCAGCACGACGTGCGGCACGCGCAGCAGCGCGGCGACGGCGGCGTGCCGACGGGTCTGCTCGACCACGCCGTTGCGGGCGTCGACCAGCACCACGGCGAGTTCGGCGGTGGAGGCGCCGGTCACCATGTTGCGGGTGTACTGCACGTGCCCGGGGGTGTCGGCGAGGATGAACCGCCGCCGCGGGGTGGCGAAGTAGCGGTACGCGACGTCGATGGTGATGCCCTGCTCGCGCTCGGCGCGCAGGCCGTCGGTGAGCAGTGCGAGGTCGGGCGCGTCCTGGCCGCGGCTCAGGGAGGCGCGCTCGACGGCCTCCAGCTGGTCGACCAGCACCGACTTGGAGTCGTGCAGCAGGCGGCCGACCAGGGTGGACTTGCCGTCGTCGACGGAGCCGGCGGTGGCGAAGCGCAGCAGGGAGGTGGCGCTGGTCTCGGTGGTGGTGCTCATTTAGAAGTATCCCTCGCGCTTGCGGTCTTCCATCGCGGCCTCGGAGAGCTTGTCGTCGGCCCGGGTGGCGCCGCGCTCGGTGAGGCGGCTGGCGGCGATCTCGGCGATGACGTCGGCGATGGTCACCGCGTCGGAGTCGACGGCCCCGGTGCAGGACATGTCGCCGACCGTGCGGTAGCGGATCAGGCGCCGCTCGACCGGCTCGTTCGCCTTGGGGCCGCCCCACTCGCCGGCGGTCAGCCACATGCCGCTGCGGGAGAAGACGTCGCGCTCGTGGGCGTAGTAGATCTCCGGCAGCTCGATGCCCTCGCGCTCGATGTACTGCCAGACGTCCAGCTCGGTCCAGTTGGAGAGCGGGAAGACGCGCACGTGCTCGCCGACGGCGTGCCGGCCGTTGTAGAGCGACCACAGCTCGGGGCGCTGGCGGCGCGGGTCCCAGGCGCCGAACTCGTCGCGCAGGGAGAAGACGCGCTCCTTGGCGCGGGCCTTCTCCTCGTCGCGGCGGCCGCCGCCGAAGACGGCGTCGAAGCGGCCCTTCTCGATGGCGTCCAGCAGCGGCACGGTCTGCAGCGGGTTGCGGGTGCCGTCGGGGCGCTCGCGCAGCCGGCCGTCGTCGATGAAGTCCTGGACGTGGGCGACGTGCAGGCGCAGGTTGTGCTCGGCCGCGACGCGGTCGCGGTAGGCGATCACCTCGGGGAAGTTGTGGCCGGTGTCGACGTGCAGCAGCGAGAACGGGATGGCGGCTGGCCGGAAGGCCTTGAGCGCCAGGTGCAGCATGACGATGGAGTCCTTGCCGCCCGAGAACAGGATCACCGGGCGTTCGAACTCCCCCGCGACCTCGCGGAAGATGTGCACCGACTCGGCCTCCAGCGCGTCCAGGTGGGACAGCGCGAAGGGCCCCCGTGCACCGTGGCCGGGGTCGTCGGTGTGGACCAGGCTGTCGGTCGCGGTGGTCACGCGAGGCCCCTCTCGGTCAGGAAGGCGTGGAGTTCGGCGGCGCTCTCGGCCACCTCGCGGCCCTGGGTCTGCAGGCGCAGCTCCGGGTCCGCGGGGGCCTCGTACGGGTCGTCGACACCGGTCAGGCCGGAGATCTCACCGGCCGCCTGCTTGGCGTACAGGCCCTTGACGTCGCGCTCGGCGCAGAGCTCGACGGGGGTGGCGACGTGGATCTCCAGGAACTCGGTGCCGTGGGCGGCGTGCCGCTCGCGGACGGCGGTGCGGGAGTCCGCGTACGGGGCGATCACCGGGGCGAGCACCTTGACGCCGTTGGCGGCGAGCTTCTCGGCGACGAAGCCGATCCGGGTCACGTTGGTGTGCCGGTCCTCGCGGGTGAAGCCGAGGCCCTTGGAGAGGAACTCGCGGATCTCGTCGCCGTCCAGGACCTCGACCCGGTGGCCCTCGGCGCGCAGCCGCTCGGCCAGCGCGAAGGCGAGCGTGGTCTTGCCGGCGCTCGGCAGCCCGGTCAGCCACACGGTGGCGCCGCGCTCGCAGGGGGCGGCCGAGGGGGCCGCCTCTGCGGCTCCGTCGGCGGCCAGGGTGGTGGCTGTGCTCACGGTGAAGTCTCCAGACGGGTGTTGACGGTGGATCAGAGGTGTATGCCGCACTCGGTCTTGCCGGAGCCGGACCAGCGGCCGGCCCGGGCGTCCTCGCCCTCGGCGGGCTTGCGGGTGCACGACAGCGGCGAGCAGCCGACCGAGGTGTAGCCCTCCCACAGCAGCGGGTTGAGCAGGACCCCGTTGGCGTTGACGTAGGCGTCCACGTCCTCCTGGGTCCAGCGGGCGATCGGGGCGATCTTGACCTTGCGGCGCTTGGCGTCCCAGGCGACCACCGGGGTGCCGGCCCGGGTGGGGGACTCGTCGCGGCGCAGCCCGGTCGCCCAGGCGTCGTAGCCGCCGAGGCCGCGGTTGAGCGGCTCGACCTTCCGCAGCGAGCAGCACAGGTCCGGGTCCCGGTCGTGCAGGTGGGGCCCGTACTGGGCGTCCTGCTCGGCCACGGTCTGCAGCGGCTTGAGGGTGATGACGTTGACCGGCATCACCGCCGCCACCGCGTCCCGGGTGCCGATGGTCTCGGGGAAGTGGTACCCGGTGTCGAGGAACACCACGTCCACCCCGGGGAGGGCGGCGGAGGCCAGGTGGGCCACGACCGCGTCCTCCATGGAGGAGGTGACGCAGAACCGCTTGCCGAAGGTGTCGGCCGCCCAGGCCAGGATCTCCTGGGCGGTGGCCTCCTCCAGCTCGCGGGCGGCCCGCTCGGCGATCGCCTGGTGGTCAGCCGTCGTGCTGGTCATGCGCCTTACCCCCGTTGGTCGGCGACAGCAGTCCGAGGAACTTCAACTGGAAGGCCCTGCGGCACCCGTGGCATTCCCAGGCGCCGTGTCCGGCCTCGGACGGGCGCAGGTCCTCGTCCCCGCAGTACGGGCAGAAGAACGGTGCTGCACGCTCACTCATGACAGCTGCTCCTCGCTGGCCCGGGCCGCCCACTGGGCGAAGCGCTCGCCCTCGGTACGGCCGGCCTGGTAGCGGGTCAGGACTCGCTCGACGTAGTCCGGCAGGCCGTCCTTGGTGACCTTGAGTCCGCGGACCTTGCGGCCGAAGCCGGCCTCCAGGCCCAGGGCGCCGCCCAGGTGCACCTGGTAGCCCTCGACCTGCTCGCCGTTGTCGTCCGTGACCAGCTGGCCCTTGAGGCCGATGTCGGCGACCTGGATGCGGGCGCAGGCGTTCGGGCAGCCGTTGATGTTGATGGTCAGCGGCTCCTCGAAGTCGGGGAGGCGCTTCTCCAGCTCGTCGATGAGCGTGCGGCCGCGCTCCTTGGTCTCGACGATGGCGAGCTTGCAGTACTCGATGCCGGTGCAGGCCATGGTGCCGCGCCGGAACGGGGACGGGGTGACCCGCAGGTCCAGTGCCTCCAGGCCGGCCACCAGCGACTCGACCCGGTCCTCGGCGATGTCGAGGACGATCATCTTCTGCTCGGCGGTGGTGCGCAGCCGGTCGCTGCCGTGGGCGGCGGCGAGGTCGGCGATCTGCCCGAGCAGTCTGCCGTCGACGCGGCCGACGCGCGGCGCGAAGCCGACGTAGTACGCGCCGTCCTTCTGCCGGTGCACGCCGACGTGGTCGCGCCAGCGGCCGCTGGGCTCCGCGGGGGCCGGGCCGTCGATCAGCTGGTACTTGAGGTACTCGTCCTCCAGCACCTGGCGGAACTTCTCCACGCCCCAGTCGGCGACCAGGAACTTCAGCCGGGCGCGGTTGCGCAGCCGGCGGTAGCCGTAGTCGCGGAAGATGCCGATGACGCCGCCGTAGACGTCCGCGACCTCGTCCAGCGGGACCCAGGCGTTCAGGCGCACGCCGAGCTTGGGGTTGGTGGAGAGGCCGCCGCCGACCCAGAGGTCGAAGCCCGGGCCGTGCTCGGGGTGGACGACGCCGACGAAGGCGATGTCGTTGATCTCGTGGGCGACGTCCAGCAGCGGGGAGCCGGAGACGGCGGACTTGAACTTGCGCGGCAGGTTGGAGAAGTCCTTGTTGCCGATGAAGCGGCGCTGGATCTCCTCGATGGCGGAGGTGCCGTCGATGATCTCGTCCTCGGCGATGCCGGCCACCGGCGAGCCGAGGATGACGCGCGGGGTGTCGCCGCAGGCCTCGGTGGTGGACAGGCCGACGGCCTCCAGCTTCTGCCAGATCGCCGGGACGTCCTCGATCCGGATCCAGTGGTACTGGACGTTCTGCCGGTCGGTCAGGTCGGCGGTGTTGCGGCCGTACAGCTCGGAGACCTCGGCGATCGCCTTGAGCTGGGCGACCGTCAGCCGGCCGCCGTCGATGCGGACGCGGAGCATGAAGTACTCGGCGTCCAGCTCGTGCGGGTCCAGGATCGCGGTCTTGCCGCCGTCGATGCCCTCCTTGCGCTGGGTGTACAGACCCCACCAGCGCATCCGGCCGCGCAGGTCGGCCGGGTCGATCGAGTCGAAGCCGCGGTGCGCGTAGATCGTCTCAATGCGTGTCCGCACGTTGAGACCGTCGTCGTCCTTCTTGAACTGCTCGTTGGCGTTCAGAGGGGTGAAGTGGCCCATGCCCCACTGGCCCTCGCCGCGGTGCCGGGTCGCCTTGCGGGCCGGCGCGGGGCGCTGCGCGGCTGCGCGGTCGGCCGTGGGCTCGGCGGTCTCGGGGGAGGTGGCCATGGTGAAGTCCTTCGGGGCAGGTGGCTCTGGCGCCGGGTTGGTCGCTGGGCGTGCTCGACGGGTACGGTGCTGCTGTGACCTGCTGGTTTGTCAGGGCCGGGAGAGCAGACCGGGGCCGGGCGGGCGCCTGCGCATCCGCGTCAGCGGGGATGGCCGGGGTGGTGGCGCCGGGTGCGGTGGGTGGCAGCGGGGTGGGGCTCAGATCACCGGACACATGGCGCTGGACACGCGAAGCAGATCGACGTGGAGTCGACCAACTAGGGTGGTTCCGGCGCTAGGCATGGCAAGAGATTCGCACGGCGCACGACTCGCGGTCCACTAACGTCCGTATTCTGGACGTAAAGGTTTCGCATGGCGAGATGCCGGAGCGTTCCCGCCGCTCGTCGGATCGGACCCCCTGCGGCAGGCCGCGACACGGGAGATCAGTGGACCGGTCCCGGCCCGATACCGTTAGCCCTGTGCAACCAGCAGGCGAAACGACGAGTCCCAGCCCCGAGCGGTCCTCCCGACGTCGGGGCCGGGGTTCCCGGCGCGCGGTCAAGCAGGTCACCTGGCGCAGTACGGCCTGGGCGCTGGTCAAGGACACCACCAACACCTGTGTCGAGTACCGGGTCACCGGCCTCGCCGCCGAGGCGGCGTTCTTCACCCTGCTCTCGATCCCGCCGCTGCTGCTCTGCCTCGCCGCCACGCTCGGGTACCTGGACGAGTTCCTCGGGGCCGGGACGATCGACCAGCTCAAGTCGGACATCGTCTCGGCAGCCGGGACGGTGCTCTCGCAGTCGTCCATCCAGGACGTGGTGGTGCCGCTGCTCAACGACGTCTTCGACCACACCCGGCCCGACCTGATCTCGATCGGCTTCCTGCTGTCGCTGTGGTCCGGCTCGCGCGCGCTCTACATCTTCATCGACACCATCACCGTGATGTACGGACTCGACGGCAAGCGCGGCATCGTCAAGACCCGGCTGATGTCGCTCGGCCTCTACCTCGGCGCGCTGGTGATCGGCTCGCTGGTGCTGCCGCTGCTGCTGGCCGGGCCGGGGCTGGTGCTGAACGCGCTGCCCGGGGTGGCGACGCTGGTGAACGCCGTCTACTGGCCGTTCGCCATCCTGCTGCTGATCGTCTCGCTGACCACGCTCTACCACCTCGCCGTGCCCGTCTCCACGCCGTGGCGCGAGGACATCCCCGGCGCGCTGGTCGCCCTGGTGGTCCTGGTCTTCTGCAGTGTGGCCCTGCGGCTCTACCTGGTCAGCTCGGTCGAGGGCCACTCGGTGTACGGGTCGCTGGCCGCGCCGGTCGCCGTGCTGCTGTGGATCTTCGTGGTCGCGATCGCGGTACTGATCGGCGCCGCGATGAACGCCGCCATAGACCGCCGCTGGCCCACCCTGGAGACCGCCGACGCCCGCGCCGAGAACGAGCGGGCCCAGGAGGAGGCGGCCGCGGCGGTGGTCCGCGAGGTCGCCGCCCGGCGCGCCGTCGAGCGGGCCCGGCGGGCGCGCGAGCTCGGCCTGGCCGAGGGCGCGGAGGAGGAGTACCACGAGGAGGAGGGCGAGGACGTCGACGTCCCCTCGGAGTACCCCGAGCGCTGGGCCGACGTGCTGGCCGCCGACAACGTCCGCGGCCGCCTCACCACCCGGGGCGGTCCGCACCACCGGCCCGCCCCGCCCCCGCCGGACAGCGACCGCCCGACCGTGCCGCCGCCCGACTACCACGTGCCCGACTACCCGGTGCCGGGCCACCCGCCGCGGCCGCCGTGGGACCAGCAGTAACGGTCCGTCCGGACGCGGGGCCGAGGCGGGGGCGGGCGGGGTGCGTCCGACCGGGTCGGGGCGGCCGGGTGGGGCGGCGGAGCCGCAGGTGAAAAACCTGTTGGCAGCCCCGGAGGCGCCCGCTACGGTGTGAACAGTTCGGTTCGGGGGCCGCTTTGCGGCCCAGGAGAGAAGCAGGAGGTGAGCCTCGTGGCTGTCACTGCCGTCACGGCTGCCCTGGGCAGCGCTCGCGTACACCACCTCTCCCACCCGGCCGCCGGCTGACCCACCCGAGACGCTCAAGGTTCGTCTCGCGCAGCCGCAGCCCGGCGGGATCACTTTCCTCCCGAAGGGCCCACTGCGTTGTTCAACGCTGCCTCCGTTCCGTCTTTCTCCGACTTCTCCACCACCTTCGACTCCCCGCTGGCCGGCCACGGCTGGACGGCCGAGTTCGAGGACCTCTTCTCCCCGCTCGCCGAGGCCGGCCTCGTCCCGGGCCGGATCGTCCGCGTCGACCGCGGCCAGTGCGATGTCGTCCTGGCCGACGCGGAGAGCGGCGAGCTGCGCACCGTCCGGGCCGACACCCGGGCGGTCGGCGACGCCGACATGATCAACTGCCCGTGCACCGGTGACTGGGCGGCCGTCGACCTCGCGGCCGAGCCGATGCCCTCGGTCGCCGCGCTGCTCCCGCGCTCGACCGCGATCATCCGCAAGGTCGCGGGCAAGCGCTCCGACGGGCAGGTGCTGGCCGCCAACGTCGACACCGTCCTGATCGCCGCCTCGCTGGCCGCCGACCCGGACCTCGGCCGGATCGAGCGCTTCCTCGCCCTGGCCTGGGAGTCCGGTGCCGAGCCGCTGGTCGTGCTGACCAAGGCCGACCTGGTCGACGACGCCGACTTCATCCGGGCCGACGTCGAGGGCATCGCCCCCGGTGTCACCGTGCTGGTGGTCAGCGCCGAGACCGGCGAGGGCATCGACGTGCTGCGCGCCTGCACCCCGGGCAGCACCGCGCTGGTCGGCCAGTCCGGCGTCGGCAAGTCCACCCTGACCAACGCGCTGGCCGGCGCCGAGCGGATGGCCGTCCAGGCGACCCGCTCGGTGGACGAGAAGGGCCGCCACACCACGACCACCCGCGAGCTGATCGCGCTGCCCGGCGGCGGGGTGCTGATCGACACGCCCGGTCTGCGTGAGGTCGGCCTCTACGGCGGCGAGGGCGTCGCGATGGCCTTCGCCGACATCGAGGAGTTCGCCGAGGCCTGCCGCTTCCAGGACTGCGGTCACCACACCGAGCCCGGCTGCGCGGTCCAGGCCGCGCTGGCGGACGGCACCCTGCCGCAGCGCCGGATGGACAGCTATCTCAAGCTCCAGCGCGAGAGCGAGTGGATCGCCTCCCGCTCGGACGCCCGGCTGGCCTCGGCCCGGCTGAAGAAGTGGAAGTCCATCACCAAGTCGGTGCGTGCCTCGGGACGCCCGGTGAAGCGGTGAGACCTGCCGGGCGGCCGGCCCGGTGCGGATGTGCTCCGCACCGGGCCGGCCACCCGGTGCGGGCCTCCGGCCGGTCGGGGGTTGGTCGGTGCGGACTGGTCAGCGCAGGTCGGACAGCGCGGACAGGTCAGCGCGGGTCGGTCAGCGCAGGTCGGCGATCAGGCGGAAGCGCTCCAGGATGACGGGCGTGCTGTCGTCCACGGTGAAGCCCGGGTCGCCCAGGGCGGCGCGCAGCTCGGGGCTGTGCCAGAACTGCTCGTGTCCGGCCCGCCAGTCGGCCACCGCGGTGTAGCCCTCGCCCTCGTCGACGGCGTGCGCGAGGTCCACGTCCGCCAGCGGGACGACCCGGACGGCCGTCACCTCGGTGACGGCCACCGGGCGCCCGGCCGAGTCGACCACCGCCGCCCGGGTGCCCACCCGGGGGAGGGGAACGCCCTCGTGCCGGTACTCGGCGAGCAGCCCGGTGGTACTGGTCTTCGCGCCGCTCAGGATCGCCGCCACCAGCCGGTCGCGCAGCGGCCCGGGGAAGGCGAACTCCTCCACCGGGAGTGCGGCGACCCCGGGGTCGTCGGGTCCGGCGTACGGGTTCGCGCTCATCGGGGCTCCTGTCGGCTCGGGGCGGGGAGCGGTCAGCGTAGCCGCCGGAGATCCCCGCGGGCCCCTGGTTTTCCACCGGCCCCCCGCGCCCGCGCCCGGCCGCATCCGGCCTGCACCGCCCCCGAGTTCGGTCTGTGCAGGGCCCGCGTCCGGCGCGCGTGCGGCCTGCCTCGGCCCGGGGCCGACCGGCCGCCCGGTCCTCGATGCCGACGTCCGATATCCGCCAGTCGCCGTACCGCGGGTGCCGCACACTGGATGACGTGATCGACGACGACATCCGGTACCGAGCCGTGGACAGCCGCGACTCCCGCTTCGACGGGGTCTTCTTCACGGCCGTCACCTCGACCGGTATCTACTGCCGACCGAGCTGTCCCGCCGTGACCCCCAAGCGCGCCAACTGCACCTTCTACCCCAGCGCCGCCGCCGCCCAGGGCGCCGGCTTCCGGGCCTGCCGCCGCTGCCGCCCCGACTCCGTCCCCGGCTCCCCGGAGTGGAACCACCGCGCGGACCTCGTCGGCCGGGCGATGCGGCTGATCGGCGACGGCGTCGTCGACCGCGAGGGCGTCGCCGGCCTCGCCCAGCACCTCGGCTACAGCGCCCGCCAGCTCCAGCGCCAGCTCACCGCCGAACTCGGCGCCGGGCCGATCGCGCTGGCCCGGGCCCGCCGCGCCCAGACCGCCCGGCTGCTGCTCCAGACCACCGAGCTGCCGGTCACCGAGATCGCCTTCGCGGCCGGGTTCGCCTCCGTGCGCCAGTTCAACGACACCGTCCGCGAGGTCTACGACCGCACCCCCAGCGCCCTGCGGGCCGAGGTCACCGCCGGCCGGCGCACCGCGACACCGGCCGGCGGGCTGACGCTGCGCCTCGCCTACCGGGGCGCGCTCGACAGCGACCACCTGATCGACTTCCTGGCCCTGCGGGCCGTCCCCGGTGTGGAGGAGGTCGTGCCCGGCGCCCGGCCCGGCGTGCGGACCTACCGGCGGACCCTCGCCCTCCCGTACGGCCACGGCATCGCCGAGGTCGACGGCCTCGCACCCGGGGACCGGCGGACCCGCGGCTGGCTGGACTGCCGGCTCCTCCTCGCCGACCTGCGCGACCTGCCCACCGCCGTCCAGCGGCTGCGGATCCTGTTCGACCTGGACGCCGACCCGGACACGGTGGACGAGCAGCTGGGCGCCGACCCGCTGCTCGGCGCCCTCGTCCGCGCCCGCCCCGGCCTGCGCTCGCCCGGCCACGTCGACCCGCACGAGCTGGCCGTCCGCGCGGTGCTCGGCCAACAGGTCACCGTCGTCGCCGCGCGCACCCTGGCCGGCCGGCTCGCCGAGAAGTACGGCAGCGCGCTGCCCGAGCCCAGCGGCGGGCTGCGGCTGCTGTTCCCGAGCGCCGGCGCCCTGGCGGTGGCCGACCCCGAGGACTTCGCGATGCCCGCGGCGCGCCGCCGGGCACTCACCGGCCTCTGCGCGGCCCTCGCCGAAGGCATCGTCCGGCTGGACGGCGGCGTGGACCGGGAGGAGGCGGCGGCGCAGCTGCTCGCCCTGCCCGGCATCGGCCCCTGGACCGTCGGCTACCTGCGGATGCGGGCCCTCGCCGACCCCGACGTCTTCCTGCCGAGCGACGTCGGCATCCGCCACGGGCTCGCCAGGCTCGGCGAGCCCGGCGACCCGAAGTCCGCCGCCCGCGCCGCCGCTGCCTGGGCACCCTGGCGCTCCTACGCCGTCCACCGCCTCTGGGCGGGCGCCGCCACCGACCACAGCACCGAAACGGAGAACGACCGCGCATGAGCACCACCGTCTTCACCATCATGGACAGCCCGTTCGGGCCGCTGATGCTGAGCGGCGTCCTGCCGGACGACGGCGGGCCGGCCGCGCTCGCCACCGTCACCGCCCCCGGCCAGAAGGGCGCCCGGGCCGAGCCCGCCGACGACTGGGTCCACGATCCGGACGCCCTCGCCGAGGCGGTGGACCAGCTGACCGCCTACTTCGCCGGGAATCGGACCGTCTTCGACCTCCCGCTCGCCCCGGCGGGCACCGAGTTCCGCCACCGGATCTGGGCCGCCCTGGACGACATTCCATATGGTGAGACGATCACCTACAGCCAGCTCGCCGAGGCCGCCGGTGCCTCCCCGAACGCCGTCCGCGCGGTCGGCGGCGCGGTGGGCGCCAACCCGCTGCTGATCGTCCGCCCGTGCCACCGGGTGATCGGCGCGAACGGCAGCCTCACCGGCTTCGCCGCCGGGGTGGAGAACAAGCGCCGACTGCTCCAGCTGGAGAGCGGGACGCTGTTCTAGTGCCGCGTCAGGCAACCTTCGCCCCGTCGCGACGCCCGGCACGCACTCTCGCCGCACCGGCCGAAAGCCCAAGTACGTCCAGTACGAGGGCTTCCGGCCGGCACGCCGATAGCACGCACCGGACGCCGCTCCTTGACGGGCAAAAGTTGCCTGACGCGGCACTAGTGCCCGCCTTCCGGTACCCCCTTCTCCGGGTGCCCCGCGCGGTGGCTCGGCCGTGAGCGAGGCGGTCCCCCGGAACGGATCTCCGGGGGACCGCCTGTGTACGGGCATTCGGGGCGGTGGCACCCGGCAGGATCGGCCGGACAGGGCCTACGGGAGGTGGCGCTCCCCGGCGGCCGGGAGGTCGACCCGCCAGTTGTTGCTGCGCATGAGGCGCCCGGCCGGGAACTCGAAGTCGGTCTCGCCCACCAGCGTGAAGCCGGCCCTGCGGCAGACCGCGTTGGAGGCGGGGTTGTCCACCGAGGGGAAGGCGTGCAGGTAGCGGTGCCCGGCGCCGGCGAGGGTGGCGGTGCGGGCGGCGGCCACCGCGGCCCGGGTGGCGGCGACGGCGATGCCGCGGCCCTGGTGGGGCGGGAGGACGTTCCAGCCCATCTCGTAGACCGGCTCGCCCTGCCAGCTGCGCGCGGCGTAGCCGACGGTGCCGACCGACTCGCCCGTCGCCGACAGCACGATGCGGAACATGCACCCCACCCCCGCCGGGACGAAGCCCAGGTAGCGCCGGTGGCGGTGCAGCACCTGCTCCTCGGTCTCCGGGCCGCCGACGTGCTTCTTCATCTCCGGGGTGTTGACCCGGCGCAGCAGCGCGAGGTCGGTGTCCGTCCAGGGCTCGATCCGTACCGGTGCTTCGTCCATCCTGCGGACGTTAGCCGCGACCGGGCGGAGCGGCATCGGATTATTCGAGCGTGGAGGACGCGGAGGGAACTGCGGGCGCGGCGGCCGCAGTGGGCTCGGCGGGTACGGCCAGCGCCTGGGCCAGCTGGTCCAGGGCGGGCAGCGCCTGCATGACGGCCTCGCGGTCGGCGGGGGCGAGGGTGCCGAGGGCGGTCGCGATCCGGCGCTCGTGGGCGCGCTGCCAGTCGTCCAGCTGCTGCTGGCCGGCCGGGGTGAGGGCGATCCGGGCGGTGCGGCGGTCGCCGGGGTCGGCCTGGCGGTCGACGAACCCGGCTTCGAGCAGCTTGCCGACCAGCCCGCTGACGGTGTTCGGGGCGAGCCGCTGGCGGGCGGCCAGTTCGCCGACCCGCAGCGGGGCGGCGGCGAGTGTCTGGAGGAGTTCGACCTGCGCCATCGGCAGGGACTCCCACGGGTAGTCGGTCCGGATGCTGCTGCGCAGCGCCCGCCGCAGCCGGGTGACCACGTCCGTCAGCTGCCGGGCGCGCTCGATCGCCGGCGCCCCGAGCTCGGCCTGGGGATCGGCGGGGCTTGCGGCAGGGTCGGGAACGGGCGGTGACGGCGACATGGCGGACAGCGTATCTCCTGGTGGTGACCGCCCCGGCGTTCCCTTCGCATACCGATCAGCTCGTTGAGGGAACATGTCTGTATCCGATATGTTTCTCCCCATGAACGCCACCGCCCTCGCCACCCGGCTGCTCACCGAGCGCCCCCGGCCGCGCGGCGTCGCCGCCTGGCGGTACGCCCACTGGCTCGCCGTCGGCACCGTCTGCCTCGGGGCGTTCCTCGGACAGCTGACGGCCAGCGTCACCGCCCTCGTCCTGCCCGAGCTCGGGCGGCACTTCGGGGCCGGTTTCGCCGCCGTCGAATGGGTCGCGCTGGCCTACCTGCTGGTGCTGGTGGCCCTGCTCGCCCCGGTCGGCCGGCTCTCCGACCTGGTCGGCCGCAAGACGATGTACCTCGGCGGCTTCGCGGTCTTCGCCCTGGCCTCGCTCGGCGCCGGGTTCGCCGGCAGCCTCGGTGTGCTGGTGGCCTGCCGGGCCGTCCAGGCGGTCGGCGGCGCGATGATGCAGGCCAACAGCGTCGCCCTGGTCGCGCGCGGCGTCCCCGGGCACGCGATGCGCCGGGCGCTCGGCGTCCAGGCCGCCGCCCAGGGGCTCGGCCTCGCGCTGGGCCCGAGCCTCGGCGGGCTGCTGGTGCAGCACGCCTCCTGGCGGTGGGTGTTCTGGATGAACGTCCCGATCGGCCTGGTCGGCATCCTGGCCGGCTGGTACCTGCTGCCCCGCAGCCGGCCGGACGCCGCACCCCGGCCCGACAGTGCGCCCCGGCCGGACTCCGCACCCCGGTCGGACGGGGGCCGCTTCGACCTGCTCGGCCTGCTCCTGCTCACCGGCGCGTCCACCGCCCTGCTGCTCGCGCTTTCCGCGGCCTCCGGCCTGCCGCTGCCCGGCTGGGCGGTGGCCGCGCTGCTCGCCGCCTCGGTGCTGCTCGCGCTGGCACTGGTCCGCCAGGAACGGCGGGCCGCCCGGCCGATCCTCGCCCCCGGACTGGTCAACACCCCGGGCGTGCGGTCGGGACTGGCGGTCGCGCTGATCGGGTACCTGCTGCTGTTCTGCCCGCTGGTGCTGGGCCCGGTGATGCTGACCGGGTCGGGGGTGTCGGTGGCCCTGGCGGGTCTGGTGATCACGCTGCTCCCGGCCGCCTTCGCGGTGGCCGCGACAGTCGGCGGCGCGCTGCTGCCCCGCGGCTGGTCGGACGTCGTGCGCTGCCGGGTGGGCGCCGCCCTCGCCGGGTCCGGACTGCTGCTGTTCGCGCTGCTCCCGGCCGCGGGAGCGGTGGTCGCCGCCCCGCTGCTGATCGCCGGGTACGGGCTGGGCCTGCTGCTGCCCGCCAACAACGCGCTGGTGATGCGGGCGATCCCGGCGGAGTGCTCGGCGGTGGGCGGCGGGATGGTCAACATGGCCCGCAGCCTCGGCACCGCGCTGGGCACCGCGCTGCCGGTGCTCGGGGTCCACCTGGCGGGTGCGGGGGCGGGCGGACGCACCGTCCTGCTGGTGCTCGTCGCCGTCGCGGCCCTGGCGGTGGCGATGACCCGCCCGGCCCGCGGCGCCGTTCGGCCCTGAGACGGGGGACGCAGGCGGCGGACCGGCGCGGACGGCGGACCGGGGTGCGGCGGGACGGGAGACCGTCCGCCGCACCCCGGTCGGGTGCCTCGGGTACCGCTCAGGGGGCCGGCACGCCGGGGGCGGCGCCGCGCTCCTGGAGCATGTCGGTGATCAGCTGGATCTCGGAGGTCTGGCCGACCACCATCGACTGGGCGAGCCGCTTCTCGGACTCGTTCCTCGCCAGGTCGACATAGCCCTGGGCCATCTCCACCCCGCCCTTGTGGTGCTCCAGCATCAGCTGCAGGTAGGACACCTCGGCGTCCCGCCCGCTGAGCGTGCGCAGCTTCGCCAGCTGGGCGTTGGTGGCCATGCCGGGCATCAGCGAACCGTCGTGCGCCTCGTAGGTGTGGTTCATCCTCATCCACACCATCGGCTTGGCCGGCGAGTGCTGCGGCAGCCCCCACTGGTCGAGCCAGCCCATCATCATCCCGCGCTGGTTCGCCTGGGTGTTGATGATGTCGAAGGCCAGGGTGCGCACGGACTCGTCGCCCGTCCGGTCGCGGATGACGAACGACAGGTCGACGGCCTGCTGGTGGTGGGTCGCCATGTCCCGGGCGAACCCGGCCTCGGGGGAGTCGTCGGCCGGGGCCGCGGCCGACGAGCCGGAGGCCGAGGTGCTGCTCGCGACCAGGGCGGGCACCCCGAGCGCGAGGGCGAGCGCGGCCGCCAGGGCCGCCGGCCACCAGAGCCGCCTGCGGCCGGCCCGGGGGGCCTCGCCGTCCTCCTCGGGCGCCGTCGCGTCGACGGTCACATCGCCCCCATGGTGCAGGACGCGCCCGGCTCCTGGGTCTGCTTGCCCTGCACGTACTTGGTGAAGAACTCGCTCACCCGGGGGTCGTTCGCGCTGTCCACGACCAGCTGGGTGCTCCACGCGCTGAGCGTGATGGTGCCCTTCTCGTCCGGGTACGGGCTCATCAGCGAGTACGGGGTGGCCTTCACCTTGTCGGAGAGCGCCTTGACGTCGTCCGGGGTGGCCTTGCCGTTGTACGTCACCCAGACCGCGCCGTGCTCCAGCGAGTGCACGGCCCGCTCGTTCTCGACCGGCTGGTCGTAGACGTGGCCCATGCAGTCCAGCCAGATCGCGTTGTGGTCACCGCCGACCGGAGGGGTCTGCGGGTACGTGACCTTCTCCTTGACGTGGTTGCGGCTCAGGTCGCCGAAGGTCTGCACCCCGTCGATCGGCGCGGCGGCGGCGGCCTCCTTGGCCTTCTTGTCCTTGTTGGCGTCGACCACGATCCAGGTGCCGGTGGCTATCGCGCCGATCACCAGCACACCGGCGACCGACGAGGCGATGATCTTGTTGCGCCGGTCGCGGCGCTGCTCGACGGCGCGGAGCTCGGCGATGCGGGCCCGGCGGTCGAGACCGGCCTGCTTGCCGCTCGGCTTGTTGCCCTGCTTGGAGGCGGAACCCATGTGGTGTCCTTGTCCCCGCCGCGCGCTGGGAGGCGCGGCGGTCTGAAGAGAGGGGGAGGGGGCGGATCCGCGGCCCCGCCGTCCGTCCGTCGTCCGTTCGGGGGGCGGCGGTTCGGCGAGGGTGCGCGGTGGGTTCCGCTTACGACCGGTGTACTTGCAGTTCGTGGAGATCGGGGGCCGGGTGCGGCCCGACGAGCAGCCCGGCGGGGACGAACCGGGGCAGGGGCTCGGCCGCGTCCGGACGCGGCGCCGCGGCGGGCTGGGGCTGCGGCGGCGGATTGGGGAGCTGGGCGTCCTGGGTGCAGAACGGGTGGCCGGAACAGCCGTTGTCGCGGTGCGGCGGCTGGCCGTCGGCCGAGCACCAGGTCCAGCGCCGGTGCTCCTCGGCGCGCAGTGCGGCGCCGGAGTGCTGAGCGGGGCCGGCGGACCTGGCGTGCTGCGGGCCGGCCGCCGGGGCGGTCGGCCCGAGCTGTCCGACCGAGGCGACCGCCGGGCCGACGACGGTGGTGGCGGGGACCGGGGCCGCGTGCCCGTCACGGGTCACGGCCTGGGCCTGGCCCGCGCACGGGAGTGCGGTCAGCAGCCCGACCAGCAGGAGGACCCACAGCGCGCCCACCGGGCGGCCCGCCAGTGCGGTCCTCCCCGGCCAGGGTGATCTGGGCGCCCACGCGGTCATGCGCACATTTAATCAGCCGAACGGGTGAAGCGATGCCCCTCCTCGGCCCCGATTTCCAGCCGCTTCGGGGGCGGAACACTCCGGAAACACCCTGCTCGGGGCACATCCGGCAAGCACGGACGGAACGGAAACGGAACCCCCTGGTAATCCGGTGCGAACCAGGTCATCGGGATCATCCGATCGGTGACCGGTTGTCGCCGAATGCCGGACAGCGTCGTTGCACTTGGGGACAATGACGTCGAGTCCGGCCCCGCCGGGGGCGGCGCGATCACGGACCGACCAGGAGCCGCCACGTGAGCAAGCAGGGTGTACCCGCGCAGCAGCACCGGCCGGAGGACGGCTGGTGGGAGACGGTCTACGAAGGACCGGCGGGCACCCTCCCGGACACCCCCGACGCCGTCGACGGCGAGGGCAGCGTCGATGACTGGTTCGAGACGGCGGCGGGGCTGATCGGGCGGCAGCGCACCGCTGAGGAGGAGGCCGGAGCGGCGGCGGAGGAGGCGGCTCCGGCCCCGGTACCGGCTCCGACCCCGGTACCGGCTGCGGCTCCGGCGGTCGGGGACGCGGTACTGGAGCGGGACAGCATCGACGACTGGTTCGACACGGCGATCGGGGTCTTCGGCGACCAGCGGACGGTGGCGGAGACCCACAAGTTCGAGGCGCCCTCGTGGGCGGCGGACGCGGGCGGTCGGGCCGCGGCGCCGGAGGCCGCACCCGAACCCGCACCCGCACCCGAACCGGGGCGTGACCCCGCGCCGGACCTCCTCAAGCCTGTACCTGAGACCGAGACCGCGCCTGAACCTGCCGAGGAGCCGGAGCCCGAGCCCGCACCTGAGCCCGAAGCCGTCGAGGCCCCCGAGCCCGAGCCCGAAGCGGTCGAGGACGTGGAGCCCGAGACCGCACCTGAGCCCGAAGCGGTCGAGGACACCGAAGCAGACCCCGAACCCGGCCCCGCCCTGCGCCACACCCCCCGCTCACCGCTCGCCGACGCCGGGCCCGCCGTCCCGCACGTCGGCGAGCGCCCGCCCACGTACGGGCCCGAGCCGACGGCCGTGCCCGAGGCGGACCCGGGCACGCTCGCCGCCGTCGTGCCCGACACCGCCCTGGAGGGCGCCCAGTACGCCTCCACCACCCTCCGCGCCGTCTCCGTCCGCGGGGACTCCGCCCGCTACCGGGGCGAACCGCGCCGGGACACCCTGCTGGTGACCAGGTTCGGCGAGGGGCCGGACGGCCTGCTGCTCGCGGCGCTCGGCGGCTTCGACCGCTCCGGCGCCGACGACACCCCCGCGGAGGCCGTCTCCACCGCCACCGTCGAGGCCTGCCGCCAGCTCGCCGCCGCCGTCGGCCGTAGCCGGAGCGGGCTTGCCGCCGACCTGCGCGACGGCGCCCGGGACCGCCTGCGCTACGGCCTCCAGCGGTTGGCCACCAGCGCCGCCGCCCCGCTGCGCGCCCTCGCCGCGTACCCGGAGGCCGAGGCGCCGTCCCCCGGCTCGCTGCACTGCCTGCTGCTCTCGCTCGACCCGGCCGCCTCCTACCGGGTGGCCTTCGGGGTCGGCCCCGGCGGGCTGTACCTGCTGCGGTCCGGGCACTGGATCGACGCCTACGCGGCCCGGCTGCTGCACCACCCGGACGGCCAGCCGCCGGCGGCCGAGGCCCCCGTGCCGGACCCGCGTCCGTTCCGCTTCCGGATGGTGCCGGCCACCCCGGGCGACATCCTGCTGCTCTGCACGCCCGGCCTGGCCCGCCCGATCGCCGACGAGCCGGCCGTCGCGCACTTCCTCGCCGCCCACTGGGCCCACCCGCACCCGCCGGGCACCGTCGACTTCCTCCGCCAGGTCCAGGTCCGCGCCAAGGGCTACGCCGACGACCGCTCGGCGGCCGCGGTCTGGACGGACTGAGCGCTCCGGGCTGTCCGTACGACGCGTCGGGTCAGTCGGTCCCGCCGAGCAGGGTGCGGCAGGCGGACTCCGCCAGGTCCAGGGCCCGGCCGCGCCGAGCGCCGGGCAGGCCGAGGGCGACGGGGACGGCGAGGCCGTCCAGCAGCGCGCGGATCTGGGAGGCGCGCTCGGTGGCGGAGCCGGGGCCGAAGCGGCCGGAGGCGGTGCCCTCCTCGATCAGGGCGACCAGGTCCGCCTGCCAGGGGGCCTCGATGTCCAGCTGTCCCTGCCGGAGCTCGGCGCTGGCGGGGGAGCGTCCCCAGACCTCGACCCAGAGGATCCAGCGCGGGTCGCCCGGGCCCTCGGGCAGGTAGAGCCCGGTGTACTCGCCGAGCCGCTCCCGGACGTCCCGCCCGGTGTCGGTCAGGGCGGTGTGGCGGCGGGCGCCGAGCTGGTCCTCGCTCCAGCGCAGGGTCTCCAGCAGCAGCTGGTCCTTGCTGCCGAAGTAGTAGAGGAGGTGCCCGGCGCTCATCTGGAGCTGTTTGCCGAGGCCGGCCATGGTGAGCTTGGCGAGCCCGTGTTCGGCGATCGCGGCCCGCGCCGTGGCGAAGACCTCCTCACGGGGGCGCGCCGGGCGGCGCGGGCGGGCGTCCGCCATCTGCTGTTCTCCTCTGCACCTCTGGGAGCCCGGGTCCGGGAGGCTCCGTGCCCCCGGGGAGCCGGGCCCTCACGATACTGGCCGTGTCCGGAAGGCCACGGAGCGGGAGGTCGGATGGTTCGACCTACCACTCCTACGGGTACGTACCAATTAGTTCGACCCCGACCTGAGGGGGTGGCCCATGGCCGCTCTGATAGCCCTGTTCGCAGGCCTCGCCGTGATCGTGACGGGCCTCGCGGTGTACCTGCACCGACGGCCCGACGGTCCGACCGGGAACGTCGAGGGCCTGCTCGCCGAGCAGGAGCGGATGGCCCGGTTGCGGGCCGCCCGCTCCTCCTACAGCTCGATCGCCGTGCACAGCACCCACGGCCTCACCGTCGACGACCTGGAGAGGTACCGGAGCTAGTGCCGCGTTAGGCAACCTTCGCCCCGTCGCGACGCCCGGCACGCACTCTCGCCGCACCGGCCGAAAGCCCAAGTACGTCCAGTACGAGGACTTCCGGCCGGCACGCCGACAGCACGCACCGGACGCCGCTCCTTGACGGGCAAAAGTTGCCTGACGCGGCACTAGCGTCCCGACCGGGTCAGAGCGCCTTCGGCTGCTGCTGGGTGATGCAGTGGATTCCTCCACCGTTGGCGAAGATCTCGCGGGCGTCGACCAGTTCGACGGTCCGGCCGGGGTAGGCGGCGCCGAGGATGGCGGCGGCCTCCTGGTCGCGCGGGTCGTCGAAGGCGCAGAGGACCACGGCTCCGTTGGCCACGTAGTGGTTGATGTAGGAGTAGTCGACCGGCTCGCCCTCCTCGTCCAGCAGGACGGTGGGGGCGGGCAGTTCGATGACCTCCAGCGGTCGGCCCTGGGCGTCGGTGGAGGCGCGCAGGACCGCCACCAGCTCCTGGCAGACCTCGTGGTCCGGGTGGGCCGGGTCCGGCTGGACGTGGGCGACCACGACGCCCGGGCGGACGAAGGAGGCCACGATGTCGATGTGGCCGCGGGTGCCGAACTCGTCGTAGTCGCGGGTGAGTCCGCGCGGCAGCCAGACGGCCTTGGTGGTGCCGAGGAAGGCGTGCAGCTCGGCCTCCACCTGCTCCCTGGTCCAGTCGGAGTTGCGGCCCTCGCCGAGCTGGACGGTGTCGGTGACGAGCACGGTGCCCTCGCCGTCGACGTGGATGCCGCCGCCCTCGTTGATCAGCTTCGAGGCGAAGCGCTGGACGCCCGTCAGTTCGGTGATGTGCTCGGCGATGTGCTGGTCGTCGTCCCAGCGGGCCCAGGACTGCGCGCCCCAGCCGTTGAAGATCCAGTCGGCGGCGGCGAGCGATCCCTTGCCGTCGATCAGGAAGGACGGGCCGATGTCGCGCATCCAGGCGTCGTCCAGCGGGCGCTCGACGATCTCGACCTCGGCGGAGACGTACTTGCGGGCCTCCTCGGTCTCACCGGTGTTGACGACCAGCGTGACCGGCTCGTACCGGACGATGGTGTTCGCCACCCTGGCCCAGGCCTCGCGGCCGGCGTGCAGGTGCTCCGGGCTGTCGAAGGTCGGGTTGGTGGTCGGGAAGGCCATCCAGGTGCGGTCGTGCGGGTGCCACTCGGCGGGCATCCGGTAGCCGAGGGAGGCGGGCGTGGGGGTCATCTTCGGGTCCTAGCAGGGAGGGTGGGGGCGGTCAGAGGAAGTACAGGCGGCTGAGCGAGACGCTGTCGGCGGGCTCGGAGCGCAGCGGGTCGCCGTCCAGCGAGACCAGTCCGGTCTCGGTGACCTGGACGTTGCCGATCCGGGCGTTGCGCACCATGTCGCGCGGGCCGATGCCGCGGGTGCCCCGGACGCCGACGCGCCGGCGCCGGGTGGGCATGCCGTCGGCGGCCCGGTCCAGGTAGGCGCCGTCGGCGGCGGCCTGGGCGACGAAGGCGACGGAGATGTCGGCGGCGGTGGCGCCGTGGGCGCCGAACTGGGGGCCGAGGACGAGGGGTTCGCAGCGGTCGGTGGAGGCGTTGGGGTCGCCGACGACGCCGTAGGCGGGGAATCCGGCCTTGAGGACGAGCTGGGGTTTGGCGCCGAAGTGGTCGGGGCGCCAGAGCACGATGTCGGCGAGTTTGCCGACCTCGATCGAGCCGACCTCGTGGGCCAGGCCGTGGGCGATGGC
>NZ_JBHVUV010000041.1:0-68802 GCF_042883905.1 Kitasatospora sp. NPDC058170
TCCCATGGAGACCGCCCCTGACGGGCACCAGCCCACTACACTCACCGCGCAGCCCTCTGATCAGGCAAAACGTCGAAGTCCTGCTGGAGTACTAGTTCGCCCAGCACCGTCCGAGCAAATCCGCACCACCAACCCACCGGACCCAAGCCGACGGTTGAATTCGGGCCGGCGCCCCGCCCAGAGGGGTCCCCGCGCTACCCCCGGACGCTGCGGACCTCGCCGATGCCCGGCCCGAGTGGCGCGCAAGCCCTTCCGGCCGACGTCGGGGCCGGTCCGAAACCCTTGGACGGCACGGGGGCCGGCTTGCTGAAATGGGAGACGGCCGCTGTTGGAGTCGAAGGGATGCGGCGATGACCGAGATCAGGCTGCATCTGTCGGTGCGCGGCCTCACCGACGCGGACCTGCCGTCCTGCGGCTGGGCCGGCTCCCCCAAGCACGTGCGCGAGCTCGTTCACCAGATCCGCCGCGCCGAGACGGGCGAGATCGACTACCTGGCGGTGTGCACGCCGGTCGGACTACCGGTGGCGGTCGGCGGCATCGACTACACGGTCAGGCCCGGCGCCGGAACGCTCTGGCAACTCGCCGTCCACCCGGCTCTGCAGTCCTGCGGGATCGGAACGCTACTGATCCGCTCCGCCGAGCAGCGGATCGGCGCCCGAGGCCTGAGCCGCGCCGAACTCGGCGTCGAGCAGAGCAACCCGCGCGCCCGGGCCCTCTACGAACGCCTGGGCTACCGGGCTTTCGGCCGCGAGCTCGACTCCTGGGAGGTGGAGGCCGAGGACGGCTCGCTCCAGCGGTACGAGACGATGTGCACGCTGATGTGCAAGGACCTGGCGTGACGCTGGATTTCGCGGCGTTCGTCGCCGATGCGACGGCCGACCCGGCCGTCGTCGGGCTCGTCCTCAAGCGCACCCGGGCCCTGCCAACCGCCACCGGCAGCCCGTCAGCCACCACGCCGACCCCTGCAAGGGAGCGCAACACCGTCGAGCACCTGATCTGATCAACAAGCTGAACGCCCGGCAAGGCACCGCCGGTGACCTGCACGACCGGCAGCCGTCCTGGTCTACGCCGTGGTGAAGCGTGCAGTGGGCCGGTCACCGTTCTGCGCCTGCTGCGCGCGCTCTGCGACAGCCCTGGCGAGGGCTTCGAGAAGCGCCGGCGACGGAGCGCCCTTGGTAACGCCGTGCGTGATCTCGGCGAAGACGGTGCCGACCGTCAGCTCGATGCGCAGCGAGCCGCTCGTCGACGTGAAGCCGGCGCTCATGTCACCGACTTGCTGGAGCGACGTCTTGCGCCAGTCCTGGGGCTCCAGCTTGGACTCGTAGACCGCCTTGGCCTTGTCCGCGCTCTCCATCGATGCGACCTTCACTTTTGCTCCGGAGGAGCCTCCCGGACCGGTCAGCTGGGCGGTCACCGAGTAGCGGAAGCCGCAGATCGCGCCGTCACACGGGTCGTCGTAGACATAGAGATCCGCTTCCTTCCCCATCGACCATCCAGACGGCAGGTCCTCGATACCAGGAATGATCAGCTTCCCCAGATCCTGCGGTACCGCCGCCACCGCCTTCTTCTGCCCGCCAGGCTGCGCGCCGTCCGGTGTTCCTCCGCTCCCGCCGCTGCTGCACCCCGCCAAGAGGACAGCCAGCACCCCACCGGCAACTGCCTTCCCGAAACCCGTCCAACGCGCGCTGACAACCATCCCAGCCCCCTCCAGACCGCACCGCACGATGCCATCCCCTGCCCAGCACGACCATCTTGGCGGCAGCCATTGCACACGCCAACCCCGCCTCCCACACGTCGTGCGGCTGCGCCACGTCCAGGAGCAGCTCACCACCGGCCCGACCGCGGCGTCGTCTTCCACCGGCGGAACAACCGCCGCTGCCGGCCGACGGCGACGGTCGTCCCGCTGAACCCCGACAAGCCCTTTGACTCTCACCCCCCGGACCGGGTCGACCACCACGACCTGGCGAGAACACGCGAAAACACGCGAAACAGAAGTACCGCCACAGCACGGCCAGTCGCCATTGCCGGGCCTTGGACACGGCCGCCAGGAACACCCCGACGTCCTGGACGCCGGCCAGCTGACGCGCTCGCGGCGCCTGGTGCGCGACTACCAGACGCTACCCGCCGTGCACGAGCAGACGGTGCCGTGGTCGATGACGATACTCATGAGCCGCCGGCCGGCCCGGCGGCGAGCGTGAACCATCCCAAGGCGGGTCCGGGCCTTCACCCGTGAAAGCCCGAACCCACGATCGAGGGCGTCACACAGCACGATCCGGAACGCGCAACGGTCGAGGATCCGCACCACGCGATGCCCACGCGGCGCCCCGGCTCCCCCCGGACACACACGCGCCCAATACAGAGGCATCGAGATCCTTCAGGGACTCCAGCACCAGCGCGGCAATCGCAAAGCGCGGATCGCAGCGATCAGCGGCCTCCGGAACGGCGACGACCGCCATCTGGGCCGACACCCCGGCCAGGACGCCGTTGAACGAGTCCTCGACCACAATGCATTCACCGGGCGACGCGCCCAGGGCGGCGGCAGCCCGGAGATAGGCACCCGGATGGGGCTTGCCGTACTCGTCGTCCTCGGCCGAGAACACGGCATCGAAAGACCGCTCAAGGCCGGTACTCGCGAGCGCATGCCGAATCACCGACTCCGGCGAAGACGACACGACAGCCATCGCCCTCGATACACGCGCGCACACCGCAACGGCCTGCTCGGCGCCGGGCTTCAACGCCACCGCCCCCAGCCCACGACACACCGCGGCCACGATCCGCCGCTCCACGTCACCGGGATCGCCTTCAACGGCTGCCCGATCGAACCAGTACGCCACCATGTCCCTCTGCCGCAGCCCGCGCGTCGCCGCCTGCATCTCCGCGGTGAGATGCAGACCAAGCGGACCGAACACCTCACGCTTCGCCGCATCCCAGACCGGCTCGGAATCAATCAAAAGACCATCCAGGTCAAACAGGACAATCGGCCGCACCAGCTACTCCTCCGTTAACGACCACGCGAGGACGACAACGACTCACCGCCCCACCGTCCACAAGCGGACCGTGCCGTGGCCGATGACCATACCCATGAACCGCCGACCAGCCCGGCAGAGCATGAACCATTGAGCCGCCGACCAGCCCGGCGGCGAGCATGAACCATCCCCGGGGCGGACCCGCCGACCCACCCCCCACAGAACACACAGCCACACCCACCACACCCCAACCACACACCCCCCAACACCGGCACCGGCACCGGCACCGGCACCCAAGGGCAGCACAACCAGCACCCGCCGACAGCACACCCGCCCGACCCGGCCACCCGCACCGGAACACCACCGAACCAGCCGCCGGAAACCCGCAAAAGACAAAGAAAAGAACCGACCGGAATCCAACTCGACGGGCGCTTGAGAAAACCCGCCACCACCCCACCAGCGGGCTATGGTGCGACGCGTCCACTCCACCCGACACCCCGCCCCGACACCCCAACACCCGCACCCAGAACCGGACATCGACACCCGCACCCGCACCACGAACAAGGGGGGAACCCCACCGGCGCACCCCCGACACCCCGCCACCACCACCCCACCCGCAACAGCACCGGACCCGCCACCACCAGCACCAGCACCAGCACCAGCACCAGCACCAGCACCAGCCACCGTACACACGCACAACACGGACAGGGCCGGCACCGCACCGGCAGGAACGGCACGGCTGGGGGCGGGCGAGGCGGACACAGGCACCACACCAGCGGACCATCACAGCACAGACCCTGCCCCAGCGGGCCAGGTAGGCACGGACAAGGCACCACAAACACCACACCAGCGGGCCGCGCACGGACGGAGCGGACGGGCCGGACACAGGCACCGCCCTAACAGGCAAGCACCACACGGGCACGCACCGCACCGACAGCACAGACCCCGCCCCAAGAACGCCACACACGGGCACGGGAAGGCCTCACCAGGCCAAGGCGTACGGACACCAGGCGCAAAGGAGAACAACCGTGGAACTGCGGATACTCGGCCCACTGGGCGCCGACATCAACGGCACCTCCATCGTCCCCACCGCCAGCAAACAACGCCAAATCCTGGCCCTGCTCGCCCTCTACCCCGGCCGCGTCATCCCCACCACCACCCTCATGGAAGAAATCTGGGGCGACCAACTACCCCGACGCGCCCACACCACCATGCAAACCTACATCCTCCACCTACGCCGACGCCTCACCCACGCCCTCGGACCCGACACCCCCACCACCACCGCCAAACAACTCCTCGCCACCGGACACGGCGGCTACCTCCTCCACACCACCCCCCAATCCGTCGACGTCCACGAATACAACCGCCTCACCACACTCGGCCAACACGCCTTCGACCAAGGCCACGACGAACAAGCCGCCCACACACTCCGCCACGCCCTCACCCTCTGGCAAGGACCCGCCCTCCTCGACGTCCGCACCGGCCCCGTCCTCACCATCGAAACCATGCGCCTCGAAGAAAGCCGCCTCGTCACCCTCGAACGCCGCATCGACGCCGACCTACGCCTCGGCCGACACACCCAAGTCCTCGCCGAACTCACCCAACTCACCGCCCAACACCCCCACCACGAAGGCCTCCACTCCCAAGCCATGGTCGCCCACTACCGATCCGGCCGCCAAAACACCGCCCTGAACACCTACCACCGCCTACGCCACCACCTCATCAACGAACTCGGCATCGAACCCACCCCCCACCTCCAACGCCTCCACCACGCCATCCTCACCGTCGACCCCAACCTCCACATCACCGCAGGCCCCCGCCACACCTCCACCTTCAACCTCTACGCCGCCTAAAACCCAACCCCTAAACCCTCACCAGCCAACCCCGCCCCGCACCACCCCCGGAAGGAGGACCCATGCCCCACACACCCAAACCCGTCGCCCTCATCACCGGCGCCACCCGCGGCATCGGCCTGGCCGTCGCCCGCGAACTCGGCCGCCGCGGACACCGCGTCTTCATCTGCGCCCGCACCCCCGAAACCGTCACCACCACCATCAACCAACTCCGCACCGAAGGACACGAAGCCGACGGCACCACCGCCGACGTCCGCTCCCACACCTCCGTCACCACCCTCATCACCACCACCCTCCAACGCTTCGGCCCCATCAACGTCCTCGTCAACAACGCCGGCCGCAGCGGCGGCGGCATCACCGCCGACACCGACGACGAACTCTGGTACGACGTCATCGACACCAACCTCAACAGCGTCTTCCTCGTCACCCGCGAAACCCTCAAACACGGCGGCATCACCCAAACCCACCACGGCCGCATCATCAACATCGCCTCCACCGCCGGCAAACAAGGCGTCCTCCTCGGCGCCCCCTACACCGCCTCCAAACACGGCGTCGTCGGCTTCACCAAAGCCCTCGGCAAAGAACTCGCCCCCACCGGCATCACCGTCAACGCCGTCTGCCCCGGCTACGTCGAAACCCCCCAAGCCACCCTCGTCCACGAAGGCTGGGCCCAGGCCTTCCACACCACCCAAGACCACATCCGCCAACAATTCGAATCCCGCATCCCCCTCGGCCGCTACACCACCCCCGAAGAAGTCGCCTCCCTCGTCGGCTACCTCACCACCCCCACCGCCGCCAGCATCACCGCCCAAGCCCTCAACGTCTGCGGCGGACTAGGAACCCCATGAACACCACAACCACAGGAACAGACACACGGAAAATGACGCAGCCAGCACGCAGCGATGTGAAAGTCCACCAACTCTCTTAGGTCGAGCCGCGAATGCTCCCTAGGGGTCACCCCGTGGTGTCCCGGATACGATGCCGCCGCCCTCTCAGGCGGAACCCCTACTCCTCTGAGGCGACGTCAACTTCCGTTCCCTGCACCTACCGTCCTCGGCATGACCGGATTCCGCCGCACAGCCGCCGCGGCAACCCTGCTGCTCGCCCTGCCCCTGTCCGTGGCCGCCGCGACCCCCGCGCCGGCCGCACCCGCACCCGGCACCGTCGCCGCCACCGCGCCGGCCACGGCCACGCCCCCCGTACCGACGGGCGTCCACGCCGAACTCCCGCGCCCGAAGGGCCCGTACGCGGTCGGCCGGGAGATCCTGCACCTCGTCGACCAGGACCGGATCGACCCCTGGGTCCCGTCGGCGGGCCCGCGCCAGCTGATGCTCTCGATGTACTACCCCGCCAAGGCCGGGACGGGCGGGCCGGCTCCGTACATGACCCCCGAGGCCGCCCGCCTCATGCTGGACGGAAAGCTTCCGGGCAACACGATCCCCACCACCGCGGTCACCGCCACCCGGACGTGGGCGGAGTCCGACGCCCGCCCCGCGCACGGCCGGTTCCCGCTCGTGATGCTGTCCCCTGGCCTCACCATGCCCCGCACCGAACTGACCAGCCTTGCCGAGGACTTGGCCAGCCGCGGATACGTCGTCGCGCTCGTCGACCACACCTACGAGAACACCGGGACCACCTTCCCCGACGGGAGGACGCTCACCTGCGCCATCTGCGGCCGGATCCCGGAGGGAGGTCCCGAGGCCGTGTCCACGAGCCGGGCGAAGGACGTGTCCTTCGTCATCGACCGGCTGACCGCCCACCCCCACCCGGCCTGGCGCTACGCGCGCATGATCGACGACGACCGGATCGGCATGGCCGGGCACTCGCTCGGCGGCGCGGCGGCCGTACCGGCCCTGCTCACCGACGACCGGATCCTGGCCGGGGTGAACCTCGACGGCACCATGGACCTCAGGGTCCCCGCCACCGGGCTCAACGGCAAGCCGTTCATGATGCTCGGCCACCCGCTGGACGATGGCCCCGAGGACCCCACCTGGACCGAGAGTTGGCCCAACCTCGACGGCTGGAAGCGCTGGCTGACCGTCGCCGGCTCCAACCACGGCTCCTTCACCGACATCCCGGTGCTGGCCGAGAAGCTCGGCGTCCCCAGCCCTCCCGGGACCACGGTCTCCGCCCAACGGGGGGTGGAGCTCACCCGGTCCTACGTCGCGGCCTTCTTCGACCTGCACCTGAAGGGCATCGACCAGCCGATCCTCGACGGGCCGACGCCGGACAACCCTGAGGTCAGGTTCGAACCCTAAGGCCCTTTCCCCCGGGGTGAGTTGTCCAGTCGTCCGCGGCGGCGAGGGACGGCCTCGGGCTGGGCACACCGGTCACGGGCACCGCCGAGTCGTACTGGCTCCGCGAGGAGTCCCGCGACCGAGAAGCCGTCATGAGCGGCGGCCCGAGCGGCGGGTGAGGGCGATGCAGGCCCATCCGGCAGCGATCAGCAGACCGCAGGCGGCCGCCGCCGGCCATCGCCACCCGCCCGGCGAGCCCGTGGGGGGAAGCTCGCCCCACGGGCTCGGGGACGGCACCGGCGCGGGGCTCCGCGTCGCGGTCCGGCTGGGCGAGGGACTCGCAGTCGTCGGACTCGGGGAGGGCGACGTCGGTGACGGTGACGGTGAAGGCGAGGGCGAGGGGCTGGGCGAGGGACTCGGGGACGGCGAAGGAGACGGCGAAGGAGACGGCGAGGGCGAGGGCGACGGCGACGGCACCTGACAGGCGACCTCCACCTCGCCCAGCCGCAGCGCGGTGATGTCGCCCTGGTAGAGCGGCTGTCCGGCGGTGTCGTTGAGGGTCCCGGACACACTGATGTCCAACCAGGCCTCGGCGGTGGCCTGTCGGGCCTGTGCGGCCGGGTCCTGGTGCGGTGTCACCACCACGGTCAGCACGCTCGGCCCGACGTTCGGCGAACCGAAGTCCGCCCCGGTGACCTGGAGGGTCGTGGTGCCCAGGCCGACGCTGTTGCCGAGGACGGTGATCTGGCTGCTGTCGGTCCTGTTGTACGCCAGGGCGTACGGGCCGACCGGCGGCGGCACGCACTCCGCGTAGGAGTCCAGCGAGGCCACCGAGCCGGCGGACGCCGGGGCCAGCCTGATCAGCGCCCGCTCGTTCAACAGCACCTCCAGCGCCGTCAGTTGGGCCTGAGCGTAGTACTTGGCCGGGTCGGTGGCGGTGCGGGTCGTCATCGTACTGATCGTGATCCGCTGCAGCATGCCGTCGGGATCGGAGAAGTCCCCGCCGTCGGCGTCCGGGACGGTGGTGCTCACCGCCCTGCCGTAGGTGCCGGTGTAACCGGCCATGCCGATCGCGGGGACGGACTGGTTGGTCATTCGGACGAGCGTCGCCTTCGCGAGCTCCCCGGGGCCGAGTGCGGCGTTCGCGGAGGTCGAACCCTGTACCAGCAGCAGCACCGCCACCGCGCCGGCCGCCGTACCGGCCACGGCCACCGCCGCGGGGGAGAATTCGCGCTCACGTCGCATCATCATGAGCCACTTCATAGCAGCGCCGCGTCACCCTCCGGTCGCGCCACGCGCCCGCACCGCGCGCCCCTCCTCCATCCGCACCAGCCCCGCCGCCCGGTTCGGGTCGGGCGCCGCCCCGCGGTCAGGTGACCGTGACCCCGTGCTCCGACAAGCGGTCCCGCACCATCCGCACATTGGGCAATCGGCCTCGCCAGAGCTCACGGTCCTCCGTCAGCCTGAACCCGTGGTGCTCGTAGAAGCGGATCGCCCGCTCGTTGTACTCGGTGACCCAGAGGCGGACCGGCGCGTCCTGCGCCCACGCGAGAAAGCCCTCCATCAGCCGCTGCCCGACGCCCTGGCCCTGGGCCTCGTCCAGCAGGTACATCGGCCCGAGGGTGACCGTCTCGTCCCGGCGGCCGCAGAGGACCCCGACGATCCTCGTGTCGCAGCGGACGACGCGGCAGTAGAGCTGTTCCAGCTGCCACCCGGCCTCCTCGATGAACACCCGCCACCGGCCGATACCCTCCGCGGTGACGGTGGGGCCGCGGTGCTCACGGATCCAGGCCTCGTCAATCCCCGCCGCGTCGTTGGGGTAGGTCTGGATCCACGCCCTCAGTTGCATCCTGCTCACGGCAGCGGCATCGACGGGGTGAGGGACTTCGATCCGATGGTGCATGAGGACATCCTGGACGACCGGGCGCCGACTGCGTGTCGGCGCGCGGGCGACGGCCACCGCGTGCACCCCGCGGTTCGGCCGGGTGCCGCCCGGCACCCGGCCGGTCCGGTCAGCCCAGGTCAGCCCACACCCGGTCCGGTCAGCCCACACCCGGTCAGGTCAGCCCAGGTCCAGACGGTCGGCCAGTCCGGCGGCGGTGAAGGCGGCCACCAGCTCGTCACGGCCCTCGGTGAAGTGGGCCCAGCTGTTGTAGTGGACGGGGACCACCCGGCGGGCGCCGAGGATCCCGGCCGCCTCGGCGGCCTGGGCGCTGTCGAGGACGATCAGCGCGCCGCCGAAGAGGACGGGGAAGCGCGGGGCCCCGGCGAAGAGGACGGCGGTGTCCACCGGGCCGAAGCGCTCGGCGATCTGCCGGACCAGGTCGAGCGAGGCGTTGTCGCCGCTGACGTAGACCGTGGGCAGGCCGTCCCCGGTCAGGACGAAGCCGACGACCTGGCCGGCGATCGGTTCGACCTCCTCGCGCGTCCCGGGGCCGTGCACGGCGGGCACACCCGTCACGGTGACCGTGCCGCCCCCGGGGCGGTCGAGCTCGACCGCCTCCCAGTCGGCCAGTCCCCTGGCCGTGCCTCCCAGGCGCTGCGCGCCGCCAGGGGTGGTGAGGGTGAGGGGCACCTCGGAGAGGAGGGCCCGGCCGGACCTGTCGAGGTTGTCGGGGTGCTCGTCGTGCGAGAGCAGGACCACGTCGATGCGGCCGAGGTCGGCCGGGCTGCCGGCGGACGGCGCGGTCTTGGCCAGGGTCGGTCGGCCCGGTGCCGGGTAGTCGCCGGGAGCGTCGAAGGTGGGGTCGGTCAGGAAGCGCAGGCCGCCGTACTCGAAGAAGGCCGTCGGACCGCCGAGGACACGGACGGGGAGCTGCTCACTGGGCGTGCTGAAGCTGGCCATGAAAAGAACACCTCACGGATGGGGATTGGTCTATCCGTGAGAGAACCTAGCCGCTTCTCACGGATGGCGGCAACCCCTAACGTGAGATCCATCCCTTACCATGAGATCCATGAAGGAGACCGAGTCCGCCGTCCCACCCGCCCCCGGTGCGGAGCAGCACCCGGCGCTCGACTTCGCCAACAGTGCCCTGGCCCTGCCCGGCGGCCAGTTCGCCGACCTCCTCGGCACGCCCGCCGCCGCCAAGCGGTGGCTGATCGAGCACGACCTCGCCCCGGCCGACGTGGACCTGCAGGAGATGTGCACGGCACAACTGCGGTCGTTGCGCGAACAGGTCAGGTCACTGCTCGCCTCCCGGGTCGGCGGCCTCCCGGCCCTGCCCGGGGCCCTCTCCGCCGTCAACGACGCGCTCACCCGCGCTCCCGCGGCCTCCCTGCTGCACTGGGACCTCACCCACGGCCCGTACCGCGCCGCGGCCCACCCCACCGCCCAGATCGTCGAGCACGCCCTCGCGGTCCTCGCCTCCGACGCCGCCGACCTGCTCACCGGTCCGGACGCCGAACGCCTCACCGCCTGCGGATCCTCCCCGTGCAACCGCTACCTGCTGCGCTACGGCCGCCGCCACTGGTGCTCGGTCCGCTGCGGCGACCGCGCCCGCGCCGCCCGCGCCTACGCCCGGCGCACCCAGGCCGAGGCCGGCTCCCCCGCCTGATCCCCGACACCCGCCCGGCCCCGGGCACCCCCCGCCCCCCGATCCTGAGCACCCCCGCCACCGATGGAAGGCCCTCACCGCATGGTCACGCCGACGCTGTCCCCGCTCACGTTCGCACCACGCGAGATCGCCGAGATCGTCGAGCTCTACGCGAGCAACCCGGGCTACTGCCGCGACTCCGGCGAGTACGACCCCGAGCTCGTCCGGGCCGAGGCCGACCGGGTCGAGGCGGACCTGCGCGAGGAGGCCGGTACCGAGTCCTGCGAGGTCCTGCTCGCCCGCGACGCCCGGGGCACCCTGCTGGGACTCCTCTCCCTGCTCGGCAGGCACCCCCGCGACGGCCGGCCCTGGATCGGACTGCTGCTGGTGCACGGCAGTCTGCATCGCAGGGGGGTCGGCCGGCGGCTGGTCGACCTGGTCGAGGAGCGCTTCCGCGCCGAGGGCAGGGACGGCATCCGCCTGGCCGTCCTGGAGAACCGGCCGTCCTCGCTGGCCTTCTGGAGCTCCCTGGGCTGGCAGGAGATCGACCGCCGTCCCGACGTCCAGCACGGCCGCCCCTGCATCGTGATGCACAAGGACCTCGTCTGAGCCGGGAGGAGCCCGGAGGTACCCGGAGGGAAAACCGCGGCCGCCACCACACCGCCCCCCACCCCCACCGGCCGCCACCCCCACCGCCCGCTACGCCCGGGTGCGCCGCGCCTGCCGCCACACCAACGGCAGGACGACCGCCGCGGCGACCGCGACGAGGCCGGCCAGGCCGACCGCGCGGCCGGTTCCGACGGCCTGCACCTCCTGGTAGGCCGCGGTGATCGCGTCGGCGGTGGACTGGTCGACCGAGGCGAGGATCTGGTCGGCGAGCTTGGAGTCGGTGACGGCGTTGCCCAACTCCTGGGCGTCGGCCTCGGAGAGCCCGGCCGCGCGCGCCCGGCTGACCGCCTGGTTGGTCTCCACCGCCTGCTGGACGGCCACCGTGACGGCGACCCCGAAGGCGCCGCCCAGCATGCTGGTGACCTTGAACATCCCCGAGGCCGCCCCGGCGAGCTCCTCCGGCGGTCCGGCCACCGCGGTGTCGGAGAGCGGGATCGACATCAGCCCGAGGCCCGCGCCCAGGACCAGCAGCCCGACGGCCAGCACGGCGTAGTGGTACGACGTGCCGAGCACCGCCGCCACCAGGGTGCCGATGCCCAGCAGATAGAGGCCGAGGACCACCGGCAGCCGGGCGCCGCGCCGGGCCGCCACCCGCCCGCCGACCGGGTTGAGCAGCAGGATGGTCGCCGTCGAGGGCAGCAGCAACAACCCCGCGGCCACCGGGCCGTAGCCCCGGACCTCCTGCAGGTACAGCGTCAGCAGGAAGCTGACTCCGGCGAAGACGATGTTCATCACGGAGTTGGCCACCAGCGCCCCGCTGAACGGGCGGGAGGAGAACAGCCTCAGATCGAGCAGCGGATCCGCGACACGCCGTTCCACCAGTACGAAGAGTGCCGCCAGGACGACGGAGCCGACCAGCAGGGCGATGATCACCGGGTCGGTGAAGCCGTCCTCCTGCCCGGCCGTGCAGCCGTAGAGCAGGCAGAACGCGGCGGCGGCGCTGATCACCAGGCCCACCAGGTCGATGTGCCGGGTGGCGTTCGGGTCGGTGGACTCGACGGCGGCCCGGCGGACCAGCCAGAGGCCCACCAGCGCCACCGGGGCGTTGATCCAGAAGATCGACCGCCAGCCGAGCAGGCCCGTGAGCAGTCCGCCGACCGCCGGCCCGGCGGCCTGGCCCACCCAGGCCACCGCCATCCACGCGCCGAACGCGCGCGGTTGCTCCTCGACGGGGAACATCGGCGGGATCAGCGCGAGCGTGGCCGGCAGGATCAGCGCCGCTCCGACGCCCATCAGTGCCCGCCCCGCGATCATGCCCTCCACCCCCGGCGTGAACGCCGCCGGTACCGAGACCAGGCCCATCACCACCAGGCCGATCTCCAGCATCCGCCGCCGGCCGAAGATGTCGCCCAGTCTCCCGGCCGCCAGCACCAGTGCTCCGGTGGAGAGGCTGAAGGCGTTGTTGGCCCACTGCAGCGCCGGCAGCGACACCGACAACTCGTCGGCGATCGTCGGAACGGCGACCCCGAAATCCGCGAACGACAACCAGACCATGCCGGCGGCGACGCACATGCCGGCCATCGCCGTCCACCTGTGGGGGGAGTAACCGCCGTTCGGCGCCCCGGGCGATCGGGCCATACGTCGGCTCCCTCTTCCCGTGCCCGGCCCCGTGGCCGGACGGACCAGCCCACTATCCGGGCCCGCCCCCGCCACCTCCCGCACCCACGCCGGACATCCCCCTGAACGGTCCCCCGGGCAGCGCCGCACCGGCCGCCGCCGGGAGACGGCGCGGCCGGTGCGGGCAGCGGGGGGAGCACAGGAGGCACCGGCGGCGGGGTCTCCGCAGCCGGGTACTACCTCACTCCGGGGTGACGTACGCCCCGGAGATGCCGCCGTCCACCAGGAAGGTGTTGGCGGTCATGAACGAGGAGTCGTCGCTGGCCAGGAAGGCGACGGCGGCAGCGATCTCCTGCGGCTCGGCGAACCGGCCCAGCGGGATGTGCACCAGCCGGCGGGCGGCCCGCTCCGGGTCCTTGGCGAACAGTTCCTGCAGCAGCGGGGTGTTCACCGGCCCCGGGCAGAGCGCGTTGACCCGGATGCCCTCGCGGGCGAACTGCACGCCCAGCTCGCGGGACATCGCCAGCACCCCGCCCTTGGAGGCGCTGTAGGAGATCTGCGAGGTCGCCGCGCCCATCACCGCGACGAAGGAGGCGGTGTTGATGATCGAGCCCTTGCCCTGGCGCCGCATGTGCCCGATGGCGTACTTGCAGCAGAGGTACACGCTGGTCAGGTTGACGTCCTGGACCCGCCGCCAGGCGTCGAGCCCGGTGGTCAGGATGGAGTCGTCGTCGGGCGGCGAGATGCCGGCGTTGTTGAAGGCGATGTCCAGCCGGCCGTAGTGGTCGACGGCCTGCTGGTACATGGCCTCCACGGCCGCCTCGTCGGTGACGTCGGCCTGGACGAACAGGCCGCCGACCTCGTCGGCCGCCTTGCTCCCGGACACCTCGTCCAGGTCCACGCACACCACCTTGGCGCCCTCGGCGGCGAAGCGCCTGGCCGTCGCCAGGCCGATCCCGCTGCCCGCGCCGGTGATGACGGCCACCCGGCCGTCGAGTCGCTCGGTCATGCTCATCATTCCTCCGTGGAGATGAAGACGTTCTTGGTCTGGGTGAAGGCGTCGAGGGCGTCCGGGCCGAGTTCGCGGCCCAGGCCGGACTGCTTGAACCCGCCGAACGGGGTCGAATAGCGCACCGAGGAGTGCGAGTTGACGGACAGGTTGCCCGCCTCCACCGCGCGGGAGACGCGCAGGGCGCGGCCGAGGTCCGAGGTCCAGATCGATCCGGACAGGCCGTACTCGGTGGAGTTGGCGATCCGCACCGCGTCCTGTTCGCCGCGGAACGGGACCACCGCGACCACCGGGCCGAAGATCTCCTCGGTGAAGGCCCGGTCGTCGTGCCGGACGGGCGCCAGCACGGTCGGCGGGTACCAGAAGCCCGGACCGTCGGGGGCCGTGCCGCGGAACGCCACCGCCGAGTCGTCGGGGACGTAGGACGCCACCCGGGCCCGGTGGGCCGCCGAGATCAGCGGGCCCATCTCGGTCTTCTCGTCGGCCGGGTCGCCGACCCGCACCCCCCGCACGGCGGTCTCCAGCAGTGCCGTGAACTCCTCGTACACGGAGTCCTCGACCAGGATCCGCGAGCGGGCGCAGCAGTCCTGGCCGGCGTTGTCGAAGACGGCGTACGGCGCGGTGGCGGCGGCCCGCGCCAGGTCGGCGTCGGCGAAGACGATGTTGGCGCTCTTGCCGCCGAGTTCGAGGGTGACCGGCTTGACCTGGGCCGCGCAGCCCGCCATCACGGACCGGCCGACGGCGGTGGATCCGGTGAAGACCACCTTGCGGACGGCGGGGTGGGTGACGAAGCGCTGCCCGACCACCGGGCCGCGCCCGGGCAGGATCTGCAGGACGCCCTCCGGCAGGCCCGCCTGCAGGGCGAGTTCGCCGAGGCGCAGTGCGGTGAGCGGGGTGAGCTCGGCCGGCTTGACGAGGACGGTGTTGCCGGCCGCGAGGGCCGGCGCCAGGGCCCAGGCGGCGATCGGCATCGGGAAGTTCCACGGCACGATGACGCCCACCACGCCGAGCGGCTCCTGGAAGGTGAGGTCCACGCCGCCCGCCACCGGGATCTGCCGGCCGAGGTGGCGCTCGGGGGCGGCCGCGTAGTACTCGATGACGTCGCGGGCGTTGCCGGCCTCCCAGCGGGCGTTGCCCACGGTGTGCCCGGCGTTGGCCACTTCCAGGGCGGCCAGGTGCTCCCGGTCGGCGTCGACGGCGGCGGCGAAGGCCCGCAGCAGCCTGGCCCGGTCGGCGGGGGCCACCCTGCGCCAGGTCTCGAAGGCTGCCGCGGCCCGGGCTATGGCGGCGTCGGTCTCGGCGAGCGAGGCCATCTCGACGGTGGTGATCACCTCCTCGGTGGCCGGGTTGATCACCGGGTGGAGGTCGGGTTCGGTCATCTGGCTGCCTCCTTGCAGCTGGCCGCGGTGAACGCCTCGAACAGCCGAGGGTCCTCCGGGTCGGTCTCGGGATGCCACTGGACGGCCACCGTGAAGGCCCGGCCGGGCAGTTCGAGCGCCTCGACGTTCTCGTCGGCGCTCCAGGCGGTGGCCCGCAGGCCGGTGCCGATGCGGCCGACCGCCTGGTGGTGGTAGCAGGAGACCTGCGCCACCGGCCCGAGGATCTCGCCGAGCCGGCTGTCCGGCCGGATCACCACCCCTCTTCTCACGAAGGCGGCCGGCGGGTCCTGGTGGCTCTGGTCGGGCAGGTGCTGGCGCAGGTCGCCGCCGAGGGCGACGTTGAGCAGTTGCAGGCCGCGGCAGATCCCGAGGACCGGCAGGTCGCGGTCGAGTGCGGCCGCGAGCAGGTCGGACTCCCAGCGGTCCCGGTGCGGTTGGGGCGCTCCGGTGCGCGGGTGGGGTTCGGCGCCGTAGCGGGCGGGGTCGATGTCGGCGCCGCCCGCGAGCAGCAGCCCGTCGAGCGCGCCGATCAGCCGTTCGACGCCGCCGTCCTGGGGCGGGAGCAGGACGGGGGTGCCCCCGGCCCGGGAGACGGCGTCGAGGTAGCTGCCGGGGAGGACGGCCGCGGGCTGCCGCCAGACGCTCCAGGCCGCCTCCTCCAGGTAGGTGGTGATGCCGATCAGCGGGCGCACGGTCACAGCCGCTCGAATCCGCGGCGCCGCTCCCAGTCGGTCACCGACCTCTCGTAGGCGGCCAGTTCGGTCCGGCCGGCGTGGGTGTAGTGCTGGACGACGTCCGCGCCGAAGGCCTCGGTGGCGGCCTCGCTGCACTCGAAGGCCTCGACCGCGTCGCGCAGCGTGGCCGGTACCCGGGGTGCGTCGGAGGCGTAGGCGTTGCCGGTGAACTCGGCCTCCAGCGGCAGCCGGTGCTCGATCCCGTGCAGGCCGGCCGCGATCAGCGCGGCGACCGCGAGGTACGGGTTGACGTCGCCGCCGGGCACCCGGTTCTCGAACCGCAGCGACGTTCCGTGGCCGACCACCCGCAGCGCGCAGGTGCGGTTGTCGCGGCCCCAGGCGACGGCGGTCGGGGCGAAACTGCCCGGCGCGTACCGCTTGTAGGAGTTGACGGTGGGCGCGAGCAGCAGCGAGAAGTCGGCCAGGCAGGCGAGTTGGCCGGCCAGGAAGTGCTCCATGACCGGGGAGAAGCCGTGCGGCCCGTCGCCCGGCATCACCGGGCGGCCCTGGTCGTCGCGCAGGCTGAGGTGGATGTGGCAGGAGTTGCCCTCGCGCTCGTTGTACTTGGCCATGAAGGTGAGGCTGACCCCCTCCTGCGCGGCGATCTCCTTGGCGCCGGTCTTGTAGACGGAGTGGTCGTCACAAGTGGTGAGCGCCGCACCGTACTTGAAGGCGATCTCGTGCTGGCCCGGGTTGCACTCCCCTTTGGCGGACTCCACGGTGAGGCCCGCGCCCGCCATGCTGTTGCGCAGCCGGCGCAGCAGGGGCTCGATCCGCGAGGTCCCGAGGATGGAGTAGTCGACGTTGTACTGGTTGACCGGGGTGAGCCCGTGGTACGCCTTGTCCCAGGCCTGTTCGTAGCTGTCCCGGAAAACGATGAACTCCAGCTCGGTGCCGACGAACGCGTGCCAGCCGTGGGCGGCCAGCCGGTCGAGCTGGCGGCGCAGGATCTGCCGCGGGGAGACGCTGACCGGGCTGCCGTCGTGGTGGTGGACGTCGCACTGGACCATGACGGTGGCGGGGTGCCAGGGCACGGCCCGCAGGGTGTCCAGGTCGGGGGTGAGGACGAGGTCCCCGTACCCGCTGTCCCAGGAGGAGATCCGGTAGCCGTCCACGGTGTTCATGTCGATGTCGACGGCGAGCAGGTACCCGCAGCCCTCGGCCGCGTTGGGGACGACGTCGCTGAGGAAGTACTCGGCGGCGATCCGCTTGCCCTGGAGCCGGCCCTGCATGTCGGTCATGGCCAGCACGACGGTGTCGACGGTGCCGTCGGCGACCAGCTTCTCCAGCCGTTCGAGGGTGAGCCGGGGGGCGGTCATCGGGTCTCCATTTCGTCGGCGGTGGCGGTCTCCCGGTCCGGCAGTTCCTGGCTGCCGGCTGCGGGGGCGCCGTGGATCCGGGGGCCGGTGAACCAGTGCCGGGCGGAGAACAGCCACCAGAGGCCGGCGAACCCGACCACCACGGCGACGGCCACGGGGGTGTAGTTGAAGCTCACGGCGGTGACGGGGCTGACGGTGGGCAGCATGAACAGCACGGTGATCACGGCGGTCCAGCCGACCGCGACGGCTCCGACGGGCCGGCTCCAGCGGCCGAGGTGCCAGGGGCCGCGCGGGAACTCCGCGCCCTGGCGCAGCCGTAGGAAGACCGGGATCACGTAGGAGAGGTAGAGGCCGATCACCGAGATGGAGGTGACGGCGGTGTAGGCGGTGGTGTTCCACAGGGCGGGCAGCCCGAGCAGCAGGGCGCCGCCGGTGGCCAGCCAGACGGCGCTGGTGGGGGTCTGGGTGCGGGGGTTGATCCGGTGCCAGAGCCGGGAGCCGGGCAGTGCGCCGTCCCGGGAGAAGGCGTAGATCATGCGGGAGTTGGCGGTGACCGAGGCCATGCCGCAGAAGAACTGGGCGCCGATCACGATCAGCAGCAGCAGCTTGGCCCCGGTCGGGCCGATCGCGTCGATGAAGATCTGTGCGGGCGGAACGCCGGTGGAGCTGGCCAGTGCCCCGTCGTAGTCCTGGATGGCGAAGGTGATGCCGAGCAGCAGGATCCAGCCGGCCACGAGCGAGACCACGATGGCGTTGACGATGCCGCGCGGGCCGGAGCGGGCCGCGTCGTGGGTCTCCTCGGTCATGTGGGCGGAGGCGTCGTATCCGGTGAGGGTGTACTGGGCCAGGAGCAGGCCGAGCATGCCGACGTAGAAGCCGTTCCCGAAGCCGGTGTTGTTGACGAAGTCGGTGAACACGAAGGAGGCGGAGGCGTGGTGGTCGGGCAGCAGGGCCAGCGCGCCCACGATCACCGCCACGCCGACCAGGTGCCACCAGACGCTGACGCTGTTGAACAGGGCGACCAGCCTGACACCCCGGGTGTTGAGCAGCCCGTGCGCCAGCAGGATCACCGCGAAGATCGCCACGGTGTGGCCGGGGGTGGCGGCGAACCCGAACTGGAGGTCGAGGAAGGCGTTGGTGAAGAAGGCCGCGCCGTAGTCGACGCCGGCGGTGACGGCCACCTGGCCGAGGAAGTTGAACCAGCCGGTGAACCAGGAGGCGGCGGCCCCCCTGCTGCGGGCCAGTCGGGCGGCCCAGTAGTAGAGCCCGCCCGCGGTCGGGTAGCTGGAACAGATCTCCGCCATCGCGAGGCCGACGCAGAGCGTCATCAGGCCGACCAGCGGCCAGCCCCAGGTGATCATGGCCGGGCCGCCGGTGTTCATGCCCATCCCGTAGAGGGTGAGGCAGCCGGAGAGGACCGAGACGATGGAGAAGGACACCGCGAAGTTCGAGAAGCCCGACATCGACCGGGCCAGCTCCTGGGTGTAGCCGAGCTCGCGCAGCCGCCGTTCGTCCTCGGACGGGGCATGGGCCGCCGCGTCGGCGGGGACGGCGGCGGTGGGGACGGCGGCGGTGGGGACGGTGTCGGCGGGGACGGTGGCCTTGGGAGCCGCGGCGACGGGAACCGCGGCCACCGGAACCGCGCCGGACACGGTCGTGGAATCGGGAGGAAACACTGCTCTGGCAGTCTGCTCGGCCGGGCTGGAGCCGGCCTGGTCTTCGGACGTCATACGCACCCCTGGGGAATGAGGCGGGACCGACACGTGCGCCCACGTCGTCGTGGTGCACCCTCCTTGCGCTTCAATGGCCTGAAAGCAGACCATTGAAGCCGTGGGCAGCATCGTTCACCCGCGGCCGCCCCGCCGTCAAGAGCACTCCCCCGACCGGCCCCCGGGCACCCCCGGGTACCATCGCCCCGTGGAGGCACAGGTGGACCGGCAGCTCGACAGCGTCTTCCGACCCGTACGCACCGGCAACGCCTTCGAGGAGACCGTCGAGCGGATCCTCCAGGCCATCAAGCTCGGCGTGGTCGGCCACGGCGACCGGCTCCCCGCCGAACGCGACCTCGCCACCCGGTTGAACATCAGCCGGGAGACCCTGCGCGAGGCCCTGCGCTCGCTCCAGCAGGCCGGCTGGGTCGAGGCCCGCCGCGGCCGCTACGGCGGCACCTTCGTCACCTACCGGCTGCCCGCACCGGACGTCGGAGAGCTGCGCCGCGCCGCGGAGGACCTCGGCGCGGAGCTGGAGGACGCGCTGACCCTGCGCCTGGTGCTGGAGACCGGCGCCGCCGAACTGGCCGCCCGGCGCGAACTGACCGCGAACCAGCGCGCCTACCTGCTGCAACGGCTGGCCGACGCGGACGGCGCCAGCGCCGAGGAGTACCGGCAGTGCGACTCCCGGTTCCACCTGGCGATCGGCGAACTCACCGGCTCGCCCTCGCTCGCCGCCGGCATCACCGAGGCCCGGATCCGGCTCAACGACCTGCTCAACGCCATCCCCATGCTCGGCCGCAACATCGACCACGCGTCCGAGCAGCACGGCGCGATGGCCCGGGCGATCCTGGCCGGCGACGCCGCAGCCGCCCGCCGGGCCACCGAGGAGCACCTGGAGGCGACCGCCGCACTCCTGCGCGCATTCCTGGGCTGAGCGGCCTTCCATACCGGGCGCCCCGAGGATCGGAACGGGGAGCCCCGGGCCGGGGGCCGCGTCTACGGGACGAGGACGATCTTGCCCGCGACGGTCCCGGACTCCGCCAGGCGCATGGCCTCGGCGGCGCGCTCCAGCGGGAGTTCGACGGCGATGTGGGCGGTGATCCGGCCCTCGCGCAGGGCCGTGAACACCTGGGTAAGGTCGCCGCGCAGGCGGGAGCGGAAGCTGTCGCGGGCCAGGGCACGGCCGGCCCAGACGTTGAAGAAGTACGCGTGGCGGCCGTTGGGCAGCAGGTTCCACACCCAGACCCGGCCGAGCAGCTTGAGGACGGGCCACTGCTTGGACCCCTGGTCGTCGCGGGTGGCCGCGCTGCCGTAGGAGACGAGGGTGCCGCCGCGGGCGAGCAGTCCCCAGGAGTCGACGATGCTGCGGCCGCCGACGTGGTCGAAGACGGCGTCCACGCCGTTCGGGGCGAGCTCCCGCACCCGGGCGGGGACGTCGTCGCCGCGGTAGTCCACGGGCGTCACGCCGAGGGCGCGCAGCGCGTCGTGGTGGCGGGCCGAGGCCGTGCCGATGACGCGGGCGCCGGCGGCGAGCGCCAGCTGGACCAGGACCGACCCGACGCCGCCGTTGGCGCCGTGGACCAGGACGGTCTGGCCGGCCCGCACCCGGGCCTTGCGGTGCAGCATCTGCCAGGCGGTCAGGCCGTTGACCACCGCCGTCTCGGCCTCCGCCGCACCGACGCCGTCCGGCACCTCGACGAGGTCCGCGGCGTCCAGCGCGACGTGGCTGGCCCAGCCGCCGGTCTTGGTGAGGGCCGCGACGCGCCGGCCGACCAGGTCGGGGCCGACGCCGGGGCCGACCGCCAGCACCGTCCCGACCAGGTCGTAGCCCGGGACGAAGGGGAACGGCGGCTGGTCGTAGTAGCGGCCGCGCCGCATCTGCTGCTCGGCGAACGAGACACCGGTGGCCTCCACCCCGACCAGGGCCTGTCCGGCGGCCGGCACCGGCAGCGGCAGTCCCGTGCGGACCTGCAGCCCCTCCGGCTCGACCTTGCCCGGCAGAACGACCTCGGTGTACTCGGCGGCAACCATGACGACCCCTTCGAAGTTGGATGTTCTCGCTTCCGTTAGAAGCTGTAACTAGAATGAGCGCCACTAAGGGCCGTGTCAAGCGAGCAGATCCATCGATCGTGAGTGGCCATGCCGAGAGTGATAGCGTCTAACGCGTCCGGTCCCCGCCCGCGGCGGAGCCGACGGACGACGGATCCGCGGACGGGCGGAAGAAGCCGAAGAGGCGGAACAGGGCGGAAGAGGTGGCAGACATGGCCGACAGGGCGCCGACCCCACGCGAGCGGTACCGGCAGCAGGTCCGCGCGGAGGTCAAGGAGCGGGCCTGGGAGCAGATCGCCGGCGTGGGCGCCTCCGCCCTCTCGCTGAACGCGATCGCCAAGCAGATGGGCCTGAGCGGGCCCGCGCTGTACCGGTACTTCGCCAACCGCGACGAGCTGATCACCGAGCTCGTCCGGGACGCCTACCGCAGCCTCGCCGACACCCTGCTGGCCACCGGCTCCGCGGAGGGCACCCACCCGGCGGACCTCGGGGAGCTCGCCCACGCCCTGCGCCGCTGGGCGCTGGCCGACCCGCACCGCTACTTCCTCGTCTACGGCACTCCGGTGCCCGGCTACCACGCCCCCGAGGACACCGTCGTGACCGCGTCGGAGATCATGTCGGTGCTGCTCGACGCCTGCGTCGCCGCCGCCCCCGGGGCGGAGCCGACGGGCCCCGCCGCCGGTCTCGACGCCCACCTGGCGCACCACCGCCCCTGGGCCGCCGGACACCCGGGCGCCCACCCGGCGGACCTGCGCCGCGCGCTGGCGTTCTGGAGCCGCCTGCACGGTGTGCTCTCGCTCGAACTGGCGGGCCACTTCACGGGGATGGACCTCGATCCGGAGCAACTCTTCGCAGCCGAGGTGGCCTCCCTCACCAGCTGACCGCCGCCGCACGGCGCACCACCCCCGGATGCGGGGGCGCCGGCCCGTCAAGTCCCTTCCCCCGCAGGCCTGCAGGCCCGCAGGAAAGGACAGCGCTTGACATCCATTTCGGCCGCGCCCTAGCGTCCTGTCCCATCCGCCGACCCGGGAGCCATCATGCCCACCGCCTCCAGCCACTCCCCCACGGCCGACGGCGAGCCCGGCGCTCCCCGCACCGAGGCCGGCACCGGCTTCCACCCCCACCTGCCCGGCCACGACGACGCACCCGCCGCCGACGGCCCGCTGCGCGCCAGGCTGCACCACATCCGGGCCGACGCGCTGGACGGCGACACCGCGCAGACCGGCGGCATGCGCAGGTTCGCCGCCGTCAGCGGCTCCACCGTCGGCTCGGAGAAGCTCTGGATGGGCCAGACCCACGTCTCCCCCGCCACCGCCTCCTCGGACCACCACCACGGCGAGTCCGAGACCGCGATCTACGTGGTCGGCGGCCACCCGGAGTTCGTCTTCGTCGACCACTCCTCCGGCACTCCCGAGGAGGTCCGGCTCCGCACCGGCCCGGGCGACTACATCTTCGTACCGCCCTTCGTCCCCCACCGCGAGGAGAACCCCGACCCGGACGAGGAGGCCGTGGTGGTCATCGCCCGCAGCACCCAGGAGGCCATCGTGGTCAACCTGCCGAGCCTCCACGGCTAGACCGCTTCCGCCGGCCGCGGTCACGGCGACCCGGGGCGCCTCGTACTCCCGTACGCCCCTCGGGCGGAGCTCTCAGAGCCGCTCTTCCATCCGGATCGCCTTGCGGAGTTCCTTGTGGGCGCTGCCCTCACGGCTTTCGTGCTCTTCGAGGAGGGCTGCCGCGATCGCGTCGAGCTTGCGCTGGACGGCATGCTCGGCACGGCGCTCGGCGTTCTTGAGGAGCGCCAGCAGGAGCAGCGTGATCGCGGTCATGGTGTCACCGACGAGGATCTGCCACTCCGGCGACAGGCCGACCGCGTGGACCGTGAGGAAGGCGATCACCAGGAGGACGCAGAACAGCGAGAACGCCGGCGAGCTGGTGAGGTTGGACGCGGCCTCGGCAAGCCGCTCGAACCGGCCGCGCGCGCCGTCACTGCGGTCGGCGGGATGTGAGAGGGTCATGGCCCGTCCTTAGCGTCTGCCGTGTGCGGAGGCGTCCGGCAGCAGGCGCCGCTCGACTCCACCGCCTCCCGGCACGGCTGTCAGCGCCCGGCTTCCACGGGCGGGACGACCCGGCGTCGCGGCGGCGACCGGCCTGCCGGAGCCGGTCGGGGCCAGACCCGGCCCGGGCGCCGCCCTTCGAGGCACCGGCGCCCGGGTACCCGGAAATGGTCAGTCAGCCGTTCCGTATGTCGCCCGGGTCCTCGGGCAGGGGCGGCGCGCCCTCCCCGGTCATCCGGGCCTGGGGCCGCTCGCGCAGCGACGCATCGCCGCGGCCCGCCGCCCCGTCCGGTGCCAGCCGACCGCGCCAGCCACCGCTCTCACGGCCCTGCTCCTCGATGAAGCCCTTGAACCGCTTCAGGTCGCCCTTGACCTGCCGGTCCAGGACGCCGAGCGCGGCGCCTGCCTTCTCGGCCATGCCGTGCGGCTCGAAATCCATGGCCAGGCTCACCCGGGTGTGGGCGTCGTCGAGGCGCTGGAACGTCACGACTCCCAGCTGCTGGACGTCGCCGCCCACCGTACGCCAGGAGATCCGCTCGTCGGGGAGCTGGTCGACGATCTCGGTGTCGAACTCGCGCCGTGCGCCCGCCACCTTCGTCGTCCAGTGGCAGTGCCGGTCATCCGTCTGCCGGACCTCCTCCACGCCTTGCATGAAGCGCGGGAAGTCCTCGAACTGCGTCCACTGGTTGTAGACGCTGTGCAGCGGGACATCCACATCGATGGACTCCTTCACCTTGCTCACAACGGTCTCCTTCCGAATGACAGGCCGGACATTCCGTACCACCCGCGCGTCTGCCCTCATCTCGGGCACCCAATCGGGCATCCGGCATCTCGGGCACCCGATCGGGCATCCGGTCAGGCATCCCGCCGGGCATCGCGTCGGGCGGCCGACCCGGAGGCCGATCGGGAGGCTCGACCGTCAGGCGGCCCGCGAGGTGCGGGCCGGTCGGAGAAGTACCGCGCGCTCGGACTCGGACAGGCCGCCCCACACGCCGTAGGGCTCCCGCACCTCCAGCGCGTACCGCAGGCACTCGCGGCGGACGGGGCAACCCTGGCAGACCCGCTTCGCCTCCTCCTCGCGGTCCTCGTGGGCCTGGCCGCGCTCGCCGAAGGGGTGGAAGAACAGGCTCGCGTCGACGTCACGGCACTCCGCCGCGAGCTGCCAGTTCCAGTGGTCGTCGATGGCGCCGGGCAGGCGCGAGATGTCGGTCACGGAGTTCTCACCTCGACTGGTCGGGGATCGGGACGGTCGGTACCGCGGTCAGTACTGCAGTCGGTGCTGCAGTCGGTACTGCGGCCGGTGCTGCGGTCGGCACTGCAGCCGGTCCGGCCGCGGGGCGCCCCGGGGCGCCCCGGGCCACTCGGCCGCCTGCCCGCTTTCGCCGGTCCCATCCGCCTCGGTTTCAGGCATTCCCGCCCGGGCAGATGCGCTGCCACAGGAAAGCCGGCAGCAGCACAGTGGGGAGGCTCAGCCGATGGATGGGAGCAGCAGGGTGGTGACCGCACAGATCCAGGTCGGGCTGATCACGGCCGAGGGGGACGGCGTTGCCGTGCACTCCGCCTGGGTCTACGACACCAGGGATCCGCTCGCCGTCGGGATCGACTTCCGGCTCAGCGTCGGCACGTGCCAGCGGTGGGTGTTCGCTCGCGCGCTGCTCGCCGAAGGCCTCGACTCGCCTGCGGGTGAAGGCGATGTGGTGTTCGCGCCCGAGGCGGACGGCGTCCATGTGCTGATGCTGCTGTGCGGCGTGGACGGTGCCGCCGTGCTCCGCACGCGCACCGGCGACCTGCGGGGGTTCCTCCGCAGCACGTACGCGTGCCTGCCGCAGGGGGCGGAGCGGTGCGGGGACGCGCTGGATCGCTGGCTGCCCACCGTGCTCGACACGGCGTAGCCGCCCCGGTCCGGCACTGGCGACGGCGGTGGAGGTAGCGGTGGCGGCCTGTCCCGGCCGCCACCGCCTGCCGCGTCAGGCAACTTTTGCCCGTCGCGACGGGGCGAAGGTTGCCTGACGCGGCACTAGCCCTGCGGGAGGTCGATCTCGACCCAGACGGCCTTGCCGGGGGCGCCGACGCGCGGCTGGTGGCCCCATCGGCTGGCGAGCAGCGCGACGGTGTGCAGGCCGTGCCCGCCCGTGCGGACGGGCGAGTGCGGCACGCGCGGGCGGGGCGGTGTGTCGGAGCCGTCCAGCACCTCGATGCGCAGGGTGTGCGCGGTCGCGGACAGCACCAGCTGGTCCGGTCCGCCGGCGTGCTGGCAGGCGTTGGTGGCGAGTTCCGAGACGAGGAGCAGCACGTCGTCGGCCCGCGCCTGCCGGTCCGGGTCGACGGTGGGCAGCCAGCCCCAGTCCTCCAGGGCCGACCGGGTGTGGTCCCGGCAGCGTCCGACCGCTCCCGGGGCGCCGCTCAGGGTCAGCCTGCGGGTCTGGCCCGCGGCGGGCATCCCGGACAGGGCCGACCTGCTCGTGGCGCGGTACTCACTGGCGTTCATCTGTCCTCACTCGTACGACCCGAACTCTCACGACCCGAGCACTCACAACTGAGCTCTCACGACCCGAACTCTCACGACCTGAGCTCTCACGACCTGAGCTCTCACGACCCGACTCCTTCGACCGGCCGAGCCGGGTGGTGCGGCCGGCCGTCGCTTCCTTGTGCCCACCGGTTCGCAGGAGACACCGGTGAACACCCGCCGAGTCACGCCGGCCCCGTGAACGGCCACGACCGCGCCGCGGCTGCGGATCGCCGCCGGTGGCCGTGGCGTCATCAGGCGAGGGCGGAGCCGAGGTCCGTACGGATGTCGAACACGGTTTCCGCCCCGGTGACCTCGAAGACCCGGGCGACTGCGGGCTGCAGGCCGGCGAGGATGAGTGTGACGTGTGCCCGGTCCGCCTCGGTACGGGTGTTGAGCAGCAGGTTGAGGCCGGTGGAGTCGCAGAACGAGAGGTCGCGGCAGTCGACGACCACCCGCTGCTGCGGGCGCCTGATCGCCTCGTACAGCCGCTCGCGCAGGAGCGCGGTGCTGTCGTAGTCCAGCTCGCCGATCGGGGACACCACGACGGCGGTGCCCTCGGTCCGCAGATCGGCCCTCAGGCGTACGGCAATCGAACCTTCGCCGGGGTGCCGAGGGGCCGGGTTGGGTTCGGGGGCGCTCTCGGACATCGCTCTCCTTCGTCGGGTGGGCCGGCTGCACCTACGACCATACGGCGGCATCGTGCGCACGGTACGCCGCGTGGCGGAAGCGGTCGAGCGGCCGCACCAGGCCGTGAAGGACCGGTGAGGAGGCGGGGTTTCTACCGTGAAGTCGGGTCTGATCCGGGTGAGGCCGGGCAGGCGAGTCGTGCTGCCCGGAGCGGGTGACCACCAGCAGAGGAGAGAGCATGCCGAGCGTCGTGTCCCGCATGTCGACCCGTGACCGCGTCAACGACCCTGCGGCCCACGGCTCGACCGCACCTGCCGCGACCAGCGATGACGCGATCGCCGATGACCCAACCGTCGATGCGGTGGCGACCGTCGATGAGGTGACCCGCCCGACCGACTTCGTCCGGATGGCGGCGAGCCTCGGAATCGAGGCGGACCAGCCGGCGGCCGTGTGCCCGACGGACGCGCGCCAGCTCTCCAAGGTGCTGTTCGTCCGTCTGCGCGCGGCGGAGGAGGGCACGGCCGAGTACTCGTACGTGCGCGGCACCCTGATCGAGCTGAACATGGCGCTGGTGAAGTTCGCGGCGAGCCGATTCAGCCACCGCAAGGAACCCTTCGAGGACCTGCTCCAGGTCGGCACGATCGGCCTCATCAAGGCCATCGACCGCTTCGACCCGTCGTTCGAGGTCGAGTTCTCCACGTTCGCACTGCCGACCATCAGCGGGGAGATCAAGCGGTTCTTCCGCGACACCGGCTGGATGGTGCACGTCCCCCGCCGCCTGCAGGAGTTGCGCCTGGTGCTGGCCAAGACCAGTGACGCGATGGAGCAACTGCTCGACCGCGCCCCCACCCCGGGCGAGTTGGCGGCGCATCTGGGGCTGACCGAGGACGAGGTGCGCGAGGGCCTGATCGCCTCCCAGGCGCAGAGCGCAGCCTCCCTCGACGCCCCGGCGCCCGGCAGGGACCAGACGGACGGGGGCACCGCGCTGACGGACCGGATCGCGCAGGAGGAGGGCGCCTTCGAGACCGTGCTCTGCCTGGAGGCCCTCAAACCGGTCCTCGCCGCCCTGCCCGAGCGGGACCGCACCATCCTCTCGCTGCGCTTCGGGGCCGACTTGACGCAGGGGGAGATCGGCCGCCGACTGGGCATCTCGCAGATGCACGTGTCCCGGCTGCTCAGCCGGATCCTGACCGGTCTGCGGGCCGAACTCCAGGCCGAGGCCTGACCCGCCGCCCGTCGGAACCCGGTCCCGGAACCCGGTCCTGATCCTGGTCCTGGAATCCGGTCCCGATCCCGGAACCCGGTCCTGGTCCCGGTCCCGGTCCTGGACGGTACGGACGCGTGCCCGGCACGGCTTCGGCACGGCCCCCGGCCGCGTTCGAAGCCGGGTCGGGCGTTGACTGTGGCGGGCCCACGGCCCGGCGCTCTACGAGAAAGGCCACGTCCCGATGGCTGGCACGACCAAGGACCAGGCGCAGCACCCCCCGAGCGGTGGCACCGCGCAGGTCGGCGAACCGGACCTGCGGCGCCTGCTGGCCGGCCTGACCGCCGTACGCGACGGCGACTTCGGCACCCGGCTGCCCGACGACGCGGACGGCCTGCTGGGCGAGATCGCCACCGTGTTCAACGGCATGGTCGACCAGCTCTCGCTGTTCACCTCCGAGGTGACCAGGGTCGCCCGGGAGGTCGGCACCGAGGGGCAGCTCGGCGGACAGGCGGAGGTCCCCGGCGTTTCGGGGACGTGGAAGGACCTGACCGACTCCGTCAACGCGATGGCGGGCAACCTCACCAGCCAGGTGCGCGACATCGCCCAGGTCGCCACCGCCGTCGCCAAGGGCGACCTCTCCCAGAAGATCGACGTCGCCGCGCGCGGCGAGATCCTGGAACTCAAGAACACCGTCAACACCATGGTCGACCAACTCTCCGCGTTCGCGGGCGAGGTGACGCGGGTGGCCCGCGAGGTCGGCAGCGAGGGCAGGCTCGGCGGCCAGGCCCAGGTACCGGGAGTCGCGGGCACCTGGCGCGACCTGACCGACTCGGTCAACTTCATGGCTGGCAACCTCACCGACCAGGTGCGCAACATCGCCCAGGTCACCACCGCCGTCGCCAAGGGCGACCTCTCCCAGAAGATCACCGTCGACGCCCGCGGCGAGATCCTCGAACTCAAGAACACCGTCAACACCATGGTCGACCAACTCTCCGCGTTCGCCGACGAGGTGACCCGCATGGCCCGCGAGGTCGGCACCGAGGGCATCCTGGGCGGCCAGGCCGACGTCAAGGGCGTCTCGGGTACCTGGCGCGACCTGACCGACTCGGTCAACTTCATGGCGGGCAACCTCACCGCGCAGGTCCGCTCGATCGCCCAGGTGGCCACCGCCGTCGCCAGGGGCGACCTGTCACAGAAGGTTAACGTCACCGCCCGCGGCGAGATCATGGAGCTCAAGGAGACCATCAACACGATGGTCGACCAGCTCTCGTCCTTCGCCGGCGAGGTGACCCGGGTGGCCCGCGAGGTCGGCACCGAGGGCAACCTCGGCGGCCAGGCGACCGTCCGCGGCGCCTCCGGCACGTGGAAGGACCTCACCGACAACGTCAACGTGATGGCCTCCAACCTCACCGGCCAGGTCCGTTCCATCGCCCAGGTGGCCACCGCCGTCGCCAAGGGCGACCTCTCGCAGCGGATCAACGTGGAGGCCAAGGGCGAGGTCGCCGCGCTGGCCGGCGTCATCAACACGATGGTCGACACGCTCTCCGCCTTCGCGGACGAGGTGACCCGGGTGGCCCGCGAGGTGGGCACCGAGGGCACGCTCGGCGGGCAGGCCCGGGTCCCGAACGTGGCCGGCACCTGGAAGGACCTCACCGACAACGTCAACTTCATGGCCCACAACCTGACCAGCCAGGTCCGCAACATCGCCCAGGTCACCACGGCCGTCGCCCGGGGCGATCTCACCCGCAAGATCGACGTGGACGCGCGCGGCGAGATCCTCGAACTCAAGACCACCATCAACACCATGGTCGACCAGCTGAGCGCCTTCGCCGCGGAGGTCACCCGGGTGGCCCGCGAGGTCGGCAGCGAGGGCCGGCTCGGCGGCCAGGCCGAGGTCGAGGGCGTCTCCGGCACGTGGAAGCGGCTGACCGAGAACGTCAACGAGCTGGCCGGCAACCTCACCCGCCAGGTCCGGGCGATCGCGGAGGTCACCGGTGCGGTCGCCGAGGGCGACCTGACGCGGTCGATCACCGTGGACGCCTCCGGCGAGGTCGCCGACCTCAAGGACAACATCAACTTCATGGTGGAGTCGCTGCGCGAGACCACCCGGGCCAACGAGGAACAGGACTGGCTCAAGTCCAACCTCGCCCGGATCTCCGGGCTCATGCAGGGCCGGCGCGACCTCACGGTGGTCGCCGAACTGATCATGGATGAGCTGACCCCCCTGGTCTCGGCCCAGTGCGGCGCCTTCTACCTCGCCGAGGAGAGCGCCGGCACCGTGTTCCTCAACCTGATCGGCTCCTACGCCTTTCCGGCGGGCGCCACGCCCACCCGCTTCGAGCTCGGCGAGTCCTTCGTCGGCCAGGCCGCGCGCAGCCGGCGCACGATCGCCGTCGACGACCTGCCGCCCGGCTACCTCAGCGTCTCCTCCGGCCTGGGCCGCACCGCGCCCGTCTCCCTGGTGGTGCTGCCCATCGTGGTCGAGGGGCAGGTCCTCGGCGTCATCGAGCTGGCCACCGTCCGGACCTTCTCCACCGTCCATCTCGCCTTCCTCGAACAGCTGATGGAGACCATCGGCGTCAACGTCAACACGATCGTCGCCAACGCCCGCACCGACGAGCTGCTCGGCGAATCCCAGCGGCTGACCTCCGAACTCCGCGTCCGATCTGAGGAGTTGCAGGCACGCCAGGAGGAACTGCAGTCGTCCAATGCCCAGTTGGAGGACAAGGCGGCACTCCTCGCGGCGCAGAACCGAGACATCGAGACCAAGAACCTGGAGATCGAGCAGGCCCGCCAGGAGCTGGAGGACCGCGCACACCAGCTGTCGCTCGCCTCCAGCTACAAGTCGGAGTTCCTGGCCAACATGAGCCACGAGCTGCGCACCCCGCTCAACAGCCTGCTCATCCTCGCCCAGTTGCTGGCGCAGAATCCGACGAGGAACCTGACGGCCAAGCAGGTCGAATACGCGGGCATCATCCACTCCGCGGGCTCCGACCTGCTGCAGCTGATCAACGACATCCTCGACCTGTCCAAGGTCGAGGCGGGGAAGATGGACATCACCCCGGAGCGGATCCCGCTGCGCAAGCTCCTCGACTACGTCGAGGCCACCTTCCGGCCGCTCACGAGCCAGAAGAGCCTGCGGTTCGCCGTGGAGACCGCGTCGGCGCTGCCGGTGGACCTGCTGACCGACGACTACCGGTTGCGGCAGGTGCTGCGCAACCTGCTGTCCAACGCGGTCAAGTTCACCGAACGCGGCGGGGTGGCGCTGCGGATCGAGGTGGCGGACGAGGCGCAGGTGCCGGAGGTCGCGCGCCGCGAGGACGGTCCGGTGATCGCCTTCCACGTCGTGGACACCGGTATCGGGATCGAGCCCGAGCATCTGGAGAGCGTCTTCGGGGCGTTCCAGCAGGCGGACGGGACGACCAGCCGCAAGTACGGCGGCACCGGCCTGGGCCTGTCGATCAGCCGGGAGATCGCCTTCCTCCTCGGGGGTGCGATCACCGCGGACAGCGTGCCGGGCCGGGGCAGCACCTTCACGCTGTACCTGCCCGCCGCCCGGGCCGAGTTCGTCGAGCTGAACACCCAGAACCCGCCGGCGGCACTGGAGGCCGGGACCGGCCGGACAGCCGGGACGGCCGAGGCCGCCACCGCGGGCGCCCGCGACGAGGTGTCGGCGCCCGCGGCTCCCCCGGCGGCTCAGCCCAAGCGGCTGCTCGTCGTCGAGGAGCGGCCGCGCGGTCTGCTGTCGCTGGTCGCGGAGAGCGCCGTCGCCGACCTCGCGGGCTCCTCGGACCTCGGGGACCGACGGGCCCCGGTGGAGGTCATCACCACGGTCGGCGCCCAGGAGGCGGCCACGACACTGGCCGCGACACCGTGCCACTGCGTGGTGCTCGAACTCGACCTGCCGGGCGGCGCGGCCCTGCACTTCCTGGAGGAGATGGCCCGGGACGCCGCCCTGCACGGCGTGCCGGTCCTGGCGCACAACAACCGTCGACTGGGCGCCGAGCAGGAGCGTCTCCTGCAGCAGCGGGCCACCCTGCAGCCGCTCGAACTGCTCTCCAGTCTCGACGAGTTGCGTGAGCGCATCACCCTCCACCTCAGCGCCGACCAGCCCGGTGACGTGCTGCCGCTGGTGCGCACCGGGGATCCGGCCACCGCACTCCCCCCGGACGTCGACAACGCGCTCGCCGGGCTGACGGTGCTGGTCGTCGACGACGACGACCGCAACCTCTACGCGCTCACCGGGATCCTCGAACTGCACGGCATGCGGGTGCTGCAGGCCGAGAACGGCCGCGCGGCGATCGAGGTCCTCACCGGGCACCACCACATCGACCTGATCCTGATGGACGTGATGATGCCGGAGATGGACGGCTACAGCGCCACCGCCGCCATCCGTGCGATGCCCGAGCACGCGGACCTGCCGATCATCGCCGTCACCGCCAAGGCCATGATCGGCGACCGGGAGAAGAGCCTCGCCTCGGGAGCCACCGACTACGTCACCAAGCCGGTCGACGCGGTCGACCTGATCGCCCGGCTCGAACGGTGGCTGCGGCCGTAGCGGCCGACCGCACCACCACCACCCGCACCATCGCCGGCGGCACCACCGCCGACCGCACCACCACCGCACTGAACCACCACCGCACTGAACCGCCGCCGCACTGAACCGCCGCCGACCGAGGAGACACCGATGCACGACGCGCCACAGCCTCGGGACGCGGAAGGGCAGCCGCACCCACAGGCCCGGCCCGAATCCACCACCGCGCCCGGCCCGGCCGGGCCCCGCCCCTCGGCCGTGGCACAGCGCGGGTCGGCCGACCGCCCCGCCGAGCGGACGCCCCCGCCCGCCGGCGGGGGCGCGGTGGGCCGGCTGACGTCCACCGTCGACCGCCTGCGCCGCGAGCTCACCCGGGCGCAGGAACAGGCGGACGGACGGGCCCTGGTCGAGCTCGCCAAGGGAATCCTGGTCGAGCGCCTGGGCGTCTCCCCCGCCGAGGCCGGCCGCCAACTCGACACCCTGGCCGACCAGTCGACGCTGTCCGTCCTGGAGTTGGCAGCCGACCTGGTCAACCAGGCCTCGCACGACCGGATCGCCGAGCTCGCCCGCGAGTTCGTGGTCTCCGCGGGCGAGCCGTCGGTGGGCGTTCGGCTGCGCAGCGCCGAGACGGGGGCGCTGGGCGCCTCCGATGTCCAGGCGGTGGCACAGTCGGTGCTGGAGCACGCGGTGCGGCCGCTCGGGGCGCAGGCGGTGGCGATCTGGGCGGCCAACTCCGACCAGTCCCTGACCCTGGCGGGAAGTGCCGGGTTCGCCGACGAGGAGGCGCTGCGCTGGCGCCATGTCCCTCCCGGTGTTCCCGTCCCGGCACGCCGCGCGCTGACCGAACGGGCCTTCGCGGCCTACGAGTCGATGGCCGCGTCGGGCCTCCCCTCCATCGGGCAGCGGGAGTTCGGCGGCGGACGGCTGGCGGTACCGGCCGGATCCGGCGGCCGGATCACCGGTGTCCTGGAGGTCTGCTGGAGCGGCCGCATGCCTGCGCAGTCGCAGTCCCTGCACCGGCAGTTCGAGGCCCTGGCCGAGCTGTGCGCCACCGCTCTGGAAGCGCATCCGGCCACCGGGGGCGGTGGCAGCGGCGTCGACCCGCAGACGGCCGACCTGCTGGAGCTGGTCCACGGTCTGCAGGACCCCTGCCTGGTGATGCACCCGGACCTCGACCCGGCCGGCCGGGCGCGCGATTACCTCATCAGGCACGTCAACCCGAGCTTCGAGGACTTCGCCGGCCGCCCGCGCAGCGCCATCGTCGGCGCCCGGCTGCTGGAGGCCTACCCGCTGGCCGCCGAGCCGGGCGGCCTCTTCGAGAAGATCGAGTACGTCCTGGCCACCGGCGAGTCGTTCCGCTCACCGGGGATGAACCTCTCCGCGCTGGTCGACGGCGTCCCGCTGACCACCCGGGCCAGCGTGAGCGTCAGCCGCCACGGGACCAGCGCGGTCGTCATCTGGCGGACCGAGGACGGCGCCGCCCGCGTCGCCAGCCTGCTGCAGCACGCCCAACGCCTCGGGCGCATCGGCGGGTTCGAGGAGAACCTGCGCACCGGCGAGATCGCCTGGAACGACACCCTGTTCGACCTCCACGGCCTGCCGCCGAACGCCGAGCCCATTCCGCTCGAACACCTGCCCGCGCACGCGCACCCCGACGACGAGCACACCATCGGCCGGTTCCTGCGCACCCTGCTGCACCACCAGCGGCCCGCCTCCACGGCCTTCCGCCTGCAGCGGGCCGACGGCATCGCCCGACACATCCGGGTCGTCGCCGAACCCGTCCTCGGCGCCGACGCCCGCATCACCGCCGTCCGCGGCGCCTACCAGGACGTCTCCGCGCAGCACTGGACCGAGGTCGCGCTCGCCGCCACCCGCGACCAACTCGCCCACACCGAACAGCAGGCCGCCGAGCGCAACCGGCTCGCCCTGCAACTGCAGCACGCCATCATGCCGCCGAGCCGCGGCCCGCTGGACCTGCACGACCTGCGGGTGGCCGTGCGCTACCGGCCCGCCGAGAAGGACCACCTGGTCGGCGGCGACTGGTACGACGCACTCGCCCTGCCGACCGGCCAGGTGCTGCTGTGCGTGGGCGACGTCGCCGGACACGGCATCGAGGCCGCCACCGGCATGGTCGCCCTGCGCAACGCCCTGCGCGGCCTGGCCGCCACCGGCGCCGGACCGGGCCAACTCCTGGGCTGGCTCAACACCGTGACACACCATCTGACCGACAACGTGACGGCGACGACCATCTGCGCCCTGTACGACCCGCGCACCCGGGCACTGCGCTGGGCCAGGGCGGGCCACCTTCCCCCCGTCCTGCTGCGCGACGGCCGGGCCACCGAACTGCCCACCGTGGCCGGGATCCTGCTGGGTGCGATCGACCAGGCCGACTACGAGGAGGGCGAGATCCGGCTCAGGGCCGGGGACACCCTGATGATGTACACCGACGGCCTGATCGAGCGCCGGGACCGCTCCCTGGAGGAGTCCCTCGCCGACCTGCTGACCACCGTCGGGGCCACCGCCGGAACCGCGGACGGCCTCACGGAGCTCGAGCGCCGACTCGACCACCTGCTGCGGTACAGCAGTTCCGACACCGACGACGACACCTGCCTGATCGGCATCACGGTCTGCTGACCCGCCCGCCCGCCCGGGCGGCGCCGGCCCTGCGGCCGGCTCCGGCGGGCTGCGGCGGCGGGGTGGAGCAGGAGGGCAGGGCGGCTCGGCCGGCGTCCTGCTCCACCGGTGCGGCCGGGCTCAGCCGAGCAGGAGGTACTTGGTGGACGGGGTGCCCTGGTTGTAACTGCAGTCGGTGTTCTGGGTGGTGGCGCTGTAGGTGAAGCCGGAGGGGATGGTGCAGGCCCAGAGGCCGCTCACCGGGACGCGGATGTGGAAGGTCGTCGCCGGGACGCCCGGCTGGATGCTGCAGGTCGTCGTGTAGGTGATCCGGTCGTACGTCCAGCCGGGGTTGGCGGTGCACGAGGTGAGGCCGTCGACCGGGGTGCGCAGGTGGTACGTGGTCGCGGGGACGTTCGGCTGGAAGCTGCAGTTGTAGGTGTACGTGATCGAGTCGTAGACGAAGCCCGGCGCGGACGTGCAGGCGGTGAGGCCGTTGACCGGGGTGCGCAGGTGGTAGGTCGTGGCGGGGACGTTCGACTGCTGGCTGCAGCCGTAGGTGAAGGTGACGGAGTCGTACACGAAGCCCGGCGCGGACGTGCAGGCGGTCAGCCCGTCGACCGGGGTGCGCAGGTGGAACCGGGGCGCCGTCCAACTGCCCGAGCTGCACTGGGTGGACTGGCTCACCTGGTCGTAGACGTACCCGGTCGGGACCGAACACGCCCAGGTGCCGTCCAGCCCGGTGATCGCCGTGGTGACGGTGGCTGTTCCGGCGGTGGCGGTGGTCGCGGCGGTGGTCGCGGCGGTGGTCGCGGCGGTGGCGGTGGCCGCCGTCGCCGCACCGGAGAGCAGGAGAGCCAGGGCGGCGAGGGCGGCGAGCAGGAGGCGGACAAAACCGGTGCGGACGGGACCGGTACGGGCGGTGCGTGCGGTGCGTGCGGCGGACATGGGTCTCCCAAGGAGTGGCCGGTGGCATGGGGTCGCACGGTGACACGGGCGCGGATGCGCGCCCGTCGCCGGTTCTAGCACGCCACCCCCGCCCGGCGCCCTGGGCGGGCGGGGCGGACGGTCACCCTGTCGGCCGCCGTCCACTCCCGACCGCGCCGAGCCTCCGGGCGGGCTCAGCCGAGCAGCACCGCCGCCTCCTGCCGCGCCTGGCGTAGCCGCCGTGCGCGAGTGGCCGCCGGGCGACGGCACACCACTACGGGAGCATCGGGCCGATCGAGACCCAGGTGGAGTACACCCGGCCACTGCCGCAGTTGGCGGTGGCGGTGCCGTCCCCGAGCCGGAGGCCGCTGCTGACGGTGATGCCGGACTGGCACTTGGCCCAGACGGACCAGGCCCGACGGGGTTCGAGGCCGCCACAGACGCCGACGCCGAACGGGCCGGAGGGGTAGGCCACGCACGAGCCCGTGGTCGGCGGGTCGACCAGGGTCCGGGCCTGAGCGGCGGTCGGCACGGCCAGCGCGGCGGCCGAGGCGAGAAGCGAGGTCATCAACAGTGCTGCGGTGCGGCGCATCGAGGAGGATCCTTCCGAAAAGCGGCTGTGGCAGGGCGAACTCGCTGATCTGAAAGGTGGAGTGAGTCCCTCTCAGTTGTGCGAGGCGGGTGAATCCTGCGGGGGGCGTGTGACGGGTGTCAACGAAGAGATGACGCGGGCGAGCGAATACGCGCCACCGCGCCGCGCCCGGAAAGCACGGCGGCTTCCCCGACGCCTACCGGCGAAACCGCACGCGCCCAAGCTGCCGGTCAACTGCCGCTCTGCGCACGCAGGCCACCCCGCGCCCGTCCGGGAGTGCCGGACCACCAGCGCGACAGCCGGGCCGCCCGTCCTGACGGCTCCCCTTCGAAACTGCCTGTCCACGCCGGCCACGACTCCCCGCGCCCTTGGCCCCGGACAGGCCCTCGCGCCCCAGGAAGGCGCAATCCCCCGCCCGACGAACCGACGAACCGGCGACCCGACGGGAACACCGGCAGCCGACCACCGGAACCCGACCACCGGCAGTCCGCCATCAGCTCGGCAGCACCCGGCGGCTCGGAGCGCGGTCAGGCCCGGGTCGCCGTCACCACGGTCGCGTCCAGGTCCTCGCACCACCCCAGGACCGGCGAAAGGCCCGCCTCGCCGGCCACCGCCAGCGCCGTCGGCGCCTGGCGCTCACTGGTCTCGAACAGCAGCGCCCCACCCGGCGCGAGCCACTCGGGCGCCGAACGCGCCACCCTGCGCAGCACCTCCAGCCCGTCCGCACCGCCGTCCAGCGCCGGGCGTGCCTCGTGCACGCGCGCCTCCGCGGGCAGCAACTCGATGTCGGCGCTCGGCACATAGGGAACGTTCGCGATCAGCACCTCCACCCGCCCGCGCAGCGCGTCCGGCAGCGCCCGGAAGAGGTCCCCCTCGTACACGCCGGCCGCCACGCCCGCCAGATTGCGCCGCGCGCACCGCACCGCCGCCGCGTCCACGTCCGCCGCGTGCAGCTCCACCGGACGCCCGACCGCCGCCACCACCGCCGCGCCCAACGCGCCGCTGCCGCAACACAGATCCACCACCAGCGCGCCCTCGCCCACCAGGGCCGCCGCGCTGCTCACCAGGAACTCGCTGCGCCGCCGGGGCACGAACACGCCCGCGTCGACACCGATCCGCAGACCGCAGAACTCCGCCCATCCCGCCACGTGTTCCAGCGGTCGGCCCTCGGCCCGACGGCGCACCATCAGCGCCAACTGGGCCGGCGACTCGGCCGCCTCGAGCAGGACCCGCGCTTCGTCCTCAGCGAACACACACCCTGCGGCCCGCAACCGGGCCGCCACCGAGGATCGCAGCAGGGAGGAAGAGAAAACCGACACAAGAACCCCTCAGGCAAAGGAAGAATCAACCTGGGGCTTCCCCGGGGGAACGCGCCACCCCGGCACCGAGCAGTCCCATCGCCACGCCCGAGGGCAGCGGCTAGGACAACGGCGCCACAACGGCCCGACCGCGTACGGGGAGCACCCGCTCCAGCACACCGGTCATTGGGTCCCACCTCCCCTGATAGCAGACGGTCACAGACAGCTGCCGCCACAGTACACCACCGGCCACCCCGCTCCGGCCGCTGCGGGATCGGGCCGGGTGGCGCCGACGACGCAAGGGCGCCGGGCCCGCGCCGCACGACTGCGCCACCTGCCACAGCCAGGGCTGTTCGTGCACAGATCGGAGGAGTTCACGCACCGAGCGGCACTCCCGGCCCCGGCGGTACAGTGGGCATGCGCCCCTTATGACTGGGCGGATGCCCATTCACCAGGGCGGATGCCCACTCGCCGACGGAGGGCGGGCATGGCAACCACCGAAGGAGACCCACCGTGCCGACAGGCGTAGCCATCCGCGACCCTCGCGAGCAGCTGTTCGACGCCGCCGAACGCGTCCTGCTCCAGGACGGGCCCAGTGGGCTGACCAGCCGCGCGGTCACCACCGAGGCCGGCTGCGCCAAGGGCGTCCTGCACCGGCACTTCGCCGACTTCGACGCCTTCCTCGCCGACCTCGTCCTGGAGCGCGCCGCCCGCATCCGCAGCCAGGCCGCCGACCTGCAGGACCTCGCCGGCACCGGCACCGTCGCCGAGAACCTCAGCACCGCCCTGACCGACCTGTTCGAGTCGGTCGCCGTGGCGATCGTCAGCCTCGTCACCTCCCGCGACAGCCTGCGCGCCCGGCTGCGCGAGGCCGCGCCCACCGGCGTCCCGCTGCTCACCGAGGCCACGGCCATGATCGCGTCCTACCTAGCCGCCGAGCGCGAACTGGGCCGCATCACCGCCACGAGCGACATCGACGCCCTCGCCCCCACCCTCATCGGCACCGCGCACATGCTCTTCGCCGACCGTACGGGCACCCCGCCGGAGCCCGCGGCCGTCCACCGGGCCATCGCCACCGTCATCGCCGGCGCCGTACCGCAGCCCACGCACTGACCCGGCGTCCCGGCGGTACCGGTACGAGCGGCCCGACCGATCACGGTACGGGTCGCACCGCCGAGTCGGGCACCCGCCAGTCTAACGGGTCCAGCTCCACCTCCCAGCCGGGGAGGGCGGCGAGCGCTCCGGCGTTGACGGGGGTACGCAACAGGCAACGGTTGCGGACGAGTTCACGCCGCTCGGCGGGGGTCAGCAGCGCTCCGGCGTAGTCGGGCTCCCCCACACCGTCGAGGTCGGTGCGACCGTCCACATGGACCTGCTCCAGCCGGGCGGTGCGGTAGTGCGCCCGAACACCCCTCCGGCATCCGGTACGCGAGCCCGCGTCCGGAGCGGGAAGGGCCTGCGCCGGGGCGGACGGCCGGCGAAAGTCGCGTGACCCCACCGAAGGCACCGGCGACACTGACGCCATGACTGGTTCCGCACTGCCTCAACTGCTCCGACCGCGCGCCCTGAGGCCCGGAGACCTCGTTGTCATCGCATCGCTGTCCGGTCCGCTGCCGGCCGCCTACGAGCCCAACGTCGAGCAGACGGTGGTTGTGCTCGAGCGGATGGGATTCCGCGTGCGTCGGGCTCCGTTGCTCGAAGCAGGACGCCACCATTGGTGGAGCGCGGCCACGCCGGCGGAGATCGCCGGGGAGCTCAATGGTCTTCTGCGTGATCCCGAGGTGCGCGCGATCGTCGCGAGTGACGGCGGCCAGACGGCGCTCGGCTACCTCGACCTGATCGACGTCGAGGCGATCAGGGCCGACCCCAAGCCGATCCTCGGCCACAGCGACATCTCGCTGCTGCACCTGGTGCTCCATGCGCGCACGGGTCTGGTCGGGTTCCATGCCGACATGGCCGTCCCCGGTTTCGGCGGACACTGGCAGTCCGCGCCCGTGGCGCGCCAAGCGGAACTCGAGAAGCTCTACTCCAGATTGCTGACCGGTACCGAGGCGATCGGTGCGCTGCCGCCGAGCCCGTCGTGGGAGTGCTGGCGTCCCGGTCGTGTCGAAGGGCCGCTGATCGGCGGGGTGATCAATCGCATCGTGCTGGCGCAGGCGACGCGATTCGCGCTGCCGCTCGAACGGTTCGACGGTGCGGTGCTGTTCTGGGAGGAGATGGGCGGCCTGGCATCGCACGTGTGGAGCTATCTGCAGGTGATGCGGCACAGCGGCATCCTCGATCGGATCTCCGGCATGGTCGTGGGCGTTCCGCGCGAGATCAGCGGACTCGAGCCCGGTGCGTCCCCCACCCTGCCCGAGATCGTCCTCGACGTCCTCGGCGACCGTGACATCCCGGTCCTGGGCAACGTCGATTTCGGGCATGCCGGCCCGAATCTGCCGATGCCGGTCGGCATTCGCGCCGGCCTCGATGCGCAGCAGCGGACGTTGTCACTGCTCGAACCGGCGGTAGGGCCGCACGCGACGACGGGACCGGTCAGCTGAGCACCGCGGATCAGTGCGCCAGAAGCTCAGTTCCTGACGGCAGGGACCACCAACCCGGTGAACGTACGCGGTCACAGCACTGGCCGCTGCTCTGGCCACCACGGTCGGCCTGTCCGGCCCCGACCCCGAGGGGCGTCCGGAGCCGGGTCCTCGTCCAGGTGGTCGAGGACCCGGTCATCGGCTGACGCACCGCACCCGCGTTCGCAGCGTTTGCCTCAGTTCCCAGCAGTTGTCTCAGTTCGCCGGGAGCGACCTCACTGGCCGACCCTTCCGTCGACGCACTCGCGCAACAGATCGGCGTGGCCGCAGTGCCGGGCGTACTCCTCGATCCGGTGCACGAGCAGCGACCGGACGGTGATCTGGTCCTTCCCCACCCGCTCGCCCAGATCCGGGTGCGCGGCCAGCGCGGCGTCGGTCGAGGCCTGCTCGCGCGCCAGATCGGCGAACGCCGCGTCGACCTCGGCCTGATCGGCGACGGCCCCGTCGAAATCCGCGTCCCGCTTCCCGTACAGCTTCGGCAGCGGGTCACCGTCGCCGATCCAGTTCTGCCAGTCCCGCTCCACCTCGGCGAGGTGCCGCACCAGCCCGAGCAGCGACATCGTCGACGGCGGAACCGACCGCCGGGCCAACTGCTCCGCGTCCAGGCCCTCGCACTTCATCCGCAAGGTGATGCGGTAGTCCGACAGGTAGTCCTGCAGCGTCGCGAGCTCGCCGTCCGGACCAGGTCCCTCACTGTTGCGGGGGTCGTTGTCCGGGTCGGCCCACATGTCGGGGTAGACGGTTGCCTGGGTCCATCGTGCAGGTTGATCATTCATTCGACCATGGTCGTTCGTCAGGGCCGTTGTCCGCGAACGGATTTCTCCACGCCGGTGCCTGCACGCCCCGTCGAGGCCCGGCCGAGGCCGAGGCGGACCGGTACCACCGATCCGGCCGGTGCCGGCGGCTCAGGGCCCGGGTGTGCTTTGCGGGGCGGAGGTGCGGTAGCCGCCCACCGCGCCCGGCGGGACCAGACACGGGAGCAGCCACTCCCACAGGGCCCCCAGTCGGCGGGCCAGCTCCTCACCGCCGCAGCCGCTGCCGTGCACCACCTCCAGGCCGCAGGCCGCCGCCACCGCCAGGGACTCCACGCCCACCCCGCCCGAGCGCGCCCGCAGTTCACCGGTCCTGCGCGCCGAGGCCAGCAGCTCTCGGACCATCTGCGCCCACACGCCGTGCAGGCCCCCCACCCCGGAGCCCGCGAGCGTCGCACCGCCGCTCCACAGCTCCTCCTCCCGACCCAGCCGGAAGCCCGCGCGTACCACCACGTCCGACTCCAGTACCCGGACGAGCCAGAACCCGGCGTCGATCAGGCCCTGCAGCGGCGACACGCCCGCGCCCGCGGTGCAGCCTCCGCGCACCGCCGCCTCCGCGCGCTCCACCACAGCCCGCGCCAACTCCTCCTTGGAGGCGAAGTGGAAGTACAGCGCACCCTTCGTCACTCCCGCGGCGCCGGCGATCCCGCCCAGCGTCGCCCCCGCGTATCCCGAGCGGTCGAACTGCACCGCCCCTGCCTCGACAAGACGCCCCCGCGTCCGCTCCGACCTCTCCTGCATCACGAACCCACAACCCCTCACACCGGAACCACAGAAAAAGAGAGGGCCGCCCTGTCAGGCGACCCCCGAAGCCTCGGCCGCCACCGGCCACACCACCAGACACCCGCGTCCGCAGCTGTCCCCACCCGGAGGCGAGGGACGGCCCCGGGCCTACCGCACCTGAACGAACCTTCCACCACCGGCCGTTGCGGACTCTCCCGCCGCGGCCGCGCCACCCGTACTGCCCGCGCCCGCACTGCCCGCGCCCGGACCGCCCGCACCGGCGCCCACCCGCTCCAACGGCCCATCCGGCGCCGCCATCAGAATCGACCGCTGCAACCGCCGCAGATACACCGACGGCTCCATCCCCAACTCCCGCACCAACGTCCCCCGCAACCGCGCATACACCTCCAACGCCTCACCCCGACGCCCCGACCGGTGCAACGCCACCATGAACTGACCGTGCAGGTTCTCATGCGTCCGATACCGCTCCACCAGCACCGTCAACTCCGCCAACAGCACCCGATGACGCCCCAACCGCAGATCCGCCTCGATCCGCTGGTCCAACGCACACAACCGCGTCTCCTCCAACCGACGCGCCTCCACCCCCAACACCCCGCCCACCACCACATCCTCGAACGCACCACCACCCCACAACCCCAACGCCTCCCCCAACAACCGCGCCCCGCCCGGAAAATCACCCCCGTCCATCGCCCGATACCCCAACCCCGCCAACCGCTCGAACTCCCTCACATCCACCAACCCCCCACCACTGTTCAACATGTAGCCCCCCGGCGAGGTCACCAACACATCCTTCGCACACCCCACCCCCACCCCAGACCCAGACCCGGAAGCACCGACCCCGGACCCCGAACCCTCCACCAACGCCCGCGCGATCAGATCCCGCAACTGCAGCACATACGTCTGCACCGTCGTCCGCGCACTCCGCGGCGGCCGCCCACCCCACAACTCCTGCGCCAACACCCCCGCCGACACCACCTGATCCGCCCGCAACGCCAACAACCCCAACACCTGCCGCGGCTTCGACGCCGACGGCACCACCGACACCCCGCACACCCGAACCCCCAACGCCCCCAACACCCGAACCTCCACAACCACCACCCCAATCACAACAAACCCAGAGAACACGGACACCGGACACGGGAGGCCGGCACGCCGAACGCGGTACGCAGACACGGGAGATGGGACACCGGAGGCACCCGGGTGCCGGCCTGACTCCCCACAACCACCCGGGCACCTACATCGATTCAAAAACAGGACAGACGGTTTGTCAATACAAAACCGAACGCGCTGTTTGTTTACCTGGCAACAACCTGCCCCGCACCCAAGGGCGTTGACCCCTCCGCGCAGCCGCGACGGTCGCCGCCCCGCCGAGCCCGACCCCGGGTCGAGGGGCGCTTCGGACGGTCGGGCCCGGCCGGACCGGGCCGCGGAGCCGGCTACGGGACGGGTATGCCTGCGCGACGCCGGGCCCGGTCCACTACCGAGTACACCGCTGCTGATGATCGATTTCGACGACAGCCCGGTGGACCGCGGCCCGGTATTTCGCACGGAACCGGCCGAACCATTGACCGGGTGCGAACTGACACCATCCGATATCGCAGGTTCGATGCCCCCGACAACGGCGAATACACCTTCGGCGGCACCCCGGCCGAGGCCCGCGGCTGCGGCTGCGGCTGCCGCCGCCGGAACCGCCCGCACGAGGCCTGGACCCTCGGGGATTCGGCGCATGCCGACAGGCCCGGGGCGCGCGCTCTCCGCCTCCCCGGCGTTCGGATCTCGGCCGACAGGCGGTCGCCGGTGGGCGGAATCCGGTGCGCGGAATCCGGAGCGCGGTTGGCCGGCAAGCGGTGAACCGACACCGCCCACCGGCCAGTCCGTACCGCGCATGACGCCGCGGCCGGCGGTCTCCGAGCCCTCGGAGCCCCCTCACCTCCGGTGAGCACCGAGGCTCCGGGAACGCCGCTACTCCGCGGGCATTCCCGCGTAGGCGCGCATCGCGGCGCGCTCCTGGGGAAGGCCCCAGAAGCGCAGGATCTCCAGGAAGTTCACCCACCGCCAGGTGCCCGCATCGAGCGAGGCCAGGACGCGGATCAGCCGCTGCTGCCGGTCTTCCAGGTCCGCGAACGCCGGCCGGCCGTCGGAGCCCTGTGGGCCGAAGGCCAGCCGCAGGGCGGCCTCGGCGACCGCGAAGCTCGCAGGACCGCCGGTGGCGGCCAGACCCTCCGTCACGGCCACCAGCGCCTCGGCCGGGTAGCGGTCGGCCAGTTGGGTCAGGCTGGCGGCAGCGTGGGCACGCAGGTCGCCGTCGTGGAACGGGATGCCGGGCGGGCCGGGCTCGGGCGGGTCCGCCTGGGCGGCCGCGAGTTCCGTCAGCACCTCCGCTCCCACCGCCGCCTCGGCCCCGGTACCGCCCAGGCGCGCCAGGGCGGTTGCCGCGGCCCACCGCACGGCCGGCTCACCGGCCCTGAGAAACGGCCGCAGGCGGTCGACCAGAGCGGTGTCGCCCAGCAGCCCGGCTGCCACGAGTGCGGTGGCCACGACAGCGGGGGTCGTCTCACGGTCGAGCAGGCGCAGCAGCTCGGGCAGCGTGCGCGCCTCCTCCTCGGGGAACCAGGCCAGCACGTACCCGGCCGCGGCGCGCACCTCCGGATCGCCGTCGGCCAGCAGCGCACAGAGGCCCGGCAGTTCACGGCGGACGGCGTCGTAGGCTCCCAGTTCCGCCTCCGCGGACTGGAGTTGGTGGTCGTAGTCGAACATCGAGCGCCGCAGCTCGCGGACCCGGCGCTCTCCTTCGTCCGGCGCCTCGGCCACCCACGCGTCGTAGCCGGCACGCACCTCCGCCGGGTCCTGCGCCCTGAGCTCCGCGATCTCGCGCCGCCACTCCGCGATGTCCACGCCGGCCGGCAGGTGCGACTCGTCGTAGCCGACGGCCAGCGAGGCCAGCAGTTGCAGGGCTTCGGCCCGGCCGGGCAGTGCCGCATCGGCGGCGAGGCGCGCCAGGAACGGCACCGCCGTGGCCGAGGCCTGGTAGCGGCTGCCCTGGTGGAAGATGTTTCCGTACAGACCGTGCAGGGCCTTCTGCCGTCCGTCCGCGTCCGGCCCGCACAGGGCCCGGAGCTGCCCCGGCACATCGTCCGCGGCTCCGTAGGCGTGTTCCAGGGCCGCCCAGTCGATCGCGTCCAGGCCGGCCAGGGGGTCGTTCGTCTCGCTCGTCACGAGCGGGAATGTCTCACACCGCTCGGACATCCCGACCGCTCGCGTATCCCGGCCCGCGCGGACATCCCGGCCCGTGCGGACATCCCGGACCCTGCGGTGCAGGCGAGCTGCGAGGAGTCACCCGACGCGCCGGCCCTCGACCTCCTCCTCGGCCCCCGGGCCCGCAGCCGCGGCCTCGTCGGCCCCCGGGTCCGCCATCTCCGCGACCACCCGGGCCCCCCGGTCCGGTCCGAGGTCCAGCGAACCCAGCACCCCGGGAACGGCCACGCTCGGCATCAGCAACTGGTAGAGGCCCGAGATCCGGCGCTCCAGGTCCGCGCGGCCCGACAGCTTCTGCGACTGGATCTGCACGCCCGTCCAGGCCCCCGTCACCAGCCACGCCGTGTCCGCCGGGACCACGTGCGGCAGCAGCTCGCCGCGCTCCGCCGCCTCCTCCAGCAAGCTCTGCAGGCGCGCGATCCACCCCGGAATCGCACCGCCGTTCAGGTCCCCGAAATCGTCCTGTCCCAAGGACAACCGGGCTCCCGCCGACAACAGCGGGTCGCGCGGCATCAGATGTGCCACCACCATTCCGGTGTCCACGAACTCCTGAAGCTTGCAGGCGCGTTCGGGAATCGCGTTCTGGACGAACTGCTCCTCCACCACCCCTTGCGCAAGCTCCCGCTTCGACGCGAAATGGAAATACACCGCCCCACGGGTCACCCCGGCCCGCGCCACCACCTCACCGATCGTCGCGCCCTCATAGCCGAACTCGTCGAAAACCGACGCCGCCGCCTCCAGGATCACCCGACGCGTCCGCATCGCCCGTTCCTGCCGCACCACCACGACCACCCCGCCACCACAACCCGAGCAAACCAAACCGACCACCCCGCACCCTACCCACCCGGGACTCCCGACACCCCGGCGGTGCCGACCCTCGCGTGCCGACGGCCGTCGGTTGGAAACCGCATAAGCGGTATTCATACGCAACCGATTAAGGAGGCTCCGCCGGTCGGCCGTAGCGGAAGGCCGCCCCCCACTTCCCATCCGGTCGAATACGCAGCATCCAGCCGCCGCAACGGCCCGACGCCCGAACAGAACAGACTTTCGCCCCAGGTCACATGGGCTCTACGGGCCGCACGGACACCTCCACGAGCGGTCCGGTCGGCACGCACAGCAACGTTCTGCTTGCGCTCGGGCGCCAACGAACCTTGTTCCAAGCGCCTTGAAAACCAAACCGGTAGGTACGTATCTTACGAGCCCTGAGCCCCCATCCCGCCCACCACGGCCTTCCGGAGCGCTCCCATGACCCTGCTCGCCTACCGCCTCCCTGCCTCCGCGCCCGCCACCGTCCTCGGCCAGGCGCCCCGGCTCACCACCACGGTGCCCAAGGAGTACGTCCACCGGGCCTGCCACGCCGAGGTCTTCCTCACCGGCTGCCGGCAGCAGGACGACACCACCTTCACGGTCACCGCGCAATGGCCCCGGGCGCACACCTTCTTCACCAGCCCGGACGGGGTGCGGCACGACCCGCTCCAGACCGCGGAGACCGTCCGGCAGGTCGGCCTCTACCTCGCGCACACCCAGTTCGGGGTGCCTCTTGACCACCACTTCCTGATGTGGGACCTCGGCTACACCACCCGGCCGCGACAGCTCTCGATCGGCGCCGCACCGACCGACCTGACGATCACGGCCGAGGTCACGGCGCAGCCGCGCAAGACCCGGACCACCGTCGACTTCATGCTCACCACCACCCTGCTCCGGGGGGACCACGTCGCCGCCACGGGGTACACCAAGTTCACCACCGTCCCGCCCGCGACCTACCGGCGCCTGCGCGGCCCACAGCGTGCGGCCCACCAGGACCCGCACCCGGACCCGCTCGCGCCTCCGATGTCACAGCCGATGTCGCAGCTGACGTCCCAGCCGATGTCTCAGCCGGAGCCGATGCCGCTCGCCCCCGGCACGGTCGGACGCATCGACCCCCGGGACGTCATCCTCGCACCGACCGGGGAGCCGGACACCTGGAGGCTGACGCCCAACCCCCGGCACCCCATACTGTTCGACCACGCCAACGACCACATCCCGGGCATGGTCCTGCTGGAGGCCGCCCGGCAGGCCACCAACGCGCTCACCACACCGACCACCATCACGCCCACCGGGGCCGCGATCACCTACCACCGCTACGCCGAACACGACCAACCGACCGTCGTCACCGCCCGGTTCACCCCGGGCGACGATGCCAACGCGCTGGTCACCACCGTCACGGGGCACCAGGGCGGGGAGTTGGTCTTCACCACCGTCATCACGGGCAGCCCCGAGCACACCTGACCGCCGGGCCGCGGACGCGGCCGGCGCGGCGCCGGGAGTCCGCCCGATCCGCCCGATCGGACGGACTCCCCAGGCACCGGAGCCCAACCCGAACCGCCCTCCGGCTGGTGAGGGGTGGGCGGCCTGCGCAAGGATGGCAGGGATCGCATCACCTTCCCGGGGAGAGGGCTGTGACCGAAGTGACTTCGGAGAGCATCGAGTTGATACGTCTCGGAGACCGCCAGGACTCCGGCGGGCGAACCGTCGCGGTACGGGTGGGGAGGCGCCCGACGGACCGCGGAACGATCGCCTGCGACATCACGATCACCACGGAGGTGGTCGCGGGGCGGTTCCACGCCGAACTGACATCCGGCCAACTGGACGACTGGGAGGCCGCGTTGGACAGACTCACCAGACGCTCGGCGGTCCGGTGGCTGGACGGGGAACACGGTCCGGAGCTGCGGATCGAACCGACCGGGCCCGACGGGGTGTGGGTGACGGTGTCCGACGTCGAGTCCTCCGGCGTCCTGGTGCGCCTCGCACTGACCCCTGCGGCGGGCTGGGTCGACGAACAGCGCGCCCTGCTCGTACAGGTCCGGGAGGCCCTCCCCCGGGAGGGCTGAAGGCCGGGCCCGGGGGATCGGTCGAGCCGGGGTCGGTGCCGGGTGCCGGCGCCTGTCCCTCAACGGCCCTCAACGGCCCTCGACGGCCCGGGCGCCAGGGGCTCGCAGCACCCCGGCGCGGACGTCGGGGACTCCGCCGAGGACTCCGCTGAGGACTCCGCCGACTCCCCTACCGGCCCGGCGCACGGCTGACGAACCGGCTCAGGCGGTCTACCACCCGCCGGAGGTGGTGTTGTAGCCGCCGGACGTGGTGCCGGAGCTCCCGGACGCGGTGGTGTAGCCCCCGGAGGTGGTGGACGGACCGGAGGGCCGGCTCGACGGGGCGTCGGCGCCGGAGGTGCTGATCCGGCCGCCGCCCCGGCTCGGCTCCTGCTGCCCGGCGGCCGACTCGGTGGCGGACCACCTGGCTGCGGACGCGGACTCGGGGGCCGCCGCCCGCTGCTGCGGATCCTCCTGGTCGATCCGCAGCACCAGGCTGCGGCCCCCGGGGCTGCCGAGCCGGTCGCGGTCGGTGCAGCGGACCACCTGGCTGCGGGTACCACCGCGCTCCTCCCACCGCCCCACGACAGCGCGGATGCTGGGCCCCCAGGTGTTCTGGTACTCGTGCTCGACGGCGAGGTCCCAGTCCTCGGCGTCGATCACCTCGCTGGCTCCCAGGACCCCCGGCACCACGACGGTGCCGCCGCCCCGGACGGTCACCACCGCGCGTTGCGGCCACTCGGCCTGCACACCGGTCACCGTGATCCGGTGGGTGCCTCGGTACTTCGGCATCGGTCACTCCCGCAGGTTGGTTCGGCTGTTCCGCACTCCTCCTCCCTGATACGGCCGGTGGCCGGGCGGGGGTTCACCGTCCCCGTCGCCCCGGCCACCGGCCCCCGTTCCGGACCTGGGCGTACAGGCCCGATCCCCGGGACGGCTCTAGAAGTTGAACGTCGCCACCACGGGCGAGTGGTCGGACGGCCTGCTGTGCGGCGCGACCGGGTGGGCCTCCGTCGTGCTGGGCAGCTTGTCGAGGTGGGTGGAGACATCCTGGAACTTGGCCAGCAGCGCGTGGCTGATCAGGATGTGGTCGATCAGCTCGCGCTGCCCCTCGAAGACGCGGGAGAAGCCGCCCTGCTCCAGGATCTTCGGAGCCAGGTTCCACAGGCGCTTGGCATCGCCCTGGTCGGGGTGCTCGAAGCCGGTGGTTCCCATCTGGGAGCCGGGCGGGCCGTACAGGATCTGGGTCGTGGCGGCCTGCCACCCGTCGTTGAGGTCGCCCATCACGATGACCTCGCGGTTCGCGCCGTCGCCGTGGAGCAGCTGGTCGGCCAGGTCCCGGATCGTGACGGCCTCCGCCGCGCGCCGGAAGAGCGCGTACGCGGCGGAACGGGCCCGCAGGCCTTCGTCGTTGGTGCTGTGCTGGCTGTTGGGGAAGGTCAGCAGCTTGGACTTCAGGTGGCACACCACCACGTCCAGGCTGTGCCCCGGACTCCGCTCCACCGTCACGGCCAGCCCGCCGCGGCCCATCTCCTTGATGGGCTCGCCCTCGTCGTCGACCTGGATGGGCCGGAGGCGGGCGGGGAAGGCCACGCGCTGCTGGACGTTCGTGATCGGCCACCGGCTGATGACGCCGACGCGGATCCCCCTGGGGTCGGGGTGGTCAGACACGGCGGTGTGCCAGGTACCGGGCAGCTTGGCCACCAGGTCGTCCAACGGCTCCTGGCCGCCCACCTCCTGCACCCCGAGCAGGTCCGGCCCGATCTCGCCGATGACACCGGCCAGGGCCTCGACCTTGGCGTCGTAGGTCGCCTGGTCCTTGGCAGCACACTTGACCGGGTCCGGCGCGCTGCCGGCCGGCAGCGGCCGACAGAAGTTCTCCAGATTCCAGGTCCCGATGATCGCACTCACGGCAGCTCCCGCCGGTCATCGGCCGACGCCATCGCCGGCCTCCCCACCCCTTATCCCCCGGCCGCGTCCTGATGCACGGGAACGCGCCCGGTCACGCCCCGCTCCTTCACCCGCGTGCAGGCGCCACCGGTTGGGCCGGACCAGGTCCTCGAGCTGGGGGTGCCCGGTCACGCTGGATGCGGTTTCGTGGCCGACCACCAGCACGCTATCCCGCGCTGCGCCGCGAGAGCCGCCGGGTAACCCGGTCGAGCAGCTCCGTGAGCGGTTCGCCGACGTCCTGACCGAACTCGGTCAGCCCGTAGGTGACCTGGGGAGGCGTCGTCGGCTCGACCTTCCGCCAGACCAGGCCGTCCTCGACCAGTGCGCGCAGGGTCTGGGCGAGCATCTTCTCGCTGATGCCCCGGATGCTCTCCCGCAGCTCGTAGAACCGGAGGTCATTGTTCCGCAGGGAGATCAACACCCAGACGCCCCACCTGCTGGTCACATGGTCGACCACACCACGCGCGGGGCAGTCGGTGTGAAACACCTCATACCGCTCCCCCGCCTCGGCCTGCGTGAGCTGCGAACCTTCCACCATGTGATGAGCTTACCTCCGGGTATGTCCTTACCAATAGTTAGCCCAGGCTCCTAACGTCAAGGCCACAGAGGGCATCTGACGAAGGAGCTGATCATGATCGTGGTGACCGGGGCTACCGGGAACGTGGGCCGACCGCTGACGCGGGCACTGGCCGAGGCGGGCCACCAGGTGACGGCCGTGTCGCGGCATGCGGCAGCGGTGCCGGACGGCGTCCGCCACCTGGCGGCCGACCTGGCCGAGCCGACCGGCCTCGAGCCTGCGCTGACCGGGGCGGAAGCGCTGTTCCTGCTGCTGTCCGGCGACCTGCACGCCGCTGAGGCCAGTCCGGCCGACATCATCGGCCGAGCCGCGACCAGCGGGGTCCGCCGGGTCGTCCTGCTCTCCACGCAGGGCGTGGCGACCAGGCCCCTCGGCGCTACGCGGATCGTGATGCGCGCGGTCGAGGACGTGCTGCGGGAGTCCGGCCTGGAATGGGCCATCCTGCGGCCGGGCGGCTTCGCCTCCAACGCCCTGTGGTGGGCCGAGTCCATCCGCGCGCGGCGGGTCGTCGCCGCGCCCTTCGGCGACGTCGGGGTGCCGATCATCGACCCGGCGGACATCGCCGAGGTCGCGGCGGCCTGCCTGCTGGAGGACCGGCACACCGGCGGCGTGTACGAGCTGACCGGCCCGGAGGTGATCACGCCGCGTCAGCAGGCGGAGGCCGTCGCCGCCGCGCTGGGCTCGCCGGTGCGGTTCCACGAGCTCACCCGCGACGAGGCCAAGGCCGCCATGGCCCGGAGCATGCCGGCGGAGCTCGCGGAGGACACCCTGACCATCCTCGGCTCCCCGAACCCGGCCGAGCTGCGTGTCAGCCCGGACGTCCAGCGGGTCCTCGGCCGCGCCCCGCGCCCGTTCGCCGACTGGGCCGCGCGCAACGTCGCCGCATTCCGCTGAACCTGGTCAGCGCCGCCGGAACGGCCCGGCGTGCTCGGCGATCGCTTGGTGTTGACAGTGGTGGCGGTCACGAGGACGCCGGCGGCCTGCTACGCAGTTGAGTCGGCGCCGACGGGTCGGGGAGGTCCGGTCGGCCCTCGTCGTCGACGGCTGCGCTCTTGGGGTAGCGGACGCATTCGGCCGCCGCGAATACCTCCAGATTGCCGTTCGGGTAGAGCACGACACCGGCCCGGACCGCGACCTTGTCCTTCGTGCCCGGGGCCTCCAGCCGCAGGGCCACATCGCCGCCGGAAACCTTGTACGAGACGGTCTTCCAGCCGGCCGCCTCCAGCGTCCGCCGCGCTCGCGCCGTCGCGTCGGCGGCCTGGGCGTGCGTCACGCCGGCGAGTGCCCAGCTCTCGTGGACGGCGGCAGTACCGGGCTCGCGCGGCGGGGAGTCGGCGAGGGTGTCGGGGAAGTTCGCAAGACCGCGGGGGTGGCAGTCGTAGATGGAGGCCTCGATCCCGGCCATGGGCCACCGGGGATTGAGCGGCGCGTCCGGCAGTTGGAGCCCGTCGTAGATCGCCTGAGTCCGCGCGTCCAGCCGTCCGGCGACGGCAACGGGATCGGCCGTGGGGAACGGCTGGCCCCGCCAGAGGTCGTTGAACCACACTCCTCCGAGGACCAGCGCCACCACCAGAACCCCGACACCCAGGGTCCTTCTGAGGCCCGCCCCACCGCTCTGATCATTGGACATGCCGCCGATACTGTCCCACCCCCGGGTCCGTTCGCCTGAGTACCTGTACTCAACTCCCGAGCGTCGCCGCTGCGGCCTGGGACCTGAGACCGATGACGACGCCCGCTCCTCGATCTTCGTGAAGCTTCGGCGGAAGGAGGAGAACATGCCCATGGGGTCGAGGACTGCTCTCCGGGGAGCAGGGGCGCTACCGGCAGGTGGGACCGGGGCATCGGTGTGCGTGCGGGACCGACCGGGGGATCCTCCCGGCGGCACGGTTCGGCGGCGCCGGGGTGTCCGCGTCCGGTGTGCTCTGCTGACGGGGATGCCTGCTCGCGGCGTCGACTGACCACCCCGTCGCCGTCCACAGAGGAGTACCGCCATGCCCCGACCGTTCCGCCCCGCCCGGATGTACGGCGCAGCCTCGGCCGCCTCGTTCGCGCTGGCGCTGCTGGCGGCCACACCCGCCGTCGCCGTCGCACCGCCGCTCTCGCAGCCACGGATCGTCGCCCACTTCGACCTGGCCCAGGGGCTCCAGCCCGAGAACATCGCGGTGGAGCCCGACGGCTCCGTGGACCTCACCCTGTCCTTCGCCCGGCAAGTCGGCCGGGTCTCCCCCGACGGGCAGCTCACCGTCCTGGCCACCCTGCCGGCCCCGGCCCAGGCGGCCACCCCGCTGATCGGTGCGGCCGTGGCCTCCGGCCTTGCCCGCGCCCACGACGGCACCCTCTACTTCGCCTACGCCACCGGCACCGGGGACCTCACCGGCGTGTGGCGGCTCTGCCCCGGCGGCGAGCCCGAGCGGATCTCCGCCTTCCCCGCGAACAGCCTGCCCAACGGTCTCGCGCTCGACGAGCGGGCGGGCCTGCTCTACTCCGCCGACTCGGCGCTCGGCCTGGTTCGGACCGTCCCCGTGGGCGGCGGCGCCCCGACGGTCTGGTCCGACGACGCCCTGCTCAAGCCCGTCACCGCCTTCGGCGCCAACGGCCTCAAGCTGCACGCGGGCGCCGTCTGGGTCGGCAACACCGACACCGGCACGCTGCTGCGCGTCCCGATCGGCGCGGACGGCGTCGCGGGCCCGGTCGAGCCCCGCGCCACCGGGCTCGCAGGCCTCGACGACTTCGCGTTCCCCGGCGCCGGCGACGAGCTGATCGCCGCCCTGAATCCGTCCAGCGAGGCCGTGTTCATCGCCGCGGACGGCAGCCGGCACACCGTGCTCACCGCGGCGGACGGTCTCTCCAACCCCACCTCGGTCGGTATCTGCGGGGACACGGTGTACGTGCCGAGTGCGGCGTTCTTCACCCTGACCGATCCCAACCTGCTGGCCGCGAAGCTGGAGCGGGGCCGGGAGCCCTGGTGACGTTCCGAGCGGGCAGGAAGATCTCGTAGCTGTGGTCAAGCCCCATGTACTCCACCCCCTCCGGCGACGGGAGCCCTACGGCATTCGCCACTCCTGGGCCTTGTTGCCGGGGGTGCAGGTCTTCATGGTGACCGCGTTGCCGGTGCCGTTGTCGGTGAGGCAGGACTGGCCCATGTAGTCCCGGAGGGTGTAGGAGCCGGGAGTGGTGGCGGCGGTCACCGTCCAGTTCGTCAGGAAGCTGAAGCCGCCGCTGAGGTCGACCCTGCCGTCGGTCTCCTGGACGAGTTCGGGGGAGCTCAGGCTGCACGGGTTCAGGTGGTACCAGCTGCTCGGCTGGGTGCGGACCCAGCCGTAGGCGGTCGCGCCGCCCACGACCGCGGCGTTGCCTCCGGACAGGTTGTTGTTGGCGAGGCCGAGCTTCTGGCCGTCGCCCACGTTGACGATGTAGCCCCAGTTGGTGCCGCCGCAGCCCTGGGGCACGGCGGGGTTCTGCGGCTGGGGGTCGGGGGCCTGGGAGGCGGCGGGTGGGGCCGGGGTGGCGGCCGGTGCCGGGGTTGCCGCCCCGCCCGCCGCTCCGCCCGCTGGTCCGCCGTTCGCGGCGGCACCGCCGGCCGCGGCCGCCCCGCCACCGGCTGCGGCCCCGCCGCCGGCCGGGTTGGGTGTCTGCTTCACCGGCTGGTTCCCGGTGCCGGTCCCGGTGCCGGTGCCGGCGGCGGACCCGGCACTGGGTGGGACGGCGGCGCCGCCCGGGGCCGGGGACTGGTTCGCCGGGGGGAGCGTGCCGCCCGGAGCGGGGGTGGGTGCGGCCGTGGGAGTGGGCGTGGGTGCGGGAGTGGCAGCCGACGGGGTGGCGGACAGCGGCGTACCCGCACCCGTCCCCGCCGTCACCGAAGCGGACAGGGGCGGCTGCGGATCCACCGCCTTCGCCTCGGACCGGAAGGGGACCTTCTCGACCAGCACGGCGGTACCCGCACCCACCGTGAAGATCACCGGGACGATCACGGGAATCAGGATGCGGCGCCGCCTCCGGCCGGGGACGGTCTGCGCGGCGGCGGGCACCGGGGCGGGGATCGCCTCCTTGCCGGCCCCGGCCACCACCGCAGCGGCGGGAGCCGCGGGAGCCACCGCTGCCGGAGGGGCGGCGGGCCGCTCCCCGGCCGCCGGGTCCTCGCCGATCGCCGCCCGCGCCGCGGCCGCCATCGCCGCGGCGTCGGCGAAGCGCTCCTCGGGGTTCTTGGCCAGGGCGGTGGCGACGAAGTCGCGGACCGGCTTCGGGAGGGTCTCCGGGAGGTCGGGCGCGGGCTCGCGGAGATGCTTGAGCGCGACCTCCAGCACGCTCTCACCGTTGAACGGCGGTTCGCCGGTGAGCAGTTCGTAGCAGACGACACCGATCGAGTAGAGGTCGGAGGCCGGGGTGGTGGCCTTGCCCTCGGCCTGTTCGGGCGCCATGTAGAGGGCGGTGCCGATCACCGCGTGGGAGGCGGTGAGCTTGCTGCTCGCCAGGGCGCGCGCGATGCCGAAGTCGGTCACCGTCAGCCGGCCGTCCGTGCGGAGCATCAGGTTGGACGGCTTGAGGTCGCGGTGCACGATGTCCTGCCGGTGGGCGGCGTGCAGCGCGTCCAGCGCGGTGGCGAGGAGGCCGAGGGCCCGTTCGGCGGGCATCGGGCCGTCCTCGGTGAGGACCGTGTCCAGCGGCCGCCCCTGGACGAGCTCCATGACGATGTAGGCGACCTGCTCCTCGGAGTCGCCCTCGCTCTCGCCGTAGTCGTGGACGTCCACGATCCCGGGGTGCTTGAGGGCCGCGAGCAGCTGCGCCTCGCGCCGGAACCGCCGGGCGAAGGTGCCGTCCCCCGCCAGTCCGGGATGCAGGATCTTGACCGCGACCTGCCGCGCCAGCACCGCGTCGTCGGCGCGCCAGACGGCCCCCATGCCCCCGCCGCCGATCCGCTCGGTCAGCGTGTAGCGCCCGCCGAGCACGCTCCCGCGACCACTCATGCCCGCCCCCTTGTCATACCCGCCCCCGCGGGTCGTCACAGCCGCACAGCCTGCCAGCGGGCTCCGGGCTCCTCGCCCGTGCCGCAGCAGGGCCCTGACGGGCCTTCACCCGGCGCCCATCATCCCCGGTACACGGCCGAACCCCGAGGCCGGGGGCCTCTTCGGTCGATCTTGGCTGATCGGCGGCGGTCTGCGCCAGCCCTGACGAGCACGAACACCCCGGGCACCCCGCGGCCCGCCGCCCCCGGCCGACGGCCCGGGAACAGCGGGCCGGAAGGCGCCGGGGCCGGAAGGCAGCGGGCCGGAGGCGCCGGGCCGGAAGGCAGCGGGCCGGAGGCAGCAGGCCGGGCATCACCGTCAAGCGGTCACACCGCCCGGCCCGCCCGATCGGTCAGTGCGCGGTCTCCTGGAGGATCGCCGCGATGCCCGCCACGTCGGTGATGGTGTCGATGACGCCCTCGATGTCAGGGGCGGACGCGCCGTTGGCCCCGACGAAGAAGGTGTGCAGGCAGCCGTCGGCCGTCTCCAGGTAGCCTCCGAGGGTCTGCGCGCCCACCGCGATCCGCTGGTTGACGGCGTCGAAGCCGGCCACCGTGCCGGGCTTGGCGAAGACCTTGCCGCGCGCCGGGCAGTCGCCGGGGCAGCTGTCCGCGAGGCTGCCGTCGACGCCGAGGATCGGCAGCGAGGTGCGGAAGCGCTCGGCGTCCGGGGTGCGCAGCCAGTAGGCGAGGATCTGGTTCACCGCGCGCGGGGTGACCCGGTCGACGGGGTCGCCGCCGCGCCCGTCGAGCAGCTGGACCTGGGTCGGCTCGACGCCGGCCTGTGCCAGGAAGTCCCGCAGCACCGGGAAGCCGTCGTCGCAGTCGTGGCCGCCGGTGGTGACGGCGAGCAGGCAGATCCCGAGGTTGGCGCCCAGGTTGTGGCTGACCTTGAGGATCAGCTTCGCGTAGTCGGCGTAGGGCGGGGAGACGTAGGCGGCGACCCGGCTGCCGTCGGGGTAGTCGCCCGGCAGGCCGTCGGGGTGGTTGGGGCCGGTCGGCGGGGCGGTGACGGTGACCCCGGCGCGGGCGAGGGCCTCGATCAGGGCGGTGCGGCCGAAGGCGGACGGGTCCTGGACGGTGGAGATCCGCAGGACGGGCTGGGCGCCCTCGGCGATGGTGCCGGAGAGGCTGATCCGGGTGCCGTCGGGTGAGGCGGTGACCTGGATGTCGGTCGTGCCGCCGGCCGGGACGGTCCGGACGGTGGAGGTGACCTGGTAGGGGGCGACCTGGGGGCGCCAGCTCAGCTGGGCCGGGGAGCCGGCCGTGGTGGCGGTGGTCAGCAGGTCGATGACGTTGTCGTTGATGATCAGCGGGGTGGGGTGCGGGTCGAGGTTGGGCCCGGCGGTGAAGAGCCGGTCGTCGACGACGACGTCGCCGCGGACCTCGGTGATGCCGGAGTCCCGGACCTGGTGGGCGATCAGGTCGAGCCCGGCGAGCGGGTCCTCGGGGGTGAGGGTGGCGCCGGGCACGTCGTTGGCGTAGGTGTGGTCGATGTTGGTGAAGGCGACCCCGCCGTCGGGTGTGGTCCGTCCGCCCATGGTGAGGTCGCCCTGGGCGACCAGGGCGAGGTCCCCGTCGAGGGCGGAGCCGTCGCGGGCGCCGAGGGCGTGGACCGGGGTGGTGAAGCGGTGGTCCGGGCCGAGGACGTGCCAGGGGGCCGAGACGCTGAACAGCTTGGTGACCGAGCCCGGGATGAAGAACTGGTCGGGCGACATCTCGTGGATCACCCGGCCGGTCGCCGGGTCCGTCTCCAGCAGGCCCCACTGGGCGTGCTGGTAGGCGGGCTTCGCCATGATCGCGGTGATCCGGGGGTCGAGGCCGCCGTCGTGGCCGTCGGAGGCGGCGGCCGTCGTGGCGGTGGCGGTACTGCTCAGGGCCAGGAGGACGGCGCCGCTCAGGACGCGCCATCGGCCGGTCTGCACTCTCATACGCCCACCTGTCGGGGAGTCGGAGGCCGGGTCGGGCCCGGCGGTTCCGTCGCAGGATAGGGAGCCGAACCTGCCCTGTTCGCCATAAACCGGGCGAATCGGCCGGGGCGTCACGGCAGAGCCATCCAGACGGCTCACCCGGCGCGGTCCGGGCCCGGCCGCAGCCAGTGCAGGGCGAACCAGAGCTCCATCCGCAGCTCCGCGTCCTGCAGGTCCACGCCCAGCAACTCTCCGACCCGGGCGACGCGTTGGCGCACGGTGTTGCGGTGGAGCTGGAGCGCGGCGGCCGTCCGGTCCCAACTGCCGTGCAGGGACAGCCAGGTGCGCAGGGTTTCGAGCAGGACGTCGGGGCCCGGCGCACCGGCCGCGGCCAGCGGGGCGAACCGGGCCCGGGCCAGTGCCGCCGCGTCCTCGGGGGCGACCAGTGCGTGGACGCTCCGCTCCCCCGCCTCCCGGTGGCGGACGGCGGGTTCACCGGTGGCCAGGGCCCGGCGCAGGGCGCGTTCGGCCTGGAGGTCGGCGGTGCGCAGGTCCTCGCCGGGGGCGGGCGCGCTGAAGCCGAGGGTCCAGCCGAGCCGGGCGGCCGGTTCGGGGTCGGCGGCCGGCTCCGCCGGGTGGCGGCCCGGGAGCAGGGCCCGCAGCCGGGTGCCGTCCAGGTCCAGGTACGGGGTGCCGAGCGCGGTGCCCAGGGCGGCGAGTTGCACGGCGTCGCCGCCGGGGCGGGCCGCGCCGGTGAGGCGGCCGTGCACCACGACCCAGTGGCCCCCGGGCGGTGCGTCGTCGGGCAGCAGGGTCGGGGCCACCTCCGCCGGGTCGGCGCCGAGCAGCAGCCGGACCAGCGCGCCGGCGCTGCGCGCGTCCGCGCCCAGCGCGTGGCGGGGGCTGGTGAGCAGCGACAGCAGGACGACGGCGACACCGGCCACCGAGCGGTGGACGGCGGTCGGCGGCTCGGTCGCGGCGGTGGCCAGGGCGAGCGGCCCGCCGCCGCCGTCCGAACCCGGCAGGGTGCGCACGGTGAGGTGTCCGCCGGCGTGGTGCTGGGCCGCCGCGCTGGGCGGCTGGGCGCGACCGCTCGGCCGGCCGCGACCGTCGGTGGAGCGGGCCCGACCGTCGGTGGACCGGCCGCGGCCGTCGGCGGAGCGGGCCCGGCCGGTGGTGCGGGCGGCGAGGGCGCGCAGCTCGGCCAGGACGGGTTCGGCGGGCCTCGGTCCGGCGCTGAACAACTCGCCGCCCCGGGCGTCGAGGAGGACCGTCCACGCCCCGAGGTGGACGGCGAGCTGGTGGAGCACGGCGCGCAGCGCGTCCGGGCGGGCGGCGGCGGAGGCGAGCGCGGACTGCGCCTCGGAGATCTGCCGCAGGCCCCGGTTGGCGGCCTCGGCCATCGCCGCGTAGGCGGCCTGGCCGACCGCGACGAACGGCGTCTCGACCGGGACCCGCAGCAGCGGCAGGCGGTGCCGCTCGCAGGCGGCGACCAGCTCGGGCGGCACCTCGGCGTGGACGGGGGCGACGCCGAAGCCGAGCGCGGCCGCGCCGGCGCCGACCGCGCTGCGCACGTAGGCGTCGACGCCCTCGGCGTCGGCGGGGAGGCGGACCCCGGCGGTGAGCAGCAGTTCACCGCCGAGCAGGTAGGGGCCGGGGACCTCCATCTCGGAGGTGCCGACGGTGCCGATCAGGCGGCCGTCCACCGGGCCGGCGACCTGGCACAGGCCGAGGGCGCGGTCGGCGAGCAGGTCGGCCAGCGGCACGGTGGGGGTGCCGGGGGCGGGGGCATGGCTCGGGGTGGTCGGCACGTCCGGTCCTCCGGGAGTGGTTTTGCACACTGACCCTCACGATATTGGACGAAACCAGCACTTCTGCGCCTCGGCGGCCCGGTTTAGTTTCGTTCCACCCCCGGGGTCGCCCCCGTCTCCGCTTCCCTTCCTGTCCCCTCCGCCCCGCGTCGACAGCCCCGCGTCGACAGCCCCGCGTCACCGGCCCCGCGTGTTCGGCCCCTCGCTCCGCCACTGGCTCCGCCCTCGCTCCGCCCCGCTTCTCCGGCCCCGGCCGGTACCCCCACCCACAAGCGCCTGGCCCGTGCCCGCTCCCACAGCGCGGGCCGGGCCGGATCGGAGGACCCATGACCGTCGACTACGTGGTGATGATCGGATACCTGCTCGGCATCGTCGGAGTCGGCTGGTGGGGCAGGAGACGTGCCTCCTCCAAGGCCGACTTCCTGGTCGCCGGCCGCCGGCTCGGACCCCTGATGTACACCGGCACGATGGCCGCCGTCGTCCTGGGCGGCGCCTCCACCATCGGCGGGGTGCGGCTCGGCTACACCTACGGGCTGTCCGGCGCCTGGATGGTGTTCGCGATCGGGCTCGGGCTGCTGGCGCTGAGCATCCTCTTCTCGGCCCGGATCGCCCGGCTGCGCGTGTACACCGTCGCCGAGATGCTGTCGCTGCGCTACGGCGGCGCGGCGAGCCTCATCTCGGGCGTGGTGATGTGGGTCTACACCCTGATGCTCGCGGTGACCTCGACGATCGCCTACGCCAGCGTCTTCGACGTGCTGTTCGACGTGCCGCGCTGGGCCGCCGTGGTGATCGGCGGGACGATCGTGGTCGGCTACTCGGCGCTCGGCGGGATGTGGTCGATCACGCTCACCGACATGGTGCAGTTCGTGGTGAAGAGCATCGGCGTGCTGTTCCTGCTGCTGCCGATCGCCCTGGCGAAGGCCGGCGGCCTCGCCCGGTTGAAGGCCGAACTCCCCTCCGGGTACTTCTCGTTCGGGTCGATCGGCGCCGAGACCATCTTCACCTATGTGCTGATCTACACCTTCGGCATGCTGATCGGCCAGGACATCTGGCAGCGGGTGTTCACCGCCCGCACCGACCGGGTCGCCTCGTACGGCGGCACGGTGGCCGGCCTCTACTGCCTGGTGTACGCGCTCGCCGGCGCCCTGATCGGCATGGCCACCAAGGCGCTGTACCCGCACCTGGCCGGCGCGGACGGCGCGTTCGCGACGATCGTGAAGAGCGCGCTGCCGGCCGGGGTCCGGGGGCTGGTGCTGGCGGCGGCGCTGTCCGCGATGATGTCCACCGCGAGCGGGGCGCTGATCGCCTCGGCGACCGTCGCCAACAACGACATCTGGGCCCGGCTGCGCACCCTCGGCGGCCGCGGCGCGGCGCTCCCGGCCGGCGGCGCCGCGGGCGGCGACCATGACGAGGTGCGCTCGAACCGGATCGCGATCGTGCTGCTCGGCGGGGTGTCGATCGGGGTCGCCTGCGCGCTGGACGACGTGATATCGGCCCTGACCGTCGCCTACAACCTGCTGGTCGGCGGCCTGCTGGTGCCGATCCTCGGCGGGCTGGTCTGGCGGCGCGGCAACCTGCAGGGGGCGCTCGCCGCGATGGTCACGGGCGGCGCGACCGTGATCGCCCTGATGGCCACCCGGGGCGTGCTGGCCAACGAGCCGATCTACTACGGCCTCACGGTCAGCCTCTGCGCCTACCTGGCGGTCAGCCTCGCCACCCGGCCCACCGACGCCGGGGTGCTGGAGCGGTGGCGCGGCCGGCTCGCCGGACTCCCCGAGGCGCCGTCACGCCCGGAGCCCGCCACCGCCGCGCTCCGGGCGTGACGGACCTCGGCCGGCCCGGACCCCAGCCGGTCCGGGCCGCCCCGGTCCGGGCCGGCCACGCCGAGCACACCGCTTTCGAACACACCGACCGCCCGCCTCGCCAGGAGTCTCGATGACCAGCCCCACCCCCGTCGGACCGACCGACTCCTCCCGCATCCCGCGCTACGCCGGGCCCGCCACCTTCGCCCGGCTGCCCCGGATCGACCAAGTCCCCCGCGCCGACGTCGCCGTGGTCGGCGTCCCCTTCGACAGCGGCGTCTCCTACCGCCCCGGCGCCCGGTTCGGCGGCAACGCCGTCCGCGAGGCCAGTCGGCTGCTGCGCCCCTACAACCCCGCCCAGGACGCCTCCCCGTTCGCCCTCGCCCAGGTCGCCGACGCCGGGGACATCGCCGCCAACCCCTTCGACATCCACCAGGCCGTGGAGACGGTCGAGGCCGCCGCCGGGGAGCTGCTGGACACCGGCGCCCGGCTGATGACCCTCGGCGGCGACCACACCGTCGCCCTGCCGCTGCTGCGCGCCGTCGCCCGCAGGCACGGCCCCGTCGCCCTGCTGCACTTCGACGCCCACCTCGACACCTGGGACACCTACTTCGGCGCCGAGTACACCCACGGCACCCCGTTCCGCCGGGCCGTCGAAGAGGGCCTGCTCGACACCGAGGCGCTCTCCCACGTCGGCACCCGCGGCCCGCTCTACGGCCGACAGGACCTCACCGAGGACGAGCGGCTCGGCTTCGGCATCGTCACCTCCGCCGACGTGATGCGCCGGGGCGTCGACGAGGTCGCCCAGCAGCTGCGCGAGCGGATCGGCGACCGGCCGCTGTACATCTCCGTCGACATCGACGTACTCGACCCCGCGCACGCGCCCGGCACCGGCACCCCCGAGGCCGGCGGCCTCACCTCGCGCGAACTGCTGGAGATCCTGCGCGGACTGGCCGGCTGCCACCTGGTCTCCGCCGACGTCGTCGAGGTCGCCCCCGCGTACGACCACGCCGAGATCACCGCCGTCGCCGCCTCGCACACCGCGTACGAGCTGACGACGCTGATGACCCGTCAGATCACCGACGCCCGCGGGGTGACGGCGTGAACCAGTCCCGCAACGGCGGCGACCTGGTCGTCGAATCCCTCACCATCCTCGGTGCGCGCCACGTCTTCGGGCTGCCAGGCCAGCACGCGCTCGGCCTGTTCGACGCACTGCGCCGCTCCGACCTGCGCTACGTCGGCCTGCGGGTCGAGAACAACGCCGGCTTCGCCGCCGACGGTTACGCCCGTACCGCCGGGGCCGTCGCCCCGCTCTTCCTCTCCACCGGCCCCGGCGCGCTCACCTCGCTGGCCGCGCTCCAGGAGGCGGCCGCCGCCTCCGTCCCCGTCCTCGCCGTGTCCAGCCAGATCCCCTCGGCGGGCCTCGGCGGCCGCCGGCGCGGCTACCTGCACGAACTCGTCGACCAGCAGGCCAGCTTCCGCGACGTGGTGAAGTCCGTGCACACCGCGCGGACCGCCTCGCAGATCCCCTCCGCGCTCGCCGCCGCCTGGGAGTCGGCGCTCACGGCGCCCTACGGCCCGGTCTGGGTGGAGATCCCGCAGGACGTCCTGCTCGCCCCCACCACCGTTCCCCCGGTCACCGGCCTGCGCGCCGAACCGCGCCCACCCGCACCCCGGCCCGAACTCGTCGCCGGGGCCGCCGCCCTGCTCGCCGGAGCCGAGCGGCCGGTGATCCTGGCCGGCGGGGGCGTCGTCCGGTCCGGCGCGAGCGGCGAACTGCTGCGCCTGGCCGAGCTGTTGCGAGCCCCGGTGGCCTGCACCTTCGGGGCGAAGGGGGCGTTCCCGTGGGAGCACCCGCTCTCCCTGCAGTCCTGGCTGGAGGACCGCCACACCACCGACCTGCTGGAGGACGCCGACGTCCTCCTGGTCGTCGGCTCCGGACTCGGCGAACTCTCCAGCAACTACCACACCCTGGCGCCGCGCGGCCGGATCGTGCAGGTCGAGGCCGACCACGGCAAGCTGGAGTCCAACCACCCCGCCCTCGGCATCCACGCCGACGCCCGGCTCGCGCTCGCCGCCCTCGCCGACGCCGTCCCGGCCGCCCCCGCCGACGGTCGGGCGGAGGCCCTGGCGGCCGGGCTGCTGAAGCGGGTCCGGGCCCGGATCGACGGCCAGGGGCTGGAGTTGGAGCAGCACCTGCTCGCCGCCGTCCGGCGGGCGCTGCCGGACGACGCACCGGTCTTCTTCGACATGACCATCCTCGGCTACTGGGCCTGGTCCGCGTTCGACGCCCGCCATCCCGGCGCCATGCACTCCGCCCAGGGCGCCGGCGGCCTCGGCTACGGCTACCCGGCCGCACTCGGCGCCGCCGTGGCCGCCGACGGGCGCCCGGTGCTCGCCGTCTCCGGCGACGGCGGCGCGATGTACTCGATCGCCGAACTCGCCACCGCCCGCCAACTCGACCTCAACGTCACCTGGTTGATCGTGGACGACGGCGGCTACGGGATCCTGCGGGAGTACATGACGGACACCTTCGGCGAGCCCGCGGCCACCGAGCTCACCCGCCCCGACTTCGTCCGCCTCACCGAGTCCTTCGGCGTCCCCGCGACGGCCACCACCCCGGACGGCCTCGAACGGGACCTGGCGGCCGCCCTGGCCGCACCCGGTCCGCAGGTGGTCGTCCTCCCGGCCCTGTTGCGGATGTTCGCGCCCACGCACCTGGGCGCCGACCTGCCGGTCCCCACCGGGAGATGAGCGGCGGAGTCCCCTGTTATCGTGCGCCCATGCCATCGATCAAGGAGTTCCAGGTCACCTTCGACTGCGCCGAACCCGCGCGCGTCGCCCGCTTCTGGTGTGAGGTGCTGGGGTACGTGTCGTCGCCGCCGAAGGGGTTCGCCACGTGGGACGACTACGAGCAGTCCCGGCCCGCTGAGGACCGGGGCTCCTGGGCCGCCTGCAGCGACCCCTCGGGTGTGGGCCCGCGGCTGTTCTTCCAGCGCGTCCCCGAGGGCAAGGTCGTCAAGAACCGGCTGCACCTCGACGTGCGGGTCGGCACCGGACTCGTGGGTGAGGAGCGCCTCGCCGCGCTCGAAGCCGAGTGCGCCCGACTGCTCACGGTCGGCGCGGTGCGCGTGCGGCTGCTGTACGACGGCCACGACTCGTGCATCGTGATGCAGGACGTCGAGGGCAACGAGTTCTGCGTCGACTGAGCGTCCGCCGAGCCGGGGACGGTCCTCACTCCTGCGTCAGGGCGTCGACGACCACGAGCGCCCGGGCGGCGGCGGCGCGGACGTCGGGGTGCTCGTCCTGCCCGGCCAGGCCCCGGAGGGTCGCCACCGCCGCCTGGTCGCCCGGCCACTGCCAGGCGAGCATCCGAACGGCGTCGGCGCGGACCTCGGGATCGGGGCTTGATGTCGCCCACAGGCGGATCTCCGCCCCGTCGTCACCGGCGGCGAGGTGCGCCCACCGCTGAAAGGCCGCCAGCCGGTTGGCGGGATCAGGGTCATGGCGGGCGCGGTCGAGCAGGACGGCGACGACATCGTCCCGCGCACCGGACCGGTATTCGGTGAAGGCCAGGATCGCCGCGTAGCGCGCCTCGGGCTCAGGGTCGCCCACCGCGCACTGCACCAGGACGCGAACGACCTCCTCGCGCTCGGCCGACGCACGCAGGACGTCAAGAGCGGCCGACCGCACCTCCCCGCTGACATCCTCGACCGCACGTGTCGAGATCAAGGCGAGTACCTCCTCTCGCGCCGGGCCCTGGGGGAACTCCCCGAGGACATGCAGCGCGGCGATTCGCGGTTCGGGCGCCGGATCCTCGACCGCGCGCGCCAGGAGGAAGGCCAGCGCGTCGCCATCCGCCCGACGCGCCCTGTTGTAGAAGCCGAAGACAGCCGCATCGCGTATCAGCGGGTCGGACTGGTTGGTGGCGATGTCGCGCAACAGCGCGGCCACGTCGTCCCGGTATGACAGCTGGTGCAGCGCAAGCACGGCGTCGAAGCGCACCTCGGCCGCCGCATCGCGACGCGCGGAATCGATCACCGTGTCGACGAGGTCCGCGCTCGTCACCCACCTTCGCAGGATGCGGGACCGCGCCGCCGGATCGGGGTCATGGCGTGCACGCTCCATCACGAACGCCACGACGTCCTGCCGTTCGCGCCGCTCGTACAGGGCTGCGAGAGCCGCGGTCCGCACTCCGGGTGCGGAGTCGTCCACCGCGCGCGCCAGCAGGAAGCGGACCACCTCCTCCTGTCCCGACCACCCGCGCAGAGCCGTCAGGGCGGCCACTCGTGGCCCCGGAGCCGGATCCGAGACCGCGCGTTCCCTCAGGAAGGCCGACACATCCTCCCGCCCCTCCCACTGGCCGCTCCCCAGAACCTCCAGAACGGCCGCGCGCGGCCCCGGGGCGACATCCTCGACCGCGCGTTCCCTCATGAACCGGAGAACGTTGTCGCACACCTTCCACCCGCGCAGAGCACTCAGGGCGACGGATCGCGGCCCGGCGGCCGGGTCCTCGACCGCACGCTCCATCACCACCTGCATCGCCCCGGCCCGGCCGCGCCAGCCACCTCTGCCCAGAACCCGCAGCACCGCCGAACGCACCTCCGGGGCGGGATCCTGCACCACACGCTCCTGCAGAAGCCGAAAGGTGTCCGCATTCTCGGCGAAGTGCCGGCCGAGGCTCCCCAGCGCCGCGGACCGAACCGTCTCGTTGTCGTGGTGTGTCGCGAGTGCTCGGAGCGCCGCGTAGGAGCTGTGCATCATGCAGGAGATCTCCACCGCAGCGGTCCCCGACCGCGACCAGCCGAGCAGGTGGAACCAGCGCAGGTATCGCCGACGCCCGCTCCAGGCACTGCCGAAACTCGACAGCGCCAGCTGGGCATCGGCCAGCAACGGGCCGGACGAGCCGGAGGGAAGCGCGATCATGGCATCCACCACGGCATCGCTCTGCACGCCCAACAGCCCGATCTTGCGCACCTCGGCCAGCGCGCGGATCGCGAGGACCAGCACGTCCGGGTCCCGCGCCTCGGCCGCATGGATGGCGAGCAGTCGGTCGATCACCCGGGCCGCGTCCCGCTCGCTCAACTGGCCCACCAACAGCAGCAGGACCTCGTGCCACGCCGGGTCACCGACCCGCGCCGCCACGACCTCCTCGATCAGCTCCTCCGGCGTCCACTCCCGCTCCTCCTTGTACCGGTGCGCGATGTCCGCCGCCGCCAGGTACTCCAGGAAGGCCCGGTGGACGAAGCCGTACACCTCGCCCCCGTACCGCGCGAGGATGAAGTTGCGCGTCCTGAGCTGCTCGCGCATCGCGCGGGCGGCCATCCGGGCGTCCTTCTCCGCATGGCCGAACTGGAGCAGGTAGTCGCGGACGACCTCCTCCAACTCGTCGGCGTGGATGTGGTTTCCCGCGATGCCGCCGTGGCCCTCCTGCATCCGCCGGGCGAGCAGGCGCAGCAGTTCGAGGCGCTCCTTCGGCTCCAGCATCTCCAGGGCCTCGTCGACCGCCGGCGGCAGGTCGGCCTTGAGGTGCTTGATGTCCCGGTCCCAGTGCGCGACCAGGACCTTCACCGCGTGCTCGTAGACCCCCTGCCGGTCCCGGGGCAGGGTCTGGCGGCGGCCGATGATGGCGAGGATCGTCAACAGCAGCGGGTTGCCCGCCAGTTCGCGGACCGGCCGGGAGGCGGCGACGGCGTCCGTGACCCTCCGTACCAGTTGCTCGGCCTGCTCGGGGTCGGTCGGGCAGGCGACCCGGTACCAGGAGCGGGCGAAGGTGCGGATCTGCTCCTCGTCGAGGTCCTCCAGCATGTAGTGGGCGAACCCGGCGCCGTCCAGCACGCCGCGCTGGTAGCCGATGACCCGCGAGGTCACGACCACCCGGGCCTGGTCCCAGCGGGCGGCGAAGGCGGCTATCCGCTGGGCGGCCTCGGTGCGGATCCTGGGGTCGAAGAGCTCGTCCAGGCCGTCGAAGACGACGACCGCCGCTCCGGTGCGCAGCAGGTGCCGCAGGACGGGGGCGGGGACGGACATGCCCTTGGTGGCGTGCAGGTGGTCGAGGAAGTCCTCGAAGGTGCGCTCGCGCCACTGGGCCTCGGCGTACTGGCGCAGTTCGACGACGAGCGGGAGGCGGCCGGCGAGTGCGGCGAGGGAGCCGGTGGCGCAGCCGGGCAGGCTGAGGCTCAGGGCGAGGTAGCGGGCGAGGGTGGACTTTCCGGCGCCCGGGTCGCCGAGGAGGACGGCGCGGGCGCCGCGGGGGCCGGCCAGGACGTCGAGGACGGCCTCGGCGGGGCGTCGGCGGTGGGTGTCGCGCAGGTGTTGGACCGTCTCCGGGGTGACGCCGGGCGGGAGGTCGCGGTCGGCGAGGACCTCTCCGGTGGCCAGGAGGCGCTGGAGGAGTTCGCGGGGCAGTTCGACGGGCGGCGGGTCGGCGCGGACGCGCGGGGCGACGAAGACCTCGCGGAGTTCCACGACGGGGTGCTCGCCCTGTTCCGAGAGCGGGGTGAGCACTTCGAGGTCGAGGCGTGCGTAGGACTCGCGGACCCGCTGGCGGTAGGCGTCGACCGCGGCGGCGTCCGACTCCCGGGAGCGCTCGGGTGCCGCGCCGAGGTAGGCCTTCTCGATGACCAGGTTGCCGTTGCCGGTCACCACCGTCGTGGCGCTGCCGCCAAGGGCCACCGCCCTGCTGCCCGACGCCTCGACCCTGGCCGACATCTTGCTCCTGCCCGACCCCTCGGCGCTGCCCGACGCCTCGATGCCGGTGTTCTGCTCGCCCGTCCCCACCGCGTGCCCTGCCCTTCCCGCGCCGCCTCGGCGGCCCCTCCCGATGGGTCATCACGGTAGGGCACCGGCCCGACAACTCGCGTGCCGCGGGGCGGATCCGGCCGACCCGCCGGGTGCGGACAGGCCTACGGGCACCTGTTCCGGCAAACCCTCTCCGGCCTGCCCGCCGACTGATTTGATGGGCTCATGTTCGATACTCAGCCCATCGCCACGCCCTGGGGCGTATCCCTGTCCGGTTCCGCCTCCGTGGACGCCACGCCCGACATCGCCCATCTGCGGCTGGCGATCCGGGAGACGCGGCTGAAGCCGGGCGAGGCCTTCGAGGTGGCGCGGGGGGCCGTCAACCGGGTGCGGGAGGCGCTTCGGCGGCACCGGGTGCCGGACGCGGCGGTGTCGGCGTCGCGGCTGAACCTGCAGTCCTCGTGGAGCTTCGCCGGTGGCGAGCGGCACTTCCTCGGGTACGAGTGCACCGCGTCCTTCGTCATCGAGCTGCGTGAACTCGACAGCCTGGAGCTGCTGTTGATCGATGCCGTGGAGGCCGGGGCCAACCAGGTGGACGGGGTCGAGTTCGACGTCAGCGCCAAGGCGGAGCTGCAGGCGCAGGCGCGCCGGGAGGCCGTGGCCGCCGCGCGGGAGAAGGCCGAGCAGTACGCGCAGGCGGCCGGGGTGCGGCTCGGTCCGGTGGTGCACATCACGGACGTGAACCCCAACGAGCTTCCGGCGGGCTTCCGCCTTCACGCCGGCGGCGGTGGCGGCGGTGAGGCCGCCCTCGCCCCGGGCAAGATCAGCATCTCCGCCGTGGTGGTGCTCGGCCTGGCCATCATCGGCGGCTGACGGTGGACCAACCCACGGCAGACCAACCCACGGCAGACCAACCCACGGCAGACCGGCCGACGGTGGACCGGCCCGCGGTGGACCGGCCCGCGGTGGACCGGCCGACGCCGAAGCGGCCGGTGTAGCGCCGAGGGGCGCCCGGGGGACACCCCGGACACCCCCGTCAACAGGATCAGGCCTGCCAGTGCGGCTTGCCGCTGACCATGCGGCAGTAGATGACCCGGCCGCCGGCCTCGTGGGTGCTCCTGCCGAGGTCGTCGTTGCGGCAGAACTGGCCGGCCTTGTAGCAGTTGCCGGCGTTGGAGCGGATCTCGCAGTCCCCCGCGGCCGCGACGGTCTCCTTGGGCGCGGGCTCGGGCTCCGGGTCCGCCGGCGGCTTCGCGGTGGTGGCCTTGGGCTGGGGCGCCTTGGTGGTCGCGGGCGGCTTCGGGGCCGCGGCGGTGGGCGCCGGCGGCTGCGGGGCGGGCGGCTGCGGCGCCTCGGGCGCGGGCGGCGGCGGGACGACCGGGGCCGGCG
>NZ_JBHVUV010000042.1:0-64003 GCF_042883905.1 Kitasatospora sp. NPDC058170
GTTCGAAGAGTTCGATGGTGGTGCCGGTGGGCCACTGGGTGTCCGGGCCGGCGGCCCACTCCACCAGCAACCGCTCACGCTCCGCATCCGACAGGAACTCCACCGTGGAGAGTGGTGCCGCCGGGCTGGCGGTGAGCCCGGAGAGCAGGCGGACGTACTGGTCCGCCATGCGGGCGACGGTCGCGCGGTCGAAGAGCGAGGTGGCGAAGAGCAGTCGGGCGTTCAACGGGCCGTCCCGGACGTCCTCGACGTCCAGGGTGAGGTCGGTCTTGACGATCCGGTCGCCCGTCAGCGGCTCGACCGCGACGCCCGGTAGCCGCAGGGCGCCGTCCCGCTGCTCGCGCATGATGAAGTCGGCCTGGTAGAGCGGACTGCGGGAGAGGTCGCGCTCGGGCTGGAGCTCGTCGACCAGACGGGCGAAGGGGACGGACTGGTGGTCGTACGCGTCCAGGACCGTCCGGCGTCCTGCGGCGAGCAGGTGGTCGAACGACGGGTCGCCGCTCCAGTTGGCGCGGGCGACCAGCACGTTGATGCCGTACCCGATGAGCTTCTGCAGCTCGGGACGGTTGCGCCCGGAGACCGTCACGCCGACGGGGATGTCGGTGGTCCCCGTGTACTTCGACAGCAGGATCTGGAACGCGGTGAGGAGGACGACGAAGCGGGTGACGTCGCTCTCCCCGGCCAGTTCGCCGATGCGGGCGGACAGCTCGGCGGGGATCTCGAAGGCGATCCCGTCGGCGTTCGGGTCGCGCCTGGCGGGCCGCTGCCGGTCGGTGGGCAGTTCGAGGACCGGCAGCGCGGCCAGTTGACCGCGCCAGTAGGCGAGTTGGCGGTCGAGCCGCTCGCCGGTGAGTTCCTGGCGCTGCCATGCGGCGTAGTCCGCGTACTGGACGTCGAGGGCGTCCGGCTCCACGGTGCGGCCGGCGGTCCGGGCCGCGTAGAAGTGGCTCAGCTCGCTTGCGAACACGCCCATCGACCAGGCGTCGCAGGCGATGTGATGGAAGGTCACCGTGAGGAGGTGGTCCTCCGCCGACAGGGCGAACAACTTGGCGCGCACGGGCCAGTCCCGCGCCAGGTCGATCGGGGTGGACGTCTCCTCCAGGGCCAGCTCCATGGCCCGATCGGCCCGCTGGTCCGACGGAACCCCGGACAGCTCGACGACCGGGAGCTCCAACGGCGCCGGCGCGTCCACCACCTGGACGGGCTCCTCCCCGGCCAGGGTGTACCTGGTGCGGAGGATCTCGTGCCGCTCGACGACCTGCTCCCAGGCCGCGCGAAGCGCCGCGAGGTCCAGCGGGCCGCGCAGGCGTGCCGCCAGCGGTACGAGGTACTCGGGGCTGTCGGGCTCCATCTGGTGGAGGAACCACATCTGCTGCTGTCCGAACGACAGCGGCAGCGGCTGGTCGCGGTCGACTCGCGTCACCAGCGACCGGCGGCCGCCCCGCTGACCGGACAGCCTGCTCCGCAGCAGCTTCTCCCGCTGCTCGTCCCTGTCCTGTCCGCCGGACGGCTTGTCGCCGGTGCTCATGTGTCTTCCCCTCAACGGCCGTGTGCTGCTGGTTCCGGGTCAAAAAGGTGGGTCTGGGGGCCTCGCGCGCGATGACGCGGCCGCCGGGCGGTGACGCCGTCAGCTCGCGGCGCGCTCCGCCATCCGAAGGCGCAGGCTCAGGGGACGCATGTCGGTCCAGACCTCCTCGATGCGGGCCAGGCACTCGTCCTTGGTGCCGCTGGTGCCCTCCGACCGCCAGCCGTCCGGGATTTCGCGGTCGGCCCACCAGATCGAGTACTGCTCCTCGTGGTTGAGGACCACGAGGTAGGTCTGCGCGTCGGTGCTCTGCTCGGCCATGTCACTCCTAGATCGTGAGAGTTGATCGGGCTCACTGTGCGGACGCGCGCTATAGGGCTTCTATATCGCCGTACGGATTGATCCGGGAGGTGGATGTAGAGGGAATATAGGCGCCCTCGGCAGGGTATTTCGCGGGCGCCTCAGCGTCCCGCGAACCGACGTGAAGAGAGGGCAGGCCTTGAGTCAGGACGGTCACGGGTGGAGGCCCCTGGAGATAACTCCGGGAGATGCTCAGGTGGAACCGGGCGTCGACGGACTCCACAGCTATCTGGAGTCGTTGGAGGACCTCGCAGGCCTGCTGAGCAGGGAGAAGGCCCTGGTGTTCCGAGGGTTCGGGATCGAGGAGGGGACTCTCGGCCCGATTATGGACCGGCTGCTGGACAACCGGTTGGCCTATGTGCACGGAAATTCCCCGCGGACCAAGGTCGGTCAGAACGTCTACACTTCGACCGAGTATCCGGCGGAATTCGTCATTTCCATGCACAATGAGCTCTCCTACGCCCACCGGTGGCCGTCCAGGCTGCTCTTCTTCTGCGATCTCGCGGCGGAAACCGGCGGCGCGACGCCGGTCGTCGACGGGGCCCGGTGGCTCGCCTCGCTCGACGGCGAGGTCCGCGAGGCCTACTCCGGGGGGCTGCGCTACACCCAGAACCTGCACGGGGGCCGGGGCCTGGGCAAGAGCTGGCAGCAGACCTTCGAGACCGAGGACCGCGACGAGGTCGAACGGTTCCTCGCCGACGCCGAGGCGAGCTGGGAGTGGCTGCGGGGGGACACGCTACGGGTGACCCAGCTGCGGCCGTCCACCCTTCGGCACCCGGTCACGGACGCGGAGGTCTGGTTCAACCAGTCGGACCAGTGGCATCCCGCGACCCTGGGCGAGGACGCGGCCGCACTGGCGAAGGTCGTCCCCGCCGACCAACTGCCGCAGGCCGTCACGTTCGCCGACGGCAGCCCGATCCCCGAGGAGTACGTCCTTCAGGTGCGCGACCGAGGCCTGGACGCCGCGGTCGACGTCGACTGGCGTGACGGCGACCTGCTGCTGATCGACAACATCCTGGTCGGCCACGGGCGTCGAGCGTTCACCGGTCGGCGCCGGGTGCTCGTCGCGATGTCCGACTAGGCCGCCTGGCCTGCCTGGTCCGCCTGGCCCGCCTGGCGCGTCTGGCCCACTTGGCCCACCTGGCCGACCTGGCCCACCTGGCCCACGAGCACAGATCAGCCCACGGCTCCGCCGAGACCGTCTCCGCGAGCCGCACCGAGGAGGAGGTACACCAGCATGCTGTCGACGATCAGTCAGACCGCGACTTCGGGGCCCCACACCCTGACGCTGTCCGACGTGGAGCGGGACGAGTTCCGCGGACTGGCGGAGCAGTTGGCGACGACTGCTCCCGCGCTCATCGACCACCCGGCCTGGGTGGACGCGGCGCGGGAGCTGTCGTGCCGGATCCCGCTCAGCCTGAGAGAGGCGGTGCGCGCCTACCGGCACGATCCGGGCGAGGGCGGGACGCTCCTCCTGCGCAACCTCCCCGTCGACGAGGCGACCCTGCCGCCGACACCGGCGGTGGCCGAGTCGGTCGAGCGTGCGGCGGCCGTCCCGGCGGCGGTCGCGGTGCTGGTCACGCTGAACCTCGGCGAACTGGCCTCCTACCGGGAGGAGAAGGCCGGCGCCCTGGTGCAGAACGTGGTTCCGGTGCCGGGCAGGGAGACGTCCCAGAGCAACGCCGGCTCCCACCCGCTGGAACTGCACGTGGAGAACGCCTTCCACCCGCACCGGCCGGACTACGTCGGGCTGTTGTGCCTGCGCCATGACCGGGCCGGGACGGCCGGGACGCTGGTGTCCTCGATCCGCAAGGCCCTGGGGCTGCTTCCGGCGGACGTCCGGGAGGTCCTGCACGGCCGGCGGTTCACCACGGCCCCGCCGCCGTCCTTCCACGGGGGTGACGCCGTTCCGCTGCACGCGGTGCTGAGCGGTGACCCCGAGGACCCCAACGTCCAGGTGGACTTCCACGTCACCCACGCGGTCGACGACGAGGGGAAGATCGCACTCGAGCACCTGCGGGACGCGTTCATCGCCGCCTCGCAGTCGGTGGTGCTGAGCTCGGGTGACATGGCCTTCGTGGACAACCGGGTGGCCATCCACGGCCGTTCCGCCTTCCAGCCGACCTATGACGGCCGCGACCGGTGGCTGCACCGGACCTTCGCGCACCTGGACCGCCGCCGTACCCGTGGCCACCGGCCCGGCGACACGAACGTGCTCAGCTGAACGCTGGCCGGGCACCGACAGGAGGCCCCCCACTGGCCTCCGCGGAGTGGAGCGGCTACCCCCATGGCCGCTCCACTCCGTCCACCTGCCCCGGAGCGAATGTGCGGTGGCCGCAGGCGGGGTGAACCGTTCGCGGGCGGTCGGACGTATCCATCGGTGAGGTGGTGACCGGATGGTGTCGTCCAGTCAGCTCGGTTGCCGTGCGGCCGGGTTGGCGGTGAGTGGTGGCGGTGCGTCGCGTCCTGGAGCCCCTCCTCGCCGCACCTCGCCGCCCATCGATTCCCGGAGACACCCCTTGCGCAACAGCAGGTTCACCTCGGTCCTCCTGGCCGGTGCCACGACGGTGGCCGCCCTGGCCGTCGGCGTCGCTCCGGCGGTCGCCGCGCCGTCCGACCCGGTCGCCGCCGCCGCCTCCCCGAGGGACCAGGACGTCGAGGTGTTCGCGGAGGACGGGGCCATCAGCCGGGCCAGGGTGCCCGCGGCGTCCCCGTTCGTGGCCGAGCCGTCCATGGGGGTGGCCGCCGCCGGGGACGGTGCCGTCACGAAGATCGTCAACAACGGGAGCACGGACAGCAAGCTGGACGTGGTCATGATCGGCGACGGCTACACGGCTTCGGAGCAGGACAAGTTCCGCAAGGACGCCGCCGCGAGGTGGAAGGACATCAGCGCCGTCCAGCCCTACGCCACCTATCGCAAGCTGTTCAACGTGTGGGCCGTGAGCGCCGTCTCCGCGCAGTCGGGAGTCTCCGGGGATCCGCAGCAGAGCACCGTCCGCAAGACCGCCCTCGGCTCGCGCTTCTGGTGCAACTCCATCGAGCGGCTGCTGTGCGTGGACATCAAGGCCGTCGACACCTACGCCGCCAAGGCTCCGCAGGCCGACCTCGTGATCGTCGTCGCCAACACCGCCAAGTACGGCGGCGCCGGCTACGGGAGCACCCAGTCGCCGCTCGGGTACGAGGGCATCGCCACCGTGGCGGGCGGCAACGGCGCGTCCGGCCAGATAGCGGTGCACGAGACCGGCCACTCGCTGGGCAAGCTCGCGGACGAGTACGTCGCCGAGGGCCAGGAGCCCTACCGGGGCGCGGAGCCGGCGCAGGCCAACATCACCACCCTGAGCGCCGACCGGATGCGCCAGGACAAGGCCAAGTGGTACCGCTGGCTCGGGAAGTCCTCGCCCGACGGAGGTGCCGTCGGTGCCTACCAGGGCGCCGGCAACTACCCGTCCGGCCTGAACCGGCCGACCGACAACTCCGTGATGCGCTCCCTCGGCCGCGAGTTCAACCTCCCCGGCCGCGAGGCGATGATCGCCGGCTTCTACCGGCGCGCCTCCACCCTCTCCAGCGCCACGCCCGTCACCACCCGGCTGACCGCGACCGACCACCTCACCGTCGACCTCCCGGTGTCCGGCACCAAGCTGCGCTGGTACCTCGACGGCAAGGAGGTGACGGCCCTGCGCGACCGGAGGACGATCGCCGTCTCCGACCTCGGCCCCACCGGCCCCAAGCCCGCGGCCCACGAGCTCAAGGCCGTGGCGAACGACCCCACGTCGGCCGTCATCGACCCGGCCCTGACCCCGGCGCTGACCCGCAGCCTGGTCTGGAGCGTCACCCGGTAGTGCCGCCCGGATTCCGCTCTTCTCGCGGGAGAAGGGGAGGGTGGCACCCCCTGTGGGGGGAAGGGGTGCCACCCCTGGCCGGGCGCCCAGGCGCCCGGGTGATCAGGTGATGCCGACCACCTGGGGCCGGGCCAGTCGCCGGTAGTCGGCGGCCCGGATCGCGACCGACCGGTCCAGCCGGGCGGCGTTGAAGTACAGCTCCGGCTCGTCGAAGAGGGCCGGGTCGGCGAGGACCTGGAGGTCCGGGTGGAAGGAGAACGGGGTGATCGTCCCGCTCACCGTCGCACCCAGGGTCTCGGCCACCTGCTGGTCGGCGAACCGGGCCTTGCCGCCGCCGGCCGCCCGGGCGACCTGCTTGAGGTCGACCCGGCGGTCGCCGGGCACGACGGCGAGCACGTGGCGCGTCGGCCGGCCGCCCTTGGTGACGGTGACCACCATGCACTTGGCGGCGGCGGAGAGCTTGTGGCCCCGCAGCTCGCTGGCGAGCGTGGTCTGTCCCTCCGGCGGGTGGTCCATCAGCCGGTAGGCGATGTCACCCTGGTGGAACAGGTCGAGGAGTCGTCGATACGTGGACGTCGGAGCAGGTTCGGCCGGCTCGGCGCGGGACAGCACGCCTACCGCTGCGAACTGCTCTGACGTGTCATCGGGCATTGGTCCTCCACGCTTGGTTGGCTTGGGTCGGCCGATGGGCCGGCGCAGCGAAGGATCGACGATGATCTATCAGCACCGCCACAGTGGCGCCCGCTCCTATACCGCTCCCATATCGGGCGCCGGCCGCGGGTCCGCCGACCGCGGGTCGGCGTGCCCTAGTGCCGCGTCAGGCAACCTTCGCCCCGTCGCGACGCCCGGCACGCACTCTCGCCGCACCGGCCGAAAGCCCAAGTACGTCCAGTACGAGGACTTCCGGCCGGCACGCCGATAGCACGCACCGGACGCCGCTCCTTGACGGGCAAAAGTTGCCTGACGCGGCACTAGTCCGAGGTCGTGACCAGCCGGACGGCCAGGGCGCCGAAGACCGCGCCGCTGAAGACGTCGAGGCCGCGGGCGACCCGGCGGCTGTGGCGCAGCAGCGCCGCCAGCCTGCCCGCCAGCACGCCCACCGTGGCGTCGACGGCCAGGCCGACGACCACCAGGGTGAGGCCGAGGAGCAGGAGCTGACCCGTCACGTGCCCCCGCTCGGGGCTCACGAACTGCGGCAGGAAGGCGATGTTGAACATGATCACCTTGGGATTGAGCAGGTTGGTGACGGCGCCCCTGACGAACGCGCGCAGCCGGCCGGCCGGCGCCGGCCCGTCGTCCTCCCCGGCCAGCGGCGACCGGTCGCGGAACGCCTGGACGGCCAGGTACAGCAGGTAGGCCGCACCCGCCCAGCGCAGCACGTCGTACAGCACCGGCAGGTGGGCGAACAGCGACGACAGCCCCAGCATCGCGGCCAGGGCGTGCACCATCGCCCCGAAGGCCACCCCCAGGGCGGCCATCACCCCCGTGGCCGGTCCGCCGCGGCCGCCCATGGCCACCACGAACATCATGTCCGGCCCCGGGGTGACGCACAGGGCGAGGGCGGCGGCCACGAAGGCCAGGTACAGCGGGGTGTCGATCATGACGGGCATCCTTCTCTCCCCGTGGTTCACGGGCACCTGGGTTTCCACCGGCGGGCGCGGGCGCGGTACGGGGTCCGCCCGCCGCACGCGCGCGGCGGGCGGACCCCGTACGGTCAGGCCGGCTGGTAGGTCAGGTCCAGCACGCCAGTGGAGAAGGTGACCGAGCCGGTGAGCTTCAGCGGCACCCGGGGCGAGCCCTCGGGGAAGAGCCGCAGCCCGGTGCCCAGCACGATCGGGTGGACGAGCAGCCGCAGTTCGTCGACGAGCCCCGCCTCCAGCAGGGTGCGGGTCAGGCCGATGCTGCCGGTCAGGTTGATGTTCCCGCCCGGCTGCTGCTTGAGCTCCTTGAGGGCGGCGACGACATCGCCCTCGATGACGGCCGAGTTGTTCCACTCGGTGTCGGTCAGGGTGGTGGAGGCGACCAGCTTGCGGATGCCGTTGATGGCGTCGGCCAGCTCGCCGCTCTGCTGCGGCCAGACGGCGGCGAACGACTCGTAGGTCTTCCGGCCGAGCAGCAGCGTGTCCGCCTCGGCGTGCATCCGGCCGACCGCGGCGCCCATCTCGTCGTTCATGTACGGGAAGTGCCAGGTCTCCGGCGCCTCCACGACGCCGTCCAACGAGATGAACAGGCCGGTCACGATCCTGCGTTGTGCGGTCATGCGAATCCTCCTGGTTCGTGGGTGGTGCTTCGGGTCCCGCCGGGCCCCGCAGGGGAGGGGTCTCGGCGAAGCGTGTGGCGCTCCGCCCGGCCGGCGGCGGCGCGCCGACCGGGCGGGGGGTTCAGCGGAACGCGGGGGCGGTGCGGGCGGCCCACTCGGCGAAGGTCCGCGGTGCCCGGCCGAGGACGCGCTCGACGTCGGGGCTCGGCACCTGCTCGGCGGGCAGCGGCTCGCCGAGGATGGCGAGGGTGCCCTCCACCACCGGCTCGGGCATGAAGGCCAGCATCTGCGCGCGGGCCTCGGCACGGGTCTGCTCGGCGAACCGCACCGGGGCGCCCAGGGCCTCGCCGATCGCCTCGGCCCGCTCGCGCGGCGTGACCGGGGCCGGTCCGGTGAGCTCGTACGTCCGGCCCGTGTGGCCGTCCTCGCGCAGGACCGCGGCCGCGACCGCGGCGACGTCCGCCGGGTCGACGGTGGGCAGCCCGACATCGCCGAACGGCGCGGCGGCCGTGCGCTGCGCACGGATCGTCCCGGCCCAGGCGAAGGCGTTCGAGTTCAGGCCGCCGGAGCGCAGCACCGTCCAGTCGAGACCCGAGCGGCGCACGGCGTCCTCGAAGGCCGCCGGGTGGCCGTAGACCTCCGGCCGCGTCCCGGCGCCCTGCGAGGAGAGCAGGACGACGCGCCGCACCCCGCCCGCCGCGGCGAGTTCGAGGATGCCCTCCGGGTCGTCGCCGGCGACGAGCAGGAACAGTGCCCCGGCCCCGTCGAGGGCGGTGTCCAGGCTCTTCGGGTCGGCGAGGTCCGCCTCGACGTGCCGCACCCCGTCGGGCAGCGGGCCGGGCCGCCGGGAGACGGCGGTCACCTGCTCGCCGGCTTCGAGGAGGAGTCGCACGAGCTCCTGGCCGACGTTTCCGGTCGCACCCGTCACAACAATCACAAGAACCCCCATGGGAAAGGCGGTCGGGTGGGCCGACCGGGTAAGTTAGTTGGCTGACTTACTCGGAACAGTAGCCGACGCCGCGTCAGGCGTCTACAGTCAGTCAGGTGACTGACTCAAGGAATTCCCGGCGATCGTCGGGCAAGCGGGAGCGGCTGGCGGCCGCCGCGGCCCAGGTGCTGCACCAGAAGGGCGTCGAACAGACCACGCTGGCCGACATCGCCCAGGCGGCGGACGTCCCGGTCGGGAACGTCTACTACTACTTCAAGACCAAGAACGAGCTGGTCGAGGCGGCGATCGCCGCACACGCCCAGGGGCTCCAGGCCGTGATCGACACCCTCGACGCACTCCCCACCCCCCAGGAGAGGCTGAAGGCGCTCCTGGCGGGCTGGGTCGGGCAGCGCGAGCTCACCGCCCGGTACGGCTGCCCCACCGGAAGCCTCGCCTCGGAGCTCGACAAGCGGGCCGACGGCCTCGACGAGTCCATCGCCGAGGTCATGCGACAGCTCATCGACTGGGCGGCGGTCCAGTTCGAGGCGATGGGCCGCGACGACTCCCGCGAACTCGCCGTCGCACTGGTGGCCGCGTACCAGGGGATCTCGCTGCTCACCAACACCCTCCGTGCACCCGAGCTGATGGCTGTCGAGGGGCGCCGGCTGGAGCGCTGGATCGACTCGCTCACCTGACGTGCACCCGGTGCCCACCGGGCCGGATTCCTCCCGGGAAACGAAAACTATGGCGCGGGCGCGGCCCGGTCAATCGAGATGATGCCGTATTTCGGTGCCAAACCGGCCATATCCCGTCGGATTGTTGCAATGGAAATGCCGATGAATGCAACCGAAGCGGGCAGGGCTTTGCAATGACCTGTCGGTGAACGCACCGACCGCCACCAGCAAGGCCTCAACCCCTCGGGGCGGTCGGTCGCGCGGTCGGTCGCGCAGGGAAGCTGGGGTCGATCCGTCGGGGGCCGCGCCGGGCTGTCGTATTTCACCGACAGCCCGGCGGCGGCAATTCCCGGCGCAGGCCTTCGAGGATGTCCGTCCGATGCGGCGGCTCGCTGCCGAATGGCCGAACGCGCGATATCGCCGCGCCCGCGTCGGGAATGGCCCGACGCGAAAGCCCGACGCGAAAGCCCGACGCGAAAGGCGGAGGGTCGGCGGGCAGCGCAGGGCGTGCCCCGGCCCTCCCACCGGGGTGCCCTGCGCGGCCCGTCGTCAGCCGTCCTCGCCGGCGGTCCGCTCCAGGGCCGAGGCGAGGTCGGCGGCCCAGCGGGTGACGGTGTCGGCGTGGAAGAGGTCGGTGCTGTACTCGAACCAGAGGCGGATGCCGTCCGGGCCGGGTTCGGCGCGGATGTAGAGGTCGGTGCGGGACACGCCGGCGCTGGGCAGGGTGCGGAGCTCGGTGCGCAGGCCGGGCAGGTCGACGGCGGGCCGGGTGGGGTCGGCCACGGTCAGCATCACGGTGTCGAGCGGGGGTTCGCCCTCCTTCGGGGGCGCGACGGCGGCGAGCACCTCGTCCCAGGCCAGGGCCTGGTGTTCGAGGGCGGCGAACAGCGACCGCGTGGTGCGGGCGAGGGCTGCGTCGAAGGGGACGTGCGGGTTGGCCGACAGCCGCAGGGGCACCGGGCCGCCGAGCATGCCGACGGTGTGGAAGTGGGCCGGGTCCGGGCGGTTGGCGCTGGACAGGGCGAGGACCAGGTCGGACTGGCCGCAGAGCTCGCCCAGCCAGCGGGCGCACACGGTGGCCAGCAAGGCGGCCAGGGTGCTGCCCTGTTCGGCGGCCAGGCGGCGCAGCCGCTCGGTCGCGGCGGCCGGCAGGGTGGTGCCGACCACGGCTCCGCGGCCGGAGGGCCGGGCGGGGCGGGGGAGGTCCCGGGGGAGTCGCGGGCCGCCCGGGTCCCCGGCGAGTTCGGCCCGCCAGAAGCGTTCCAGGCCGGCGCGGGCGGTGCCGGAGGTCTGCCGGGTGCGCCAGGCCACGTAGTCGCGGTACGGCACCGGGGGCTCGGGCAGGACCGGTGCGGAGCCGGTGCGGGCCGCTGCGTAGAGGGCGGGCAGTTCGGACAGCAGGAGGGCCAGGGACCAGCCGTCGACGACCAGGTGGTGGAAGGTCAGGACCAGCGTCCACGTGTCCTCGCCGAGGCGGGCGATCCCGGCGCGCCACAACGGCGCCCGGTCCGCGCGGAACGGCCGGTCCGCCAAGCCCCGGCACCAGGCGTCCACCTCGTCCGGGCCGACCGACGCCACCCGGACCTCCGGCCGGGCCTCGGCCGGGATCTGCCGGCGGGGCCCCTCGGCGGTCTGCGTGAACCGGCTCCGCAGGGCGTCGTGGCGCCGGGCCAGCAGCCCGAGGGCGTCGGCCAGGGCCTGCGGATCGAGCTCCCCGGCCAGGTCGAGGCGGACGCTCGCGTTGCAGACCTCCGGCCGCGGATGCGTGAGGTGCCGCCGCCACATCCGCAGCTGCACACCGGACAGTTCGACGTCCTCCTCGGCCGGGGACGGCAGCCGGCGGGCCAGCGCCCGGACGGTCGGCTGCCGGAGGAAGCCGGAGAGGGAGCACTCCAGGCCGAGCTCGTCCCGGAGCCGGCCGAGCAGCCGGACCGCGCTCAGCGAGTGACCGCCGACGGCGAAGAAGGACCGGTCGAGAGGCACCGAGCCGAGGCCGAGCTGCTCGCACCAGACGGTGTGCACGGCGCGTTCCGCCGCCGTCAGCGGCTCGGGGCCGCCCTCGGCTCCTCCCGCGGCGTCCCCCTCGCCGCCGGACCAGTCGGGCTCCGGCAGGGCGGCCAGGTCGTGCTTGCCGGCGGCGTTGAGCGGCAGCCGGTCCAGCCGGACCCAGGCGCTGGGGACGAACGGGCCGGGCAGCCGGGCGGCGAGCCGGGAGGCGACCTCCGCCGGCCCGGTGCCGGGGCCGAGCGACAGGTAGCCGACCAGCCTCGGCCCGCCGTCGGGACCGGTGCGGACCACCACCTCGGCGTCGCGGACGGCCGGCAGGGCGAGCAGCGCCCGGCGGGTCTCGGCCGGCTCGATCCGGACGCCCCGGATCTTCACCTGCTCGTCGCGCCGGCCGAGGTGGCGCAGCTCCCCGGTGGCCGTCCAGCGCCCCAGGTCCCCCGTCCGGTAGAGCCGGGAACCGGGCGCCAGCGGGTCGGGGACGAAGGCGGCCGCGCTCTCGCGGGGCCGGCCGAGGTACCCCAGGGCCGGCGCGGCGCCGCCCGCGTGGATCTCGCCCACCGCGCCGAGCGGGACCCGCCGCCCGGACCCGTCCAGCAGCCGGACCACGACCCCGGCCACCGGCCGGCCGACGGCCGGGGCGTCGTCGCCCGGGTCCACCCGGTGGGAGGTCACCATCATCGACGCCTCGGTCGGACCGTACTCGTTGAAGAGGGCGCAGCGCGGGTGCGCGGCCAGGAAGCGGCGCAGGGCCGGGGTGGGCAGCAGCCGCTCGCCGACCGAGACCAGCTCGCGCAGCGCGGGCAGTTCGGGTTCGGCCTCCATCAGGTGGGCCAGGGCGCTCGCGGTGAGGCAGAGCCGCTGGACACCGTTCCCGCGGACGGCCGCGGCCATCGCGTCGGCGTCGTACCGGACCTCCTCGGACAGCAGCACCAGGGCCGCGCCCGAGCCGAGGGTGGTGAAGACCTCGAAGAGGCTGAGGTCGAAGCCGGCGGAGGCCCACTGGAGGGTCCGCAGCCGCGGACGGGTCCGGCGGAACCAGCGGAACAGGCTGACCGGTCCGCGGTGCGGCAGGAGCACGCCCTTGGCCCGGCCGGTGGAGCCGGAGGTGTAGAGGCAGAGCGCCGGGTCGTCGGGGCCGCCGGCCGGGGCCGGGGCCGGGGCCGGGGCCGGGGCCGGGGCTGGGGCGGGACGCGGGTCGGCAAGGGGTCCGGCGGTCTCGGCGGTCTCGGCGGGCTCGGTGGGCTCGGCGTCGAGGTCGAGGACCCGCAGCCCGGGGACGGCGGCGCGCAGGCCCGCCGGTTCCGCCGCGGCGGTGGTGACCAGCAGCACCGCCCCGCTGTCCGCCAGCATGTGCGCCAGCCGGGCGGCGGGCTGGGCGGGATCCAGCGGCAGCAGGACGGCGCCGGCCTTGAGCACGGCCAGCACCGCCGACACCGCGGCCACGCCGCGCGGCAGGCACACGGCCACCACCGCCCCCGTGACCTCGGCCCCGGCGCGGAGCCGGGCGGCCAGTGCCTCGGCGGCCAGGTCGAGTTCGCGGTAGCTGACCGGGGGCCCGGCGTCGACCACCGCCGGCGCCGCGGGCGTGCGGCGGGCCTGCCGTTCGAACGCGTGGTGCAGCAGCTCCGGGCGGTCCGGCAGCTCCGCGTGGTCCGGCAGCCCGCCGGGCGGGGTGTCCGGGTGGTTCTCGAAGCCGGCCAGGACGCGGGCCTCGGCCGCGGGCGGCGCCGTGAGGTCGGACAGCCTCCGGCCGACGGGATCCCCGGCGCCGAGCTCAAGCACCTGCTCCACGTAGTCCAGGATCCGGCGCACGGTCTCCGCCGCGAACAGCGCCGCGTCGTAGTGCGCCAGACAGTGCAACAGGCCGTCGCGGTACGACAGGCAGAGGCTGAGGTCGAAGGGAGCCCGTCCGTTGGGCAGATCGACCGGCTCGCCGTGCAGCGGGCCCGCGTCGAACCCCGGCTCGGCCGGGCCCTCGTACTCGACCATCACCTGGAACAGCGGGTTGCGGCCGGCCCCGCGCTCGGGGTTGACCGCGCGTACCAGCTCGTCGAAGGGCACGGCGTGGTCGTAGGCGTCGGTGCTGAGCGTCCTGATCCGGTCCAGCAGCTCCGCGAAGGCCGGGTCCCCGGCCAGGTCGAGGCGCAGCGGGACGGTCTCCACGAAGAAGCCGATCGTCCCGTCGCAGTCGGCGGGGCGGTTGCCCACGGCCGTACCGAGTACCAGGTCGTCCTGCCCGCCGAACCTCGCCAGGACGGTGCCGACGGCGGCCACGACGGCCATGAACGGCGTCGCCCCCTGGTGCCGGGCGAAGCCGCGCAGGGCCTGCCGGGTGGCGGGTCCGAAGGTGTGCGAGAGCCAGGCGGGGACCGGGGGGCGGTCCGCGCGCGGCCGGTCGGTGGGCAGCGCGGGGGCCGGGGCGTCGCCCAGCCGGTGGCGCCAGTAGGCGAGCCGGGAGGGGTCGGCCGGCTCCCGCTCCGGCGGCCGGGCGGGCAGGGCGGGGAGCGGCGCGGGCGGGTGCGGCCACGTGCACAGATGAGCGGCCAGGTCCCGCCCCAGGATGTGCAGGGAGGCGGCGTCGAACACCAGATGGTGGGTCAGCAGCAGCAGGACGTGTCGATCGGCGGACAGCCGGAGCAGCCGGGCCCGGACCAGGGGCGCCCGGGCGAGGTCCAGCGGTTCGGCACCGAGCTCGGCGAGGTGCTCGGCCACCGCGTCCTCCTCGGAGCGGCCGGAGCAGTCCAGCAGCGGACAGGCCAGGGCGGCCTGCGCCCGGACCACCTGCCGCGGCTCCCCGTCGCGTTGCCGGAACGCGGTGCGCAGCGCAGGCTGCCGCCGCACCACCAGGTCGAGCGCCGAGCTCAGGGCCGCCGGGTCCAGCGGGCCGTCCAGCCGGATCGCCCGCGGTTCCAGGTAGTCGGTGCTGCCGGGGTCGAGCTGCTCGATGAACCACACACCGCGCTGTGCGGGTGAGAGCGGGAACTCTGCCTCTGCCTCTGCCTCGGCCTCGGTCTGGGACGCGGTCGCGGACTCGGCCGGGCCGGTCGCGTCGGCGGCGGAGGAGGTGAACCGGCGCCGCAGCTCGTCGAGGCGGACCAGCCCGTCGAGCACCCGCTCGCGGCTCAGGCCGAAGTCGACGAAGCCGGCGATCTCGTCCACCCCGGCGGCCAGCAGGCGGGCCACCACGGGGGTGGCGCTGTCCACGGTGCCGATCAGCGCCCGGCCGTCGCAGTACTGCTCGTAGGCGCGGTGCAGGAGGAAGTCCAGGTCCTCGGGCGGGGTGTGCTCCAGGTCGACGGCCATCCCGAGGCTGTTGGCGAACTGGCCCAGCAGGGCCATCGACGACCGCAGGTAGGCGCAGAAGGGGTCGCGGGCCTCGGCCCTGGCCTGGTCCCGGTCGGTGCCGAGGAAGGTGTGGAGCAGGACCACCACCCGGCCGGCGGCGGGGTCCAGTCCGGCCTCGGCCCGGGCGGCGCGGTAGAGCGCGATGTTCTCGGCGAGCTGCTCCACGGACTGCGACATCAGGTTGGTGACGACCCCCAGCCCGTTCCGGGCGGCGGCACGGTAGCTGTCCGGGTTCTGCGCCACCGCCACGAACAGCGGGGGCTCGGCCTGCACCGGCCGGGGGAACAGCGCCACGTCGACGGGCTTGCCGTCGCCGGCCGTCGCGCCGACCGACGCCCCGGACCAGAGCGCCCGCACCGTGTCGAGCCGCTCGTACATCAGCTCCCGGTGCCGCCCGAAGCCCTCGGGGGCGAGTGCGAAGTCGCGTGCGTGCCAGCCGGATGCCACGCAGAGACCGGCCCGGCCGTCCGAGAGGTTGTCCACCACGGACCACTCCTCCGCCACCCGGACCGGGTGGTGCAGCGGCAGGACGACCGAGCCCGCGTGCAGCCGGATCCGGGAGGTGCGGGTGGCGAGCGCGGCGGCGAGCACCGAGGGGTTGGGGAAGAGGGCGCCGAACGAGTGGAAGTGCCGTTCGGGCAGCCAGACGGTGTGGAAGCCCTGCCGGTCGGCGTACGTGGTGGCGTCCAGGACCAGGTCGTACTTGTTCCGGCTGTCCTGGTCCGGATAGTCGCCGAAGAAGTAGAGGCTGAAGTCGCAGCCTCGCCCCGAGGGGGACGGGGTCGGGGTCGGGGCCGGCAAGGGTGAGGGCGAGGGCGGCGACGGGAGCGGGGCCGGGGCCGGGGGCGGTGGCGCCGAGGGTGGTGTCGCAGCGGCTCCCAGGACGGCGAGTTGGCGCTCGACCAGGTCGACCACCCGGTCCGTGAGCCGCAGTTGCTGGGCGATGAGCGCCTGGACCGGGTCGGCCGGAACGGAATCGGCGGCGGGAACGGCAGCGGCAATGGCGGCGGGAACGGGAGCGGCGGCGGCCGGCCGGTGGGACCGCAGCGCGTCGGCCAGCTTGCGGGGCGTGTCCAGGGAGTCGAACAGGTCGCGCAGCGCCACCCGGGTGCCGAAGCGGTCCGCCAGCTCGCGGCCCATCGCGGCGAGCGTCAGCGAGTCCGCGCCGAGCCGGACGAACGTGTCGTCGGGTGCCACCTCACCCGTGGTGCAGCCGAGATGGCGGGCCGTCAGGGCGACGACCCCGGCCAGGGACGTGTCGGGTGCGGCCGTCCCGGCGGGGCGGGGCGAAGGATCCCCGTCGTGGCGGGCGGCCTCCGGTTGGGCGGCCTCCGGTTGGGCGGCCTCCGGTTGGGACGGCTCCGGCCGGGGCGGCCTCGGTCCGGGGGAGGACGGTTCACGGGAGGAAGGCTCGCGGGAGTATGGGAAGTCCGTCCGGTGGAACGGGTAGCGCGGCAGCGGATCGGGCGGGAGCGCGCCCTCGCGCGGGAGGGCGAGCGGAGCGCCCAGACAGTACAGCGCGGCCTGTGCCATCGCGTCCCCCGACCCGGCCGGGAGGGCGCGCTGCTGGGAGGCGGTCCACGGGCGGTCCCGCGTGGTCCGGCGGCCCAGCCCGGCCAGCTCCTCGTCCGGTCCGATCGTCAGGTAGCCGCGGCAGCCGGAGGCCTCCAGCGCGGTCAGCAGCTGCCGGAACCGGACCGGCCCGCGGAGCTGGTCCGTCAGGTAGTCCGGCCCGACGACCGTGCCCGGCGGCAGGACGGTGCCGTCCAGCCCGCAGCCGAAGGAGGTGTGGACCGGCCGGTACTCGCACCGCTGCGCCTCGCGGCGGAACTCGGCCAGGACCGGGTCGAGCAGGGCCGAGTGGAAGGCCCGGTCCACCGGCAGCCTCCGCCAGGCCACCGCCTCGGCGTCGAGCAGGGCCGCGGCCCGGTCGACGTCCCCGGGCCGGCCGGAGAGCACCTGGCCGTCGGCCGCGTTCTCGGCCGCCACGGTGAGTCCGGTCGCCGCGGCGACCCGCCCGGCCAGGGCGCGATCGGCGCGCACGGCGAGCATCGCGCCGGGCTCGGTGGCCTGCATCAGCCGCCCGCGCAGCGTGGTCAGCCGGAGACCGGTCGCGGTGCTGATGCCGCCCGCGGCCCACAGCGCGGCGTACTCGCCGATGCTGTGGCCCAGCAGGTGGTCCGGTCGCAGACCGCGGCCGCGCCACAGTTCGGTGGCGGCCGCCTGGGCGGCGAACAGCGCGGGCTGGGCCAGCTCGGTGGGCAGCGGGCCGGGCGGTGCGGCCTCCAGCCGGGCCAGCAGCCCGGTGCCGGTGAGCCGGCGGAACTCCTCGTCGCACTCCGCGAGGAGGCGTCCGGAGGCGGGCCGCGTCCGCAGCAGGGCCAGCAGCGGCCTGGGGTCGCCTCCCTGGCCGGAGTAGGCGAAGGCGGTCGGGCCGAACCCCTCCGGGGGCACGCTGCCGCCGTGTCCCTCGGCGGTGGCGCCGGTGCGCTGCCAGGCGCCCAGCGCGTCGGCGAGTCCGGCCGCCGTCCGGCCGGTCACCGCGAGCCGGTGGGAGTACCTGGGGCGGCGGGCCAGTTCGGCCGCCACGGCGTCCAGTGGTGCCTGCGGCCGGGCGGCCAGCCAGCCGGACAGCTCCGAGGCCAGCTCGCGCAGCGCCTCGGGGTGCTGGGCCGACAGCGCCAGCACGACCGGCGGCCCACCGTCGGGGGTGCCGTCAGGGGCGTTGTCAGGGGCGTCGCCGGGCGCGCCGTCGCGGGCGCCGCCGGTCGGGGCGGCCTCGGGTGCCTCCTCCAGCACGACGAAGGCGTTGGTGCCGCCGACGCCGAGCGCGCTCACCCCGGCGCGCCGCGGTCCGGGACCGGCCGGCCAGGGGCGGGTGGCGGCGGCGAGGACGAACGGGCTGCCGGCCGGCTCCAGGGCGGGGTTCCAGGTGGTCGGGCCGGGCATGGCGACCAGGGTGCGGTGGCGCAGCATCAGCACCGTCTTGATCAGTCCGGCCATGCCCGCGCAGGTGTCCAGGTGCCCGATGTTCGCCTTGACCGAGCCGAGGGTGCAGAAGCCCGTCCGGCCCGTCGGGCTGCGCAGGGCGGCGGTGAGCGCGGCGAACTCGACCGGGTCGCCCAGCGGGGTACCGGTGCCGTGCGCCTCCAGGTGGCCGATGCCGTCGGCGGTCACACCGGCGCGGGCGAGGGCCCGGGTGATCACCTCGGTCTGCCCGGTCACGCCGGGCGCGCTGAAGCCGATCTTGGCCGCCCCGTCGTTGTTGACCGCCGAACCCGCGATGACCGCGTGGATCCGGTCGCCGTCCGCCAGCGCCCGGTGCAGCGGTTTGAGCAGGACGACGGCGACCCCGTTGCCGCCGACGGTGCCGTCCGCGGCGGCGTCGAAGGGGCGGCAGACGCCACTCGGGGACAGGACGCTGCCGGGGTGCAGCCGGTACCCGGAGTGCTGCGGCAGGTGCACCGCCGCCGCGCCCGCCAGCGCCAGCTCGGCATCGCCGTGCTGCAGGGCCTGGACGGCGAGGTGGACCGCCACCAGCGAGGACGAGCAGGCCGTCTGCACACCGACCGCGGGGCCGCGCAGGTTCAGCCGGTAGGCGACCCGGGACGCGAGGAAGTCCGGGGCCGCGCCCAGCGAGGACTGCATGGCGAGACCCGGGTCGGCGGGCGGGCGGCCGGCATCGCCCTGGTAGTCGAGCAGGTTCATGCCGGACCCGGCGAAGACGCCGATCCGCTCGCCCCGGGCGGGGTCGGCGTAGCCGCCCTCCTCCAGCGCGTGGTAGCTGCACTCCAGGAACAGGCGGTGGGCGGGGTGGGTGAGCGCCGCCTCGTGCGGGCTGACGCCGAAGAAGCGGTGGTCGAAGCCGGTGACGTCGTCGAGCACTCCGCCGAAGGGCCGCAGCCGGGGGTCCGCGGCCTCCTCGGGGGAGACGCCGGCCGAGGCCAGCTCGGCCTCGCCGAAGGTGGAGATGCGGGAGGTGCCGTCCGACAGGTCGGCCCAGAAGCCCTCCGGGTCCGAGGCCCCCGGGAAGCGCAGGGCCATGCCGATGACCGCGACACGCCGGTCGGGCGTCTCCGTCGGTGCTGCCGGCTGCGTTGTCGCGGCCGTGGTGGCTGCCGGGGTGGCTGCCGGGGTGGGGCCGGGGGCCGGGTGTGGCGGGGTGCCGCCGAGCAGGTCCAGCGCGGTCGCGAGGGAGGCGGTGGTGGGGTGCTCGAAGAGCAGGGTCCGGGGGAACTCGACGGCGAGGGCGCGCTCCAGCCCGACGTGCAGTCGGACCAGCGCCACCGAGTCGAGTCCCAGCTCGTGGAAGGGCGTCGCGTCGCCCGGGTCCTCGGAGGCCGGTCCGGGCCGGGCGGCGAGGACCTCGTGGACCGCTCGGCGGACGGTGTCCAGCGCGGTCCGCGGCGGCCGTGGCGCCTGCGGTGCCTGTGGCGGCGTCGGTGCCTGCGGCGGGTGCCCCGGGCCGGCGGCGAGCAGGATCTCGCGGGCGGCCCGGCGGAGCACCTTGCCGCTGGAGGTGCGGGGGAAGTCCCCGGCCGCCACCGGGAGGACGGCTGCGGCGGTCAGCCGGAGCCGGGTGAACAGCGCCGCGCGGATCTCCCGCGCGATCGCCTCGACCTCGCGCGCGGGGCCGTCGGGTACGGAGTCCTCGGGTACGGAGTCGTCGGGTGCGAACAGCAGGCCCAGGGCCTCGGTACCGCTCTGCGCACCGGGCAGGCCGCAGGCGGCCACCGCGCCGGCCAGGACGCCGTCGACGGAGGCCGCGACCTCCTCGATCTCGTGGCAGAGGTGGTTGTGGCCGTTGAGGATCACGATGTCCTTGTCCCGCCCGGTCACCACGAGTTCGCCGTTCCGGAGGAAGCCCAGGTCCCCGGTGTCCAGCCAGCTTCGGGGCGCCCAGTCACCCGTCGGGAAGGCCCGTTCGTCGGCGGCCGCGTCGTCGACGTAGCCCGGGGTCACCCGCGCCGAGCCGACCTGGAGGGTGCCGATCCGGCCCTCGGGCAGCACCGCGCCCTGCGGGTCGACGATCCGCAGCGTGGCACCCGGGGCCGGACGCCCGACCGACACGAAGTCCAGGCACTCCTCGTCCGGAGCCTCCGGTCCGGCGTACTCCAGTTCGCCCGCCAGACTGGCCCGGCGGATCCGGTGGGTGCTGCCCGGGGCGCCGAACCGGCCCATGGTGATGCCGGTGCAGGTCTCCGCCATGCCCCAGGCGGGCACGAAGGAGTCGCCCGGCAGCCCGAACCGGGCGGTCGCCGTCAGGAACCCGCGGACCAGCCCGGGAGTGATCTGCTCGCCGCCGCTGACCAGGGTGCGTACGGCGGAGAGGTCCAGGTCGGTCTCCGGACGCCTGGCCAGCGCGTCGCGGACCAGCTGGTAGCCGAACGCGGGGGCCCAGGAGTGGTTCACCCGGTGCCGGTCCATCAGGTCGAGCCAGTGCAGTGGGTCGGCCAGCACCAGGTCGGTGGGCACGTGGATCTGGGTGGTTCCGGTGAAGAGCGGCAGCAGGTGGTAGAGGAGCAGGGCGCCGCTGTGGTCGGTCGGGAGCCAGTTCAGCGCCGTTTCGCCGGGCTGCCAGCCGAGCAGCCGCCGCGAGCCGTGCCCGAACTCGGCGAGGCCCCGGTGGGTCAGCCGAGCGGCCTTCGCGGTGCCGGTGCTGCCGGACGAGAGCATCAGCAGGGCGGTCTCGGCGAGGTCCGGCCGGTGTGGGTCGGCGCCCTGGCGCCCGGTCAGGGCGCCGGGGTCGACGGCGGGTACCCCGGCCTCGGTGAGGGTGGCGACCCCGGCGGCGGAGGACAGGACCGCCGGGCGGCCGAGTCGCTGCCAGGCGGTGAGGAACCGGCCCTCTCCGGCGCGCAGGTGGGCGCTCTCCACCGGGTCGCTGATCGCCAGCGGCTGGACGCCCCCCAGCAGACAGGCCCAGAGGGCGGGGAAGAAGTCCGCCGGGGGCAGGCCGACGAGGATCGCCCGGTCCCCGGGGGCGAGGCCGTGCCGGCGCAGCCCGGTGAGCAACCGGCCGGCGGTGTCGAGGAGTTCCGGGTAGCGGACGGTGTGGGCCTCGCCGTGCCGGTCCAGGGTCACCAGTGCGGCCGAGGGGAAGCGAACCGCGGCCAGCCGCAGGAGTTCGGGCAGCGTACGGGGATCGTCGGCGGTGAGTTCGATGGGCTCGCCGTGGCTCAGCGCGAGTGGTATCCGGCTCATCAGGTCCCCCTTGGTCGGCCAGCGACCACGATGACACCACGGTGTGACCGGACCGTCAAAGGTCTGTTCGCGCCACCGAATCGGGCGTCAATTCGGCTTCTGCCCAAGAGGATCCGTGACTGTCGGCTTTGACTGGAAGCCTGTTTCCGTGACCGGCGGGACTCGTTGGTCGGTGAATTCGGCGGCCCCTTCGGCGGCCCCTTCGACGGGCCCCTCGCCGGGTGGCGGATCCGGCAGCCGGTGGCCGTGGCAGCGCAGCGCCTGCCGGAAGGCCCGGACGGCCGGTCCGTGGTCGCCGGCCCGGTGGAGCGCCGTGGCCAGCTCGGCCCAGGCGCCCGCGGCGCGGCGGCCGCTCGTCGCCCCGGCCAGCGCCTCGGCGGCCTGTCTCAGGGCGGCGCCGGCGGCTGCTGCCGCGTCCTCGTCGCCGGTGCCGGCCAGGGCCTCGGCGAGCAGCAGGAGGGCCCGGGCCCGTTCCGGGCCGGCCTCGGGCGGCAGGGCGGCGAGGGCGCGGTCGGCCAGCTCGCGGGCGGCGGCGGCCTGGCCGAGCAGCAGCTCGGCCCGGGCGGCCGCGACGGCGTGGGCGGCCCGGTCGGCGGGGGAGCCGTGATCGGCCAACGGTCTTGCGGTATCGGCCAGTTCGGCCCGGGCGGCGGCCGCGTCGGGCGGGTCCAGGCTGAGCAGGACCTCGGCGTGCAGGACGCGCAGCCGCCCGGCCACCCGCTCGTTCTCGCCCGCCGGCTGGGTCGCCAGCGCCCGCTGGAGCAGGGGCAGCGCGTCTCCCGGGTCGCCGCCCGCGTGTGCGGCGAGGCCGGCGCTCCAGTACGCGGCGCCGAGCGCTGCCGGGGTGCCGACCGACCCGGCGAGCCGGATCGCGGTGCCGGTGAGCTGCCGGGCGCGGTGGACGTCCCCCCGCTCGCAGTGGAGGGCGGCGAGGGAGGCCAGGAGCTCCACCCCCACCTGGGTCGGGACCAGCCCGAGCCGCTGCACCTCGGTCAGGGCGTCCTCGCCGAGCGTGATCGCGTGGTCGAGGTCGCCCAGCTCGCGGTGGCAGCGACAGAGCGCCACCGTGACGGCGAGCCGGGAGACCCGGCCCTGGGACTGCGCGGCGGAGGTCCGCAGCCGCTCGTAGCGGTCCACGGCCTCGGTCAGCCGGCCGGCCCGCTCCAGGGCGCGGGCGGCTCCCAGGTCGGCCGCGAGCCCGAGGTCCCGGAGGTCCGCGCCGGTGGCCCGCTCCCGTACGGACCGGTACCGGTCCAGGGCGGCCTCGGGGGAGCCGTCCCGCTCCAGCGCGGCGTCGGCGAGGCGGAGTTCGACCTCCAGCTCGCCGCGGTCGGCGCGGTCCAGGAGCCTGACGAGGTGCTCCGGGTCGGTGCCCAGCCGGGCGGCGAGCCGGATGAGGACGTCGGGTGAGGGTGTCCGCTTTCCGGCCTCCAGCAGGGAGATGTAACTGGGGGAGAAGTCCGGTCCGGCCAGGTCCGTCTGGGAGAGGCCCGCGGCGCGCCGGAGCCGCCGGATTCCCGAACCCAGTCGTTGCAGGTGTTCCACGGTGAACTCCCCCTGTGACTACGGAATGTGACTGAACCTAGTATGACCGTCTCCGTGGTCGCCCGCGCTGTTCCGCTCGACACGGATCGGCGGGAATCCGCGGGAATCCGTGCGGCCGTCCGTTGATCCGGGGGTTGAACGGATGTAGATCGCCGGGTGCGGGCGCGGGCGGCCGGTGGAGGAGGGGCGGGGGCGTCCGGGCGGCCGGGGATTCGTCCGCGGGAACCATTCGGGGACATGCCAAGTCCTGCATATATGAACGGAGAACAGGTGGACGAACGATGTTTCCAGGCACGCGAGCTCGGGTTCGGCGTGCTGGGATCCCTGCGGGCGCACTGCGGCTCGGTCCAGCTCGCGGTGGGGACCCCGCAGCAGCAGGCGATGCTGGCCGTGCTGCTCCTGAGCCCCAACGGATCCTCGACCATCGCCGGCCTGGTCGAGGCGCTGTGGGGCCAGTCGCCACCCGATGCCGCGGTCACCACCGTCCGGACCTACGCGTGGCGCTGGCGGCGGCTGATGGAACCGGACCGCTCCGTGGCACCGGTGGTCCTGGTGTCGGCCGGCGACGGCTACCGGCTGCTGATCCCGCCGGACGCTCTGGACCTCTGGCAGGCGGAGGAACTCGTGGCCAGGGCGGCCGAGGCCCGTTCGTCCGCGCGGTTGGAGCAGGCTGACGCCCTTCTCGAACAGGCCCTGGCACTGTGGCGGGGCGACCCGCTCGCCAGGATCCCCGGGCCGTTCGCGAAGCGCCAGCGGGCCCGGCTCACCGAGCTCCGGCTCACCCTGATCGAGCAGCGGCTCGACCTGGCGCTGGCGCTCGGCCGGCACGCCCTGGCCGTCCCGGACCTGACCGCCTTCGTCTCCGAGAACCCGCTGCGCGAGAGCGCCCACGGGCTGCTGATGCGGGCCCTGTTCGCGGGCGGCCGGCAGACCGAGGCGCTGCAGGTCTACCAGCGGATCCGCCAGCGCCTGATCTCCGAGCAGGGCCTGGACCCGGGCCCGGAGCTGACCGAGCTCCACCGCCGGGTCCTGGCCGGTGATCCCCTCCTGCTCGGTCCGGCGCGGGGGGAGGGCGGCGCCTTCGAGCCGGCCGGGCCGTCGGCGGCTGTGGCTGCGGCTGCGGCGGAGCCAGCGGAGGCAGCGGTGGCGCCGGAGCCGGAGGCGTCCGGGCCCGACGCGCGAACGGCCGCCCCGACCGCCCTGGCAGCCCCGCCAGCCCCGGCCGCCCCGCCCGCCCCGGCCGCCGACCGCCCGACCCCGCCCGCCGACGGACCCGGACGCGGGTTCCGGGCGCCGCTGCCCACGCCCGCGCAACTCCCCGCCGAGACCGCCGACCTGGTCGGCCGCACCGGGCCGGCGGCCCGGATGTGCGAGGCGCTGACCGGTGCCGGACGCGGCGCCCCGGCCGTCGTGGCCGTCGCCGGCATGGGCGGGGTCGGCAAGAGCGTGCTGGCCGTCCACGTCGCCCACCGCACCCGCCGGTGGTTCCCCGACGGGCAGTTGCACGCCGACCTCCGCGGTGTCGACCAGGAGCCGGCCGATCCGTCCATCGTGCTGGCCGACTTCCTGCTCGCCCTCGGCACCCCGGGGGACGCGATACCGGACGGGCTGGAGGCGCGGGCGGCCCTGTACCGGTCCTCCCTGGACGGCCGGCGCGTTCTCGTCCTGCTCGACAACGCCCGCGACGCCGCACAGCTGCGGTACCTGCTGCCGGGCTCGGCGGGCTGCGCGGTGATCGCCACCAGCCGGACCAGGCTGTTCGGCCTCCCCACCGACCTGGAGGTGGACCTCGACGTCTTCACCCCGGACGAGGCCCTCGAACTGCTCGGCCGGCTGGCCGGCCCGGAGCGGCTGCACCAGGAGCCCGAGGCCGCCGTCGACCTGCTGGCGACCTGCGGCTTCCTCCCGCTGGCGGTCCGGATCCTGGCCACCAGGCTGGCCTCCCGCCGGAGCTGGACGCTGGAGTCGCTGATCAGGCGGCTCTCGGACGAGCGGCGCCGGATCTCCGAGCTGCGGGTCGGCGACCTGGCCATCGAGGCCGCCTTCGAGCTGGGCTACCGCCAGTTGACCCCGGACCAGGCCCGGGCGTTCCGCCTGGTCTCCCTCGCGGACGGGCCCGACGTGGGGGTGTCCGCCGCCGCGGTGCTGGTCGACGCGGACGGGCCCGACACCGAGGAGCTGCTGGAGTCGCTGGTCGACGCGGCCATGCTGCAGAGCCCGGCCGCCGGGCGGTACCGCTACCACGACCTGCTGCGGGTGTTCGCCCGGCAGCGGGCCCGGGGCGAACGGCCCGGCGAGGCGGTCGCGGCCCGGACCAGGTGGCTGGACTTCCTGCTGGCCACCGCCTGTTCCGCGTTCCAGCAGGCGGTTCCCGGCGACCCGGTCAGCGGGATGCTCGGTCCGGCCCGCTCGGCCGGCGAGCCGCTGGCCGACGCCCGGGCGGCCCGCGCGTGGGCGGTCGCCGAGTTCGAGGGCGTGGTCGCCGCCGCCGAGGAGACCGCCCGCGGCGGGGACGAGTACGGCCGCCGTGCGCTGAGCGAGGCCACCGACCTGCTGATCGCCCTGACCCCGTTCGGCTGGGAGGTCCGGCACGGACTGCTGGCCCGCGGCGCCCGGGCCGTGCTGACGGCGGCGGCCCGGGTGGACGATGCCGGGACACTGGGCCGGGCCCGGTTCCTGAACGGCAACCTCGCCCTCCAGGCCGCCCGGCTCGCCGAGGCCGAGACCCACGCTCGGCAGGCGGTCGACCTGTGCCGGATCGCGGGGGACACCGCGATCCTCCGCCAGGCCCTCAACGACCTCGGGATGGTGGCGCAGTTCCAGCACCGCTACGACGAGGCGGTGGCCTGCTTCGACGAGGCGATCACGCTGGCCCACGAGCTCGGCCACCGCTCCGGGGCGATCGCGACGACGTTGAACGCCGCGCTGGCCCGGTCCTGCAGCGGGCGGGCCGACGAGGCGGTCGAGGCCTGCGAACAGGTGCTCGCGGAGCCGGACACCCGGTCCGACCCGGCCTCCGCCGGCTACGCCCTGTACGTGCTGGGCCTGGCGCTGCACCAGCTGGGCCGCCACGACGAGGCCGTCGCCCGGTACCGGGAGTGCATCGCGCTGTCCCAGCGGACGGGCATGCGGGGGCGGGAGGCCCGGGCCCGCTACCAGCTCGCCGACAGCCTGCGGGCGGTCGGCCGCACCCAGGAGGCCGTCGGCCACGCCGACACGGCGCTGCGGCTCTGCCGGGAGACCGGCGCCCGGCGGGACGAGGGCCAGGCCCTGCTGGCGCTGTCCCGGGCGCTGACCGCCCTCGGCCGCTCCGAGGAGGCCCGCCTCACCTGCCGGCAGGCTCTCGACCTGCTCCGGCGGCTGGACCTCCCGGAGGCGGCGCAGGCGCAGCGGCTGCTCGATGGGATGGGCGGCCCCGGGCGGACGGACGGACGGCCCGGGGCGGGCGCCGGCCCGTCACGCGCCGGCGAGCCGTACGGCTACTGCCGGAGCTGTCCCGGGGAGCAGCCGCGACCAGGCCCGGTCGAACCGGCCCAGGTCCAACCGGATCTGGTCGACCCGGCCCCGGCCGTCGAGGCCCCGGGTCACTTCTCCGCGGCCCTGCCGGTGCAACTCGCGCAGGAGCCCGTGGTGTTCCATTCGAGCGGGACCCCGCTGCGTCCCGGTGCCGGGGCGGCGGACACCGCCGAACCCCCGTCGACGGGGCCCGGGGCGCAGTACGCGGTGCCGAGGAGGAGCACGGCGCCGGACAGCAGGAGCGCCGCGGTGAGCCGGGTGCGGCGGGAGGGGATCGGGGAGCCGGCGGACATCGACGGGCACCTCTTTTCCGGGCAGGGGGCGGTGGACAGGAGGACTGTCGCAGAGTCCGCCTGACCGTCGATCAACTTCCGTTCAACGCGACGGACGCGGCCGGCGCCGGCCGACCCCTCGCGGCGGCCCGGCCACGCGCGCCGGCGCCGCCGGCCGGGGCGGCTGTTGAACGCGCGTCGATCCCCCGGAGGACCGCCGCCAGCACAATCGTGGCCATCGGGGGCCGCCGGAGCCGGATCCGCCGCCGCGGGCCCGCCCCGCAGCGTGCCGGGCCCGCCGCCCCCGGAACCCCGGCAGCATCGGCAGCACCCAGGAAGGACTGTGCGTGAACACCGCACCGCAGCACATCCCGCTCTCCGTTGGGCAGCAGGCCATGTGGGTGGCCTGGAAACGCGACCCGGCCCAGTGGACGCACATCATCCCGACGCCCTTCCTGGTGCAGGGCCGGATCGACCCCGACCGCCTGGCCCGGGCGGTGCGCGTCGTCGGCCGGGCCTGGCCGCACCTTCGCGGGCGGGTCGCCGAACACGGGGGCCGGCCGGTTCTGGACTGGTCCGGCGCACCGGAGATCCCGGTCCGCGAGTCGCACACCGAGGAGGCCCGCGAGGAGGCGGCGCGCCGCACCTGGCAGTCCCCGTTCGACCTGCGCACCGGACCGCTGGCCCGGGTGGACCTGCTGCACTGCCCGGACGGGACGGTGCTGCTGCTCGCCGTGCACCACCTCGTCTACGACGGCGCCTCCATCCTGCTGCTGCTCGACGCGCTGCGCCGCGCCTACGCGGACCTGCAGCCGCTGCCCGAGGCGCCGACCGGGCCGTCCGCCGCGTACGCGGAACGCTCCGGGGAGCTGGCCGACGGCCCGGCCGGAGACGGCCACCGGGCCTACTGGCGGGAGGCCTTGGACGGGGGCGCCCGGGACTTCCGGCTGCCGGCCGGCACCGAGCGGCCGCAGTACACCGTCGTCGCGCAGACGCTCCCGGCGGACCTGGCGGCCCGGCTGCGCGAACGCGCGGCCCAGCTCGGCATCTCGTACACCGCCGTCCTGCTGGGCGGGTACTTCGCGCTGCTCTCGCGCTGCACCGGATCGGCCGAACCGCTGGCGTTCGTCCCGTACCACGGGCGGTCCGACGCCGCGCTGAGGGACAGCGTCGGCTACTTCGTCAACACCCTGCCGGTGCGCTGCCGGGTCGGCGGGTCCGACTCGTACGCGCAGCTGCTGCCCCGGGCGTACCGCCGGCTCAAGGAGGCGCTGTCGCACGGGGACCTGCCGCTGCCCGCCATCATGCGGGCCGCGGGCCTGACCGGCCCGCAGGCCCAGGCCAGCACCCACCAGACGGTGTTCCAGCTGTGGGACGCCACCACCCGGGACGGGGTGGACGTGCAGCGGGTGCGGCTCACCGGTCCGGACACGGACGCGGTGCTGAGCCTCCAGCCGATGGAGAGCACCGCCGGGTTCACCCTGGCGGCGATGGTGCGCAAGGACAGCGCCGGAACGCACCTGCTGTGGAAGGACCCGCAGGGGGCCTGCGGGCCGACGCTGGTCTCGGCGATGGTGGACGACTACGTCCGGATCCTGCGGGACATCGCCGACGATCCGGGCACCGCGGTGGCGGCCACGCCCGTCCGGGCCACCGGGGCCGTACGGGCGGCGGGCGACTTCGGCAATGGCGGCCAGGAAACTGACGGTCAGGGTGACGGTGGCCCGGGCGTCGACGCCACCGGCCTGGACACGGCGACGCTGGCCGCGGTCACCGCCATCTGGGAGGAGGTGCTGGGCTTCGGCCCGATCCGTACCGAGGACTCCTTCTTCGAGCTGGGCGGCCATTCGCTGCTCGCCGACGCGCTGGTGGCCAGGGTCTGCGAGCAGTTCGGGACGGACCTCTCGCTGAAGACCCTGTTCGACTCCCCGCGGCTGGGGGAGTTCACCGCCGAGGTGCAGCGCGCGGCGGAAACGGCCGGGGCCGGGGCCGCGGCTCCGGAGCCGCAGGCGGATCCGGAGCCCGGGCCGTCGGACGGCTGGGCCGCACTGCCGCACCGGATGAGCCTGGGCGTGCGCCGGGGCGACCTCGTCGGCGGCAGCGCACCGGTCAGCGTCATCTGCAAGGTCTTCCGGTTCGCCGGGGCCTCGGTCGACCCGGCCCGGCTGGAGCGGGCGGTGGCGCTGGCGGTCCGGGTCAACCCGGCGCTGCGCAGCGGCTACCGGGACGACCCGGCGGCCGGCCCCCAGTACCGCGAGGAGCCGTGGACGCCGACGCTCGACCTGGTCGACCTGGGCGACGCGGACTGGGACGGGCTGTGCGCGGCGGCCCGCCGGATCGCGGACCGGGAGCTGGCCGAGGCCGGTCCGGCCGAGGCAGGCCCGGACGGCGACGGGCGGCGGCGCCACCTGCGGGTGGTCTGCGTCCGCCGGACGGAACCGGGCTTCGCCGTGGTGCTGAGGATCGACCACGCGGTCTGCGACGGCCTGTCCTACACCCGGTTCCTGGAGGACGTCGGCGCCGCGTACACCGCCGGGGAGGAGGCCTTCCTGCGGACCCGCGACCGGCCCTCGCTGGCGGCGGTCGCGGCCGCCGAGCGGCGGGTGCTGGACAGCGACCACACCCGGGACCTGCTCGACCTCTGGCGCAAGCGGCTGCCCACCGGGGTCCCGCCGGTGCTGCTGGGCGACGACTCCCCGTGGCCGGCCGGCCCGGTACCGGCGGCCTCGGTGCCGTTCACGGTCGGCGGCGAGGCCTACCGGCGGCACACCGAGCAGGCCCGGCGCCACCGGGTGACGAGCTTCGTCCTGGCGGGCGCCAAGGTCCTGCACGCCATGCGGCCCAGCGTCCGCAACGAGGAACTGGCCTTCTACTGCCCGTTCCCCGGCCGCTACGTGCCCGAGGCCGGGGAGGTGATGGGGAACTTCGTCAACCTGCTGCCGGTCCTCGTGGACACGCCGCGCGAGGGGAGCCTCGAAGCGACCGTGCAGGCCGTGCACGAGGGCGTGCGCTGGGCCCTGATCCACCAGAACGTCCCCTCGGACCGGGTGACGGAGGCGCTGCGCGGCGTCGGCCGGCCCGGCGCCGACCCGGCCGTGCCCGCCCGGGCCCTCTTCCTGGCCGGCAACCCGCCGGAGGCCTTCACGCTCGGCGGCCGGACCGGTGAGGCGGGCCTGCCCGAGCTCGACCGGGCGCTGTTCGACCTCAGCCTGTGGGTCACCGACACCGGCCGTGAACTGCGCGGCCTGGTCGTCCACCGGCGCGACCTGATCTCCCGGCCGCAGGTCGAGGAGTGGCTGTCCGCGCTGCACGAGCCGGTCCGGCCGCCGACGGGGCACTGACCGCCACCGGGCCGCGCAGGCCCGCCCTACGCCGACACCTCGTCGCTTGGAGAGCCAGGATGTTCGTGGAAGAAGTCGACCGGCAGCCCGGGGCCCGGCAGCCGACCGGAGCGCACACCGGGTCCACCGGACCGGCCCTGGTCGGGCGGGAGCTCCAACTCGCCGAGGTGGAGCAGGCCCTGACCCGGGCCGAGGGCGGCCGCGGGGCCGTGGTGTGCCTGGCCGGGCTGCCGGGCGCGGGCACCTCGGCCGTCCTGGAGGCCTCGGCGGACCGCGCCCGGCGGCGGGGCTTCACCGTCCGCGAGGCCGCCGCCGGGCCGCACCAGCAGGACTACCCGTACGGTGTCGCCCGGCAGCTCCTCGGGCACCGGGCGGCCGGCCCGTCCCTGCCGGACACCCCGGTGGACCCGGCCGCGGAGCGCGCCGCCGTGGAGCGGCTGCAGGAGGCGGTGCAGGAGCTCGTGTCCGACGCGCCGCTGCTGCTCGCCGTCGACGACGTCACCTGGGCCGACCCGCAGTCGCTGCGCTGGCTGCACTACCTCAGCCGCTGCCCCGTCACCACCCCGGTGGTGCTGCTGGTGACCCGCTGCCCGGCCGAGCGCGGGTCCGCAGCCGGGCCGCTCGCCGACCTGCTCGCGCGGGCCCGGCACGTCCCGGTCCCGGAGCTGACCGGGCCGCAGGCGGCCCGGCTGGCGGCGGCCCGCGGCGGCTCGGCCGGGCCCGCCCCGGAGGCGCTGCGGGACGCCGGCGGCAACCCGGCCCTGCTGCGGGTCCTGCTGGACTCGGAGGAGAGCGGGCCGCCGCTGCCGCCCGGGGCCGGCGTCCGCGCGGTGGAGCCGGCCGTCCGGATGGTCGAGCGCCTGCGGCGCCAGTCGCCGGACGCCGCGGAGTACGCCCGCTGCCTGGCCGTCCTGGAACCGGCCGCACCGCGCCTCGTCGGCGAGGTCGCGGCGCTCTCCGGGACGGACGCGGAGCCGCGGCGGGTGCTGACGGCGATGGGCGTGCTGGCGGCGGACGGTACGGGGTTCCGGCACCCGCTGCTGCGGGACGGCGTCCGCGCGCTGGTCCCCGACGCCGAACGGGCCCGCTGGCAGGCGGAGGCGGCCGTGCGGCTCTACCAGCAGTGCGCGCCGCCCACCGAGGTGGCCCGGCGGCTGCTGGCGGGTGCGCCGGTGCGGCTGCCCTGGGTGGCGCCGCTGCTGCGCCGGGCCGCCGCGGACGCCCCGCTGGACGACACCGCCCTGCCGGTCGCCTGCCTGCGCGCGGCCCTGGAGCAGCCGCTGGAGGACACCGAGCGGTCGGAGGTGCTCTGCGAGTTGGCGTTGGCGGAGGCCGGGGAGGAGCCGGTCCGGGCCCTGGTCCGACTGGACCGGGCGCTCGACGCCTCCGCCGGGCGGGCCCACGCCGAGCGGTTGGCCGCCACCGCGGCCCTGATCGTCTACGAGGCCCAGGCCCCCGAGGGCGTCGCGGTGCTGGCCCGCACGGCCCGGACCATGTTCGGGGACGCCTGCGGACGGCCGCGTGACCGTACGCCGGCACCCGCCCCGGGCGCCGACCCGGCCGCGGGCGCGGTGGCCGGGCTCCGGCTGCTGACCCGGGGCGCCGCGAACGGCGCCGGCGTCGGCGCGTCCGGCCGACCGCACGGCGCCCCCGCACCGTACCCACCGGTGGACCTCGGTGGGACGGGACCGTCCGCCGTGCAGCGGGCGCTGGCGCTGCTGACGGCCGCCGATCCGGCGCCGGCCGCGGGCCGGCCGGCGGACTGGGCGCGGCTCGGCCCCGGTGCGGCCGGCTGGGAGCACGAACTGCTGGTCAACGCACTGCTGTTCACCGGCGACACGGACACCGCGCTGGACCGCGCGCAGCAGGCGCTGGAGCACGCGCTGCGCCACCGCGCCGAGGACGACGCGGCGGCGGGGCACGTCCTGGTGGCGCGGGTGCGGCTGGCCCGCGGCGAGGAGGGCCCGGCCGCCGAGCACGCCCGGATCGCGCTGGACGCGGTGCTGGAGTGCCACGGGCTGCGCTCCCGGACGCCGTGGGCGCTGCGGAGCCTCGCGCTCTGGACCGACCTGGAGGTCCGCGGCGGACGGCCCGACACCGCCCGGGCGGTGCTGGAGCGCTACCGGCTGGCCGGGCGGCTCCCGTCGACCGCGGGCGGGCTGGCGCTGCGGCTGGCCCGGGGCGGACTGCTGCTGGCCGAGGACGCGCCGCAGGAGGCCCTGACCGATCTGCTGGACTGCGCACGGCGCCTGACCTCGGTGCATCCGGCGCACCGACCCCTCCTGCGCTGGCGGCCGTCCGCGGCGCGGGCCCTGCGCGCGCTCGGCCGGGCCGAGGAGGCCGCCGCCTGCGAGCGGGAGGACCTGGACGCCGGGCCGGCGCCGACGGGGGCGCACCCCGGAGCCGGGAGCCCGACCCTCCTCGTGCCGCGGGTCCGGTCGGGCGAGGGCCGCACGCCCGGCATGGTCGGGCACGGCTGGGCGCTGACCGCGCACGAGCGCCGGGTGGCCGAGCTGGCGGCGAACGGCCTGTCCAACCGCGAGATCGCCGAGCGGCTGACGGTGACCCAGCGGACGGTCGAGTTCCACCTCACCAACGTCTACCGCAAGCTCGGCATCTCCCGGCGCACCCAGCTGCACGCCTCCCTGGGGGGCCGGCCGGTGGCCGCGGAGCGTCCGGCGATCCGGCGTCCGCCCTGGTCGGCGGTCCCGGCGGACGCCCCCGCGGGCCCCGGCTTCCGGGGGGCGGCGCGGGGTCGCTCGGCCCTCCCGCGCCCCGTCCCGGCCCGACCCCGCCGGGCCGCGGGCTAGGGTCCGGCCGGATCCGCCGCGGCCGGGGTCAGGCGGGCTTGGTGCCGACCGCGAGCACCATCGGGGCGTGCGTCGCCTCGGGCGCCGCGTCGCCGCCGGGCAGCGGTACGACGGGCGCCCCCAGGGCCAGGGCGTCGGCCAGGACGGGCGTGCGGACGTCGACCCCGGCGAAGCCGGCCCCGGTCAGGACCTCGCGGTAGACGTCGAGCGGCCAGTGGTAGTCCTCGATCTCCAAGGTGTCGGCCGAGCCGAAGAGCTGGACCCGGCGGGTCTCGCCCGGGGCGTAGCGGCGCCCGGGCTCGCCGGTGCGGAAGGTGGCGAAGCGGATCCCGACGGTCTCCGGGTTGGAGTCCAGGACGGCGTAGCGGGCGCCCGGCCGCAGCACCCGGTACACCTCGGCCGTGACCTCCCGGACGGTCTCCAGGTCGCCGATGTTGATGAAGACGAAGCAGGACATGGCGGCGTCCACCGAGTCGTCCGGCAGGAACGACAGGTCGGCGCTCTCGATCCGCCGGTAGTGCACCCGCTCGTGGGTGCGCCGCTCCGCGGCGATGCCCAGCATGTGCGGGGAGATGTCGACGCCGGTGACCCGCAGGGCCGGGTGGGCCCGCGCGGCGAGCAGCGACACCCGGCCCGGGCCGCAGCCGTAGTCGAGGAGGTGGCCGGGACCGGAGGGGTCGAGGCCGGACGGGTCGAGGCCGAGTGCGCGGAACACCAGCGGGAAGCCGACGGCCTGCTCGGTGAGGTCGTCGTAGGCGTTGAAGTCGGTTGCCAGTTCGGCGTCCGAGGACCAGTTCTGGCCCATGGGGATCCTCTTCTCAGTCGGATGATGGAACCGGGTCGCCGGCCCAGGCCCGTACGGTCGGGTCCGGCGAGGCACGGAGGGCGGCCAGGACCCGTTCGGGAGTGAACGGGGCGTGGTCCAGCTCGGCGCCAGTGGCGTCGCGCACGGCGTTGGCGATGGCGGGGACGATGCCCATCGTCGGCGACTCGCCGAGGCCCTTGGCGCCCAGCGGGCCGACGGGGTGGGGCTCCTCGACCAGGTGCACCTCGACGGGGATCCGCCACGGCGGCCGGGGCACGCCCTGGGCCAGCAGCGCGGGCTGCTCGACGGCGCCGTCCGGGCCGAACCGGACGCCCTCGGTCAGCGCCATGCCCACGGCCTGCACCACACCGCCGCGGACCTGTTCCTCGGCCTGCGCGGGCTGGAGCACCCGGCCGGTGTCGTGGGCGGAGTCGATGCGCAGCACCCGGATCACCCCGGTGGCGCAGTCGACCTCCACCTCGGCCGCCTGGGCCCCGGCGGCCAGGGCGTTGTCCGGCGCGGCGAAGGCGCCGTCGACGGCCAGTCCGTCCAGGTCCGGCCTGAGCAGTCCGTCCGGGCCGAGCAGCCCGTCGGGGGCCTGCTTCCGGGCCAGGCGGAGCAGTTCCGCGGCGGCCTCGGCGACGGCGCCGGCCGTCAGGTACGACCCGCGCGAGGCGAACAGCCCGGCGTCGGCCTGTCCGAGGTCGAGCTCGACGTCGACCAGCTCCGCGGGGATGCCGAGGCGTTCCGCGGCGACCGAGGCGAGCACGGTGTGGATGCCCTGTCCGACGTCGGGGCAGGCGGTGAGGACCCGGAGGCGGCCGCGGTCGATCCGGCAGCCCGCCTCGGCCCGGTCGGTGCCGATCACGCCGGTGAGACCGCTGAGGTTCAGCAGGGCGGCGACCCCGGTGCCGCGCCGCAGCCGCGCGCCGGCCGGCTCCTCCCGGGGCTCCGGCACCGGGAGGGCGCGGAGGCAGGAGGGGAGGCCGAACGAGCGGACCGGCCAGCCGTGCAGGGGGTCGCGGTCGCCGGTGCGCAGGGCGTTCCGCTCGCGCAGGGCGACCGGGCCGATCCCCAGGCTCCGGCCGATCACGTCCAGCTGGCTCTCCACCGCGAACAGCACCTGCGGAGCGCCGTAGCCCCGGAACGCCCCGGACGGCACCCGGTTCAGCGCCACGCACACCCCCGTCGCCCGGGTGGCCGGGGCGGGGTACAGGGTCAGCGCGAGCGAGAGCCCGTTGGCGGTGACGCTGGGGGAGTGGCCTGCGTACGGCCCGCCCTCGAAGACCGCGTCGACGTGACGGGCGAGGATCCGGCCGTCGGGGCCGACACCGGTCACCACCCGCACCGTCGCCGCGTGCCGCAGCCGGAACGCGCCGGTCATCTCCCGGCGGTCGGTCTCCACGGTCACCGGCCGGCCGCCCGCCGCCCGGCTGCACAGGGCGGCCACCGCGTCCAGCAGGAACTCCTCCTTGCCGCCGAACGATCCGCCGACGGCGACCGGTTCGTACTCCACGTCCGCCTGGTCCAGGCCGAGCAGCCGGGCCAGCAGCGGACGGCTCAGCTTGGGGCACTGGGTGGCCGACCGCACCAGGCAGCGGCCCCGGCCGTCCCAGCGGGCGATGGCGGCGACGGGCTCCAGGAAGTGGTGCGGACCGGCGTCGATCCTGAAGCTGTGGTCGAAGACGTGGGTGCTGTCCGCCAGCGCCTGCGCGAGGTCCGCCTCCTCGCAGCCCATGGCGAAGCGGGCCAGCTCGTTGCCGGGGTGGCCGCGGTGCGCCGCCGGGGTGGCCGGGTCGAGCGCGGTGGCCGGGTCCAGGACGGCGGGCAGCGGCCGCTCGTGGACGGTCACGGCCGCGGCCCCGGCCCGGGCGGCGGCCCGTGACCCGGCGACCACGACACCGACCACGTCACCGGGGAACCGGGCCTCGCGGGTGAACACCGAGGTGTCGTCGCGGCTGCCGTGCGGGTTGGTGGAGTGGAGGATCCCGGGGTCGTCGTCCGGGGTGAGGACGTGGAGCACGCCGGGGGTCGCGAGGGCCGCCGCGCAGTCGAGGGTGACGACGGAGTGCGGCCCGCGGGCCCGCACCAGCCGGGCGAACAGGCCGCCGGGCGGCGTGCCGTCCGCCACGTACCGGACGAGCCCGGCGGCCCGGTCCCGGGTGTGGGTGTGACGGGTACTCATGCCGTCACCTCCCGGTCGTTCCCGGCGTCGACGTCGACGTCGGGGCCGGCGCCCGGGCACACCCCGCACAGGGCCCGGGCGGCGGCGGCCAGGCCGCCGCAACGGCAGAGGTGGCCGGCGAGCATGCCCCGGATCCCCTCCTCGTCGGCGGGCAGGGCGCCGTGCCGGTCCATCCAGGAGCCGCAGGACACCAGGACGCCGGGGGTGCAGAAGCCGCACTGGACGGCCGCCGCCCCGGCGAGCGCGCCGATCACCGCCCGGCCCCCGGGCCGGCCGGCCACGGCGGCGGCGGTGTCGACCCGGTCGCCGTCGGACAGCCGGGCCACCGGGACCAGGCAGGAGGGTACGGGCTCGCCGTTCAGGGACACCGTGCAGGATCCGCAGGTCCCCTCCTCGCAGCCGACCTTGACGGCGAGGTGGCCGCGGTCGCGCAGCCACCAGGCGAGGCTGTCGGTCGGCCGCGAGCCGTCCGGTGCGGGCCGCGCCTCGCCGTCGACCAGGACGGCGGCCTCGGCGGAGGGGGACGGCGACGGCGAAGGCGATGACGGTGACGGTGACGGTGACGGGGTGCGGTGCGGCCCGGGGCGGTCCCGCGTCGGGCGTCCCGTCAGGTCGGCCGGGTCGAGGTCGGCCGGGTCCGGTTGGTCGGTGCGGCCGGCCGCCAGCGCCTCGCAGGCCTCGGCCACCAGCAGCCGCATGATCCGGTGGCGGTACCCGGCCGAGGCCTCGCCGTCGTCCAGGAGTTCGCCCGGGCCGGGCAGCCGGTCCGGGTCGACCAGGCGGGGGCGGGGCAGCGCCGCCCCGACGCAGACCGCGACCCGGCCGTCCGGCCGCCGGACGGCCGCGACGGACACCAGGCTCGGCGCGATCGCCTGGTGCCCGGTGAACCGGCGGTAGACGCCGGGCATGCCCGGCCCCAGGTCCACCGCGAGCACGGCGAACGGGCCGGGAAGGTCGAACAGGTCCAGCGCGGGCAGCTCGCGGACGGTGCCGTCGGCCGCGTCCAGCACCGAGACCGTGGCCCCGGCGGCGGCCAGCGCGACCGGCAGGTCGGCGCGCGGCGAGCGGGCGCCGAGGACACCGCCGAGGGTGATCAGCCGCCGTACCCCGGGGTGGCCGGTGGCGGCGAGGGCCTGGGCGATCGCCGGGCGCCCGTCGCACAGCGGCGCCAGGCGGGACAGCCGGACCATCGCGCCGACCCTGCCGTCGGCGGCGCCGTCCAGCCCGAGTCCGTCCAGCCCGAGTCCGGCCAGGTCCACGGCGGTCCGGCCCCTGGCGTCGGCGAAGGCCGCCGACATCAGGCCCGCGCCACCGCCCAGCGGTACCGCCCCGCGCCGCAGGGCGTCGAGGAGGGCCTCCAGGTCCGCCGGGCGGAGCAGCTCCACCTCGTCACCTCGACTGTCCTGCACCTGGCGTCCCCCCGTCTTCCCCTGCCGCTGCGGTCGATTACCGCTCGAACGCTCCCAGGCGGCCGGTGGCGCGTCACTGCGGGAACCCGCAGCCCGCCGCGGCTGCGGGTTCCCGCAGCCGCGGGAGCGCCCGCGGTTGCCAGGCTTCGAGCAGCGCACCGCGAAGGAGCCCTCGATGTCAGACCCGTCGCCCGACCGTGACACCCTGCTCGCCACCTGGTACGACGCCACTCCCCGACGGCTCGGGGAGCACCTGCGGCTGACCGGGACGCCGTCCTGGCTGGACTCCCCGGCCGTCGCCTCCCGACTCGCCCTCGGCGTCGGCGGCAACGCCGGACGGCCCCGCCCGGACACCTGGGTGGCCGCCGGCCCCTGCCTCGGGGACTGCGCCGCGGGGCTGACCCTGGAGGCGCTGGCCGTCGTCTACGGCCTGTTCGCGACCGCCCGGGCCGCCGGGCTGCGGCCGCTGCTGCACATCGGCACCGCCGAACTGGAGATGACCGACCCGCAGTTGGCGTCGACCTGGCGGAGCGTGGCCGAGGAGGTCCGGGCCGTGGCCGAGCACTGCGCCCGGCTGCTCGGCGTCACCGAGTACCTCGTGTGCGAGACCGGCGAGCACAGCGGGCACCCGGCCGTGCGGCAGGCCGTCGAGGACTCCCGGGGCGTGGTGGCGGACGCGCGGCTGAACGGTGTCTACGACCTGTTCGGCACTCCCCGACCGCCGTCGCGGCGGCACATCGAGGCCGCCCGCTCCTGCCTGGCCTTCCATGCGCCCGACGTGCTGGCGCAGGTGCTGGGGGCGCCGGTCGGGGGGCTGGTGGTGCTCACCGACGTCCAACAGGCGGCGCTGATGGGCCTGGTGGCGGATTTCGACGCCGCCCGGTCCGGCGGCGGCCCGCTCGCGCCCGGTGAGATCGGGCCGGCTGCGCCCGGGCCCGGGGAGCTCGCGGCCGGGCAGGGCGGCCGCCTCACCTGGCTGGTGCAGTGCCCGTTCCCGGCCGTGGACGGCAGCGCCCGGATGTTCCGCGCCGCCCCCGACCAGAAGCTGCACGTCCGCGCCGACCCGGCCGTCCTGGAGTACGACCTCGCCCGGATGCCCGACGCGGTGTTCCGGGTCTGGGCGGCGTTCTGGTCGGCCGTCGACCCCGCCTTCCACGCCGAGGACCCGGCCGGACTGGCCGACGTCCTGCGGCAGTTGACGCCCGCGGGCGCCCGCAACCCGCTGGGGGCGGTCGCATGCTGAGGCCGCTGTCACGGGAGCTGCTGGACGCGCTCCCCGCCCGGCTGGTGCAGGCGCGGGTCCTCGCCGGACGGCTGGGCGCACCCGACTCCGCGCTGGCGGGCGGCGCCGGCCTGGTGGCCTGGTTCTGCGCGGCCCCGGACCGGCCGGACTCCGCGGAGGCGCTGCTGGTCGACGAGCTCGCCGAGGCACTCGGCAGGCCGGCGACCGTCGTCGTCGACACCGCGGATATCGCGGCCACCGCGGACACCGCCGACGGCGGGGCGGGCGCGCCGACCGGCCCCGAGCGGCCCGGCGCCCGGCCCGGCCGGACGGTCGTCCCGCGCGCCGGACTGCCGACCGTCGAGGCGCTGCTGGCCTGTGCCGGCCGGCTTGGACCGGCCGAGGCGGCGCACGCCGCCGAGCGCGGCCGCCTCCCCGAGGCACTGGCCCTGGCCGCCGCCGTCGCCGCGCTGGCCGAGGCGGCCGGCGGCGGGCGCCTGGCGCTGGTGTTCGCGCAGGAGCGGCAGGACGACGTCGAGGCGGCGCTGCGCTGCCTGCCCGACCGGGCCCGGCGGCGGACCACCGCACTGTTCCTGTCGGCCCCGGCCGCCGCCCTGCGGCAGCTGCCGCACCCGGAGCACACCCCGGCCGAATCGCTGGCGCGGGCGGTGCGGCGGCTGCCCTCCGGCACCCCGGACGGCGAATCCGGGGCCACCCGGGCCGGCGGCTGCACGGCGCTGGCCGGGGCCGTCCGCTACGGCCAGCGCCGCCGCGACGGCGCCGACCTCGGCCGGATCGTGCGCGACTGCCGCTCGGGGGCGTCGTGCTCGGACTGCAAACCGACCTTGCTGCGGCTGATCGCGCCGGAGTGACAGCCGGGCCGCCGACCGGCGGCCCGTGGACGAAAGGGCATCTGTGACACGCATCGTGGCCACGGCCGAGCCGTACGGCTTCGGCCCGGTTGCCAAACTGATCGGCATCGTGCGGGCGGCCCCGCTCGCCGTGGAGGGCCGGTGGGAGTTCGTCGGCCACGGCTCGGCCCTCACCGCGGCGCGCGCGGCCGCCGACCGCTTCGGGTCGGTCACCGAGCTGGACACCTCCGACGCGGCGGCGGTCCTGGAGGTGCTGCGCGGCGCCGACCTGCTGGTCGACGTGATGGAGCCGACGGCCGTGGTCTGCGCCGCCGCGCTGGGCGTCCCGGTCGGGTACGTCGACAGCCTCCCGCACGTCTGGCGCCCCGAACTGACCGCGCGGCGGGTCGCCGCACTGGCGGACGAGGTCCGCGGCGACGAACGGGCGGCCCTGCGGGTCTGCGCCGAGCTCGCCCCGCACGACCTCCAGGCCGTGGCGCACGCCCTGGCCGAGCGCTCCTACCTCCAGCAGGGCCCGAACCCCCCGCTGTCGGCGCTCACCCCGCGCCGGCCCGTCCCGGTCGGCGGCATCGTCTCCCGGGTGCGGCCCGGCGCGGACAGCCCGGACGTCCTGGTCTCCCTCAGCGGACAGCGTTCGGCGCTCGTCCCGCTGGAGTCGGCCGTGCGGTACGCGGAGCTGGCCGCCCTGCTCGTGCGCGGCTGCGCCGAACACCTGCCGCCCGACACCTCGATCTGGCTGACCGGCAACCCCGAGGTGCTGGACTCCCTTCCGGCGCAGGTCCTCGCCGCGCTGCCCGGCACGGTGCGGGTGCGCCCGCTGGGCCCCGACGCCATGTCGGCCGCCCTGGCCGGGGCCGGGGTGGTGCTCGCCCCGCCCGGGCTGACCACCTACCTGGAGTGCGCGGACCAGCGGGTCCCGCTGCTGCTGCTCCCCGACCAGCACGCGGGGCACCGGATCAACCGGAGGCAGATCGACCCGGACGACGCCTTCGGCCCGTGGAACCTCGACACGCCGGAGCCGCCGGCCGTCCCGTCCTTCGCCGAGATCATCGCCGACACCGGCGAACTGGCCGCCGCCACCGAGCGGGCCCTCGCGGACGCCGCGCAGCCGGCGACCGCCGGGGAGCTCTTCGGCACGGCCGTGGCCGGTCTGCTGCGCAGTCCCACCGCCCGTGACGCCCTGGCCGAGCGGCAGTGCCGCCAGGTCGCGGCCGCGTTCGGCGGCACCGACGGCGCCCGGGCGATCGTCCGCGACCTGGCCCGGCTGGCGGACCGGCCGGCGTCCGACCGACCGGCGTCGGGCCGTCCGCGGCCGGACCGGCTGCGGCCCGCCGTCGCCGGAGGCACCCCGGTGCGGGCCGAGCCGGTGGTGCTGCGCCCCGAGCTGAAGGAGGCCGAACGGCGCCACGTGGCCGCCGTCCTGGACAGCGGCGAGCTGTCGGCCGTCGGCGGCGGACGCTTCGTGCGCGCCCTGGAGGACGCCGTCCGCGCGGTGACCGGCGCCCGCCACGCCGTGGCGGTGTCCTCGGGCACGGCGGCACTCCACATCGCGCTGCGGGCGGCCGCCGAGGTCGCCGGGGCGCCGCTCGCCTCCGGCGTCGCGCTGCCGACGCACACCTTCGCGGCCAGCGCCAACGCCGTCCTCGCGGCCGGGGGCACCCCGCTGCCGCTGGACGTCGACGGCCGGACGCTGCGACCGGTCGACGGCGCCCTGAAGCAGGCCGGCGCCGACGGCGCCCGGGTGCTGCTGTGCGTCCACATGTACGGCGTCCCGCTGCCCGCCGCCGGCCTCGCCGCCGACGTCGGACCGGGCACGCTGCTGGTGGAGGACTGCGCACAGGCCCTGGGCTCCCGGCTGGACGGCCGGCACGTCGGCCTCGCCGGGCTGGCGGGCACGCTCAGCTTCAGCTCGGAGAAGGCCGCCTCCAGCGGCGAGGGCGGCATGGTGATCACCGACGACGAGTCCGTCGCCGACTACGCCCGGACGTTCCGCGACAACGGCATGACCGGCTGGAACCAGCTGCGCACCCCGGCACTCAACCACCGGATGACCGAGCTGCAGGCCGCGGTGGCGCTGGGCCAGGTCGAACGGCTGCCCGAGCTGCAGGCCGCCCGGGACGCCGCCGCCGCCCGCTACGCCGAGCGGCTGGCGGGCACCGCGCTGGAGGCCGTGCCGCCCCCGGCGGGAGCCCGCTTCAGCTGGGCCAAGTACCCCGTCCGGGTGCCCGACTCCTGGGGCGTCGACGCCGACGACGTGGTGGCGGCACTGCGCGCGGAGAACGTCCCGGTCCAGGCCGGCTACCGGGGGATGCACGGCTACCGGCAGCTCTCCCGGGCCGGCCGGCCGGCCCACTGCCCGGTGGCCGACGGCTGGCAGCCGATGACCTTCCACCTGCCGACCGGCCCCGCCGTGAGCACCGCGCTGGCCGGGGAGGTCCTGGCCGCCCTGGAGAAGATCACCCACTGGTTCGACCGCGAGCGGCCGAACCCCGCCTGACATCCACAAGAGCATCCCCCGACTCCCCTCCACCCCGTCCGCGGCGGCCGACCGAGGCCGCCGCGGACACCCGACCCGCCCCGAGGAGACCCCGTGCCGCCGACGACGAGCCGCACCACCGGCCCCCAGATCCTGTACATCCGCCTGCTGGAGGCGTGCAACGCCCGCTGCCGCATGTGCAAGTTCGCCGGATCCACCGACGCCTACCGGCCGGACCCGGACCGGCTGCGCCGACTCGTGGACGACCTCCACGAGATGGGCACGCAGGAGGTCCGCTTCACCGGGGGCGAACCGCTGCTGTACCCGGAACTCCCGGACATCGTCGCCCATCTGACCGAGCGCGGCATGCGCTCCTCCTTCGTCACCAACGGCGAGCACCTGGCCGCGCGCGCCAAGGAGCTGGTCGACGCCGGGCTGACCAAGCTCATCTGCTCGCTGGACTCCCCGCGCCCCGAGGTGCACGACGAACTGCGGCGCACCGAAGGGCTGCTGGCCGCCGCCACCGAGGGGATGGAGCTGCTGCGCACGGCCGCCGCCGCGGCCGGCACGGACGTGACGCTGATCGTCAACACCATCGTGTCCAACCGCACCTGCGGCCACCTGGACGAGTTCCTCCCGCTGCTCGCCGGGCTCGGCGTGCGCCGCTGGAACCTGATCCCGCTCAAGGGCGTGCGCGGCCTCTACCTGAACCGCGAACAGATCGACGCCACCCACGCGTTGCTGCGCACGCTGCTGCCGGCCATGGCGGCGGCCGGCGTCGACGCCAACACGCTCGGACCGGACATCTTCGGCGCCACCGAGGAGCAGATCCAGAACAGCAGCCGCGGCCGGTCGGTCACCTACGCCACCTGCAGCGTCCCGCTGACGGTGGGCTACCTGGACGCGAAGGAGGGGCTGCTGACCGCCTGCAACTGCCTCCCGCACTACCGCGGCCGCCCGCTGACCATCGCCAACGCCTGGGACCGGCCGTTCGCCGAGGTGTGGAACGACCCGGTGTTCGCCGAGGAGCGGCGCAAGTTCGCCGTCGAGGCACCGAGCCTGTGCCACGGCTGCGAGCCGTCCAACGTCCGCTTCAACGCCCGGGTCGCGGAGGCCCTGACCCTCCTGCCGAGCCGGCCGGCGACCGCGGGCCCGGCGGCGGAGAGCGGCGAACGGGCACGCCTGCGGCAGGTCGAGGACAGCCTCTTCGAACTGGGCGTGGAATGGCTGTGAGCCCCGCGCCGACGCACACCGAGGCCGACGCCGCCGTCGCCGCGCTGGACCCGCTCGGCGCGGACGCCCTGCTGTCGGACCTCCCCGCGCTCAACCGGGACCGCGACGCCGCCCGGCTGCAGCACCGCGCCGACCAGCTCACGGAGCGCGCCGGCGACGTGCACGACCCCGCACCGGCCCGGGCCGCGCTGCGCGACCTCGGCATCGTCGCCGCGTCCTGGTGCCGGCTGCACCCCGACCGGCCGCCGGCGGACCACGTCGCCGCCGAACTGCTCCGGCTGGGGGCGCTGACCGGGGAGCCGCCCCGCGACAGCCTCCCGTCGTACACCACCCGCAACCCGGCCGGACGGCGCCGGCGGACCTTCACCGGCACCCCGGAGGAGGAGCTCTTCATCGCCGGCCTCGCCACCGGCGCCCGGGTGCTGGACGAGGCGGTCGGCCACTGCGTCGTCCTCGGCGCGGCCGTCGACGAGGGCCGGTACGCCGACGGGGTCGCCGCGGCGCGGGCGACCGGCGACGCCTTCGCCGCGTTCACCCGGCTCTTCCACTCGGTGCGCCGGGGCATGACGGGCCGCTTCTTCGCCGAGCAGCTCCGGCCCTTCTTCCCGCCGATCGACCTCGGCGGGGCGTCGTGGCAGGCACCCAGCGGCGCCCACCTGCCGATCCTCACCCTGGACGTCCTGCTGTACGCGGGAACGGCCGTCGCGGAACCCGCCGCGGAGCCCGCCGACGGCACGCTCACCGCGCACGCCACCGACGCCCTGCCGTACCTGCGGCCCGACCACCGGGAGCTGGTGTCGGCCCGGCTGGGCGGCCCCGGCCTCGTCGCCCGGCTGGCCGCCCGCCCGGCCGCCGGGGCCGACGCACCGCTGCGCGCCGCCGTCGCCGACCTGACCCGGGCCTTCCTCCGGTTCCGCTACCCCCACCGCAAGCTGGCCCGGGACGCGCTGGAGGCCCGGCTCGGCCCGCCGGCCGACGGGCCCTACCGGATCGAGCCGCTGGAAGGGCTGATCGACCTGGTCCGGGCGGCCGGGGACAGCCTCGCCCCCCGCCCCGACGGAGACCGACAGCCGTGACCGCTCCCCTCTTCCACGCCTGCGCGGACCCGCAGGAGTACCGGGACCGCGCCCGGGACCGCGCCGAGCGGCCGGAGGCGCCCGTGCCGCTGCTCACCACCGGCCGGCCCGACCTGGCCGCGGCGGCCGCGAACGCCGCCCCGCTGTACGCGGCCGGCCGCACCCCGCCGTGCAGCGACACCGGCCTGCTCCTCGCCCCGCCCACCGGGTCCGCCCCCGGCGCGGCCGACGGCCCCGGGGCACTGTGGCCGCTGCTGTCGCCACTGCTGCGCCCGCTGGCGCGGCACTGGGTGCACACCGCCGAGGAGGTCCCGCCGTCCGCCGGGTCGGTGCTGGTGGTCGCCGCCTATCCGCAACTGCGCCACGAAGCGCTGCGCCCGCTGCTCCGGCCCGCTCCGGCGGACGGCCCCGGTGGCCCGGACGGCCCGGACGGCGAGGACGGCGAGGGCGGCCCGGACCGCTCGCTGACCCTGCTCACCGGCCGGGACCTGCCCTCGCTCAGCTGGATGCTCGCCAAGCAGTACGTGGGCGTGCGTCCGGAGGTCGTCGGCCGGGCCCTGTTCTCCGAGACCGGCACCCCGCCGGCGGCCGGCCGGGGCGAGGTGTTCGGCGAGGCGGAGCTGCGGGCCGACGACCTGCGGGGAGCCCTGACCGGGCGCCCCTGGCGCCGGGTCATGGTCCAGGGCCACGGCAGCGACGACCACGTGAACCTGGGCACCTGGACGCTGTGCGGGCGGGCGGCGGCCGACGTGCCGTCGGGCCCGGTGCGCACCCTTCCGCGCTGCGGCCACGGCCACGCCTGCTTCAAACCCGAGGACCGGCTGATCGGCCCGGCCGACGTGCTGACCGCCGAACTGGTGCTGTCCTCCTGCGCCAACGGCCCCTTCGCCGACACCGCGGCCTACGACAGCCGGTACCAGGTGATGCTGGCGGCACTCGACGGCCCCGCCCAGTCGGTGGTCGCCGCGCCCGGCGTGCACGACAGCGACCGGCCCGAGAACCTGGTGTACCTCGCGCACCGGCGGCCCGGCGGCCTCGCCGGCCCGCTCAACCGCAGCCTGGCGGACGTCACCCCGGGCCCGGTCTACCTCCAGTACGGCTTCCCGACGGCACCCGGCGGCGGCGCCGGCGAGCAGCCGGAACCGCCCGGCCGCACACCGGCCCTGCCGACCGAGCGGCTGGCCGTGCCGGTCGACCGGGCCGTCGCCTACCTGTCGGGCGGGCTGCTCCCGGCCCGGCACCCGCTGCGGCCGAGACTGGAGCGGTTCGCCGCGAAGTACCTGGCGCTGCTCGCCCGGGCCGGCCGGCCCTACCCGCCGGCCGTCGGCGAGGGGCTGCGCAGCGACCTCCAGTCGCTGGACCACGCGATCGCCGAGCAGCTGCGCCGCGACCCCCAGGACCCCCTGGCGCAGTACCCCGAGTACTGGGCCCGGCGCAGCCGGATCGCCGGGGAGCCGGAGGCCGTCACCTGTGTGTGCGGGCTGGAGGCGGCGCGGACCGTCCTCACCGGGCTGTCCCGGCTGGTCCCCGACACCGAACCGGTGCTGTGCCCGCGCTGCGGGGACGTCGCGGTCCGGCAGTCCGGGGCCCTGTGGGTGCGGACGGACGGGCCGCAGACCCTGGAGGCGGGCGCCGAGGCGGTGCTGACGGTCGCCCTGAGCGCGGGGCGGCCCGGGGCGCCGGTGCAGCTCGGGGTGTACTTCCCGCCGTTCCTGCGCAGCGCCTGCGCGGTGGAGCCGCCCGGTGCGCGGGTGCGGCTCTCCCCGGCGGGCGACCACACCGCCGAGTTCACCCTGCGGGTGGCGCCCGATGCGCTGCCGCAGCTGCACTACTACCGGGTCTTCGCCGTGCAGGACCTCGCGGTGTCCGGGGCCCGGCGGCAGTTCGCGGTCGTCCCCGCGGGGACCTGACCGCCGTGTCGACCCGGGGCCCGTACGGACCCGGGCCCTGAACGGACCCGGGCCGGGCACCGGGACGAGACATCGAGAGCGGGAGGGCGACAGTGCTGGAGATCGCCGACGGACTGCGCGCGTGGCGCGAGCGAGGGGAGCCGTTCGCCGTCGCCACCGTGGCCGCGGTGCACGGCAGCGCCCCCCGGCGGCCGGGGGCGGCCATGGCGGTGGACGCCGCGGGGTCGGTGCTCGGCTCCGTCTCCGGCGGCTGCGTCGAGAGCGAGGTCTACGAACTCTGCCGCGAGGTGCTCGACGGCGGTCGGCCGGGGCTGCACCGCTTCGGGTACGACGACGACTCCGCCCTGGGCGCCGGGCTGACCTGCGGCGGCTCGGTCGAGGTCTTCGTGCAGCGGATCGACCCGGCACAGCCGGCGGCCGGGCGCGCGTTGGCGCAGGCCGCCGCCCGACGCCCGGCCGCGCTGGTCCGGGTCGTGTCGGGGCCGGACCGGTTGCTCGGCGGTGCCCTGGCCCTCCTCGCGGATCCGCCGACAGCGGCCGTCCTTGGGTCCGTCCCCGGGTCCGCGCCCGGCGCGGCTGCGGCCGCGGACCCGGGGCCGGGGCTGGTGGGGACGCTCGGCGACCGCGCCGCCGACCTGGCCGCGGCGCAGGAGGCGCGGCGGCTGCTGCGGGCCGGCCGCACCGCCACCGTCCGGCTGCCCACCGCGGACGGCCCGGCCACCGCGCTCGTGGAGGTCTGCGTCCCGGCGGCGCGGCTGCTGATCTTCGGCAGCACGGACTTCGCCGTCGCGCTCGCACCCCTCGGCGCGCACCTGGGCTACCGGGTCACGGTCTGCGACGCCCGGCCGGTGTTCACCACCGCGGACCGCTTCCCCGGGGCGCACGAGGTGGTGGTCGGCTGGCCCGACCGCTATCTGCGCGACACCGCCACCGACGCCCGCACCGCCGTCTGCGTGCTCACCCACGACCTCCGCTTCGACATCCCGCTGCTGCGGGCCGCCCTGCGGATGCCGCTGGGCTACGTGGGCGCGATGGGCTCGTGGCGCACCCACGACGAGCGGATGGCGGCCCTGCGCGCGGAGGGGCTGACCGAGGCGGAACTGGACCGGCTGCACTCGCCGATCGGCCTCGACCTCAACGCGTGCTCGCCCGAGGAGACGGCGCTGGCCATCGCGGCCGAGATCGTCGCCCACCGCAACGGCGCCACCGGCGCGCCCCTGCGCGGTTCGGCGCTCGCCCTCCACCGCGCCCCGGCCCTGTCCTGACCCCGGCCCCGCCCCCGGTCAGTGGCGGCCGAGGCGGCGCGGGGACGGCGCGGGCAGCGGCGGCGGCGTGTGGGACGGGGTGGTCCCGAGGGCGGTGAGGGCGAGCCCGACCGCCGTGTCGAGCTGGGGATCGCGCCCCGCCTGCCAGTCCTGCGGAGTGCGGACCGACTCGACATCCGGGTCGACGCCGCGGTTCTCCACGTCCCAGCCGTACTCCTGGAGCCAGTTGGCGGACTTCGGCTGGGTCACCCCCGTCCCGTCCACCAGCGTGTAGCGCAGGTCGATGCCGATCACGGCGCCGGAGGTACGGACGCCGACCAGCGGGCCGACCCCCAGAGCCTGCAGGGCCGCGGCGGCGACCTCGCCGTCGGAGCCGGTGAACTCGTTGACGACCACGGCCACGGGACCCCGGGGCGCGGTGCGCGGGTAGCCGACCGGCTGCGCCCACCGGGCACGGCTCCACCCCACGGTCCGGCGGGCGAGCTGTTCCACGATCAGTTGCGAGAGCGTGCCGCCCCGGTTCTCCCGCAGGTCCACCACCAGCCCCTCGCGGGCCGCCTCGGTCCGCAGGTCGCGGTGGAACTGCGCCCAGCCGGCGCCGAGCATGTCCGGCACGTGCAGGTAGCCCAGCCGTCCGCCGGAGGCGCGGTGGACCAGCGCCCGCCGGCCGGCCACCCAGTCGTGGTAGCGCAGCGGCTCCTCGTCCGCCAGCGGGACCACCACGACCGACCGGTGCTCGCCGGACGCCGTGCGCACGGTCAGCTCGACCGGTCGGCCGGCCGTGCCGAGCAGCAGCGGGGCGGGCCCGGTGACCGGGTCCACCGGCCGGCCGCCCACGGCGACGAGCACGTCGCCCGGGGCCACCGCGACGCCCGGCGCCGCCAGCGGGGAGAGCGCCCGCGGATCGGAGGACTCGGAGGGCAGCACCCGGTCGATCCGCCACCGGTGGCCGGCGTCGCGGACCAGGTCCGCGCCGAGCAGGCCCGGGCGGAGCCGGGGGTCGCCGCCGTCCGGGGGCGGACTGACGAAGGCGTGCGAGGTGCCCAGTTCGCCCTGCACCTCCCAGAGCAGGTCGGCCAGGTCGTCGTGGGAGGCGATCCGGTCGAGCAGCGGCCGGTAGCGCTCCAGCACGCCGTCCCAGTCCACGCCGGACATGTCGGCGCGCCAGAAGTTGTCCCGCATCAGCCGTCCGGCCTCCGCGTACATCTGGCGCCACTCGGCCGCGGGCTCGACCCACACCCGGATCCCTTCGAGGTCGACCGGGGCCGTGGGACCGCCGTCCACCGGCCCGGCGTGCAGTCCGCCGCCGCGGCGCAGCAGCAGCCCGGTGCCGTCACCGCTCACGGCGAAGCCCGTGACGCCCTCCTCGGGTGCCAGCGGCGCCCGGCGGGCGAGGTCGTAGCCCTCCAGGGCCGGCGGGGCGGGCCGGGCTCCCGGCGTGGCGGCCGCCGCCCCGGTGAGACCGGCCGGCGGCTCCCGCAGCCAGAGGACCTTCGAACCGGCGGTGCGCAGCGCCGTGCAGCGGCCGGCCTCGACCGGGAACGGCACGGTCCGGGCGGCCAGGCCCTCGGGGTCGATCCCGATGGCCGCCGCGGCGGCGGGGCCGCCGCCCGGGGCCGGGCCGGGCGCCCACGGGTCGAACGGTGACGGGGTGCCGACGGCCAGGGCCATCAGGTACGGGCGGCAGGCGAGCGGGAACGACATGTCGAGCGAGTGCGTGTCCGGCACCGGGTCGAAGACCCGCTCGGAGAGGAACGCCAGGTAGGCCCCGTCGGGGGTGAAGGCCGGGGAGTGGTCGTTGAAGCGCGGTGCGGTGGCGTCCAGGACCTCCCCCGTCCGGGTGTCGGCGAGCCGCAGCCACCGCAGCGGGCGGGGTCCGGCCTGCGACCAGGCCAGCCGGCGGGAGTCGGGGGAGAAGGCCAGCCCGGTCGCGTCACCGTGGTCGCCGGCGGCCAGCTCCCGGACCTCGCCGGTGGCCCACTCCACCAGCAGCACCCGGCCGTCGTGGGCGGCCACCGCGGCCAGCCGGCCGTCCGGGGAGACCTCGAGTTCGAGCACCCGGCCGAGCCGCCCGGCCGCGACCCGGCGCCGCTGTCCGCCGACGCCCGCGTCCCCGCCGCCCGCGTCCCCGCGGCCGTCCCCGTTCCCGTTACCGTCTCCGCCGCCGTCCCCGGCGGGAGCGCACTCCAGCGCGTCCTCGCCCTCGGCATCGGTCACCCAGCCCGCCATGGCGCACCCGTCGGCGCGGAAGGAGCGCGGGAGGCGGGCCCGGACCCCGGGCTCCGCGGTCAGGACGCGAACCGGCCCGCGCCGGTGCGGCAGCAGCTGGACGGTGCCGCGCACCTCCACCACGCTGCTCCGGCCGGTGTGGTCGGGGCGGGCGTCCCCGAGGCGGTCGGCGGCGCGGACCGGGTACGGCCCCAGCCGGGCGCGGCCGCCGCCCAGCCGCACCTCGACCGGGGACGGCTCCGCGTCGAGGTGCTCCAGCAGGTGGAGGCCGCCGGCGCGGGCGTGGACGACGCGGCGGCCGTCGGTGGCGGCCTGCCGCGCGTAGCAGTCCCGCAGCCCGGTGTGCCGCCGCAGCTCCCTGCCGTCGGGCCGGCAGGAGTAGAGGGCGCCCGAGCCCTCGTGGTCGGAGAGGAAGGCGATCCGGTCGCCGACCCACATCGGGCACTCCAGCGAGCCGTCCAGTTCGGCCAGGATCCGCCGGGGCCCGCCGTGGCCGCCCTGGTCCGACCAGAGCTTTCCGGCGAGCCCGCCCCGGTAGCCCTTCCAGTCCACGGACTCACGGATCATCGTGGCCGACGAGAGCACCACCCGGCCCTGCGGTCCGAAGGCGATGTCGCCGAGCGGCCCGTACGGCAGCCGCTCGCCCGGACCGCCGTCGAGCGGGAGTGCGTACGCCCAGGGGCGGCGCTGGGTGGGCTGGCCGTGGGTGGTGGTGGCCACCACCCGGCCGTCCGGGGTCCAGCCGGAGACGGCGGTCCGCCAGACGCCCCAGTGGGTCAGCCGGCGCACCGGGCCGCCCTCCACGGGGGCGAGGCACACCTCGGTGCCGGAGCCGGAGCCCGCGGTGAAGGCGATGTGCCGGCCGTCCGGGGAGATCCTCGGCCGGGCCACGGGCTGCCCGCCGTCGGTGATCCGCCAGGCGCGCCCGGTCCGCACGGCGCCGGAGCTGCCGCCGGGTTCGAGCGGGGCGACCCACACGCAGTCCTCGGCGGTGAAGGTGAGCAGGTCGCCGCGCAGGTGCGGGAACCGGAGGTAGGAAGCCTGCATCGATCTCGTCCCGTTCACGTCCGCCGACGCGCTCGCGTGCGCGCCGGTCGCCGGAGCAGGACCGTGTCACGGGCACGCGCGGGCCGTCACTGCGGAAAGCCGCAGCGGCCGCGCCGCCGGGGCGCTTGCGGCTTCCCGCAGTGGCCCGGGCCGCCGGGACTGCCACGCTGCCACCGAGTGCGGTTGACCGAGGAGGGGCATGTCCGGAATAGCCGGTTGGGTGGATCGTGGGCGGGACCTCGCGGCACAGGAGCTGTCGGCGGCCCGGCTGGCAGCCGGGCTGGCGGCCCGGGGCCAGGCCGGTGAGGGCTGGCTGACCGATCGCCACGCGGTGTTCGCACAGCGGGTCGACGCCGCCTGGACCGGCCCGGCGCACCCGGCCGCGGTGCACCGGGACGGGGTGCTCGTGGCGATGGCCGTCTGTGACGGGTACCTGCACAACGGCGAGGAGCTGTGGCGCGCGGCGGCGGCCAGGAGCGCGGCCCCCGCAGCCCGCCGGCCGGGTGCGCCGGACCGGGGGGAGCCCTCCGTCTCCGAGGTGCTGCTGCGCGCCTACCTGGCCTGGGGGCAGGACGCCCTGCCCCGGCTGGAGGGCTGCTTCGCCTTCGCGATCTGGGACGCCCGGAGGTCCGAACTCCTGCTCGGCCGGGACCGGTTGGGCGTGCAGCCGCTGAGCTACCTGCCGACCCCGGACGGCGCCGTGTTCGCCTCCGACGTGGCCGTCCTGGCGGAACACCCCGTGGTCACACCAGAGTTGGACGCCGACGGACTGTGTGGAGTGCTGACCCAGCTCCGGCCCTGGGGCCGCGGCGCCCTGCGCGGGGTGCGCGAGGTGCCCCCCGCACACCTCGTCCGGATCGGCGTGGACGGCGAACGCGCGCACCGCTACTGGTCGTTGGAGGCGCGTCCGCACACGCTCGACCGCAACGCCACCATCGAGCGGGCGGGTGAACTGCTGCGCAGCGCCGTCGAACGCGACGCGCGGGGCACCGATCCGGCCGTGCTGCTCTCCGGCGGGCTCGACTCCAGCGCGCTGACCGGCCTGGTCGCCTCCGGGACGGGCAAGCCGCCGCGGACCTTCACCGTCGTGTTCGGCTCCACCGCCGCGGCCGTCCCCGACCGGCCGTTCGCCCGCGAGGTCGCCGAGTTCTGGGGCTGCGATGCCCGGGAGGTGACGGTCCGCCCGGAGGAGCTGTCCGACCCGGTGGCCCTGGCCGACGTGCTGTCCGCCAAGGACTACCCCTCGCCGTTCGGGGACAAGGACACCACGCCGTACCTGTTCAGCCGCCAGGTCGCCCGCCGGGTACCGGTGGTGCTCAGCGGCGAGGCCGCGGACTCCGTCTTCGGCGGGATCGGCGGGGCGATCGACGGGGGGCGCAGGCTGGACAGCTTCCCGTGGATCGAGCGGGCCCGCCGGTTCGGCGTGGAGCACGGCATCGGCACCGGGCTGTTCGCCCCCGAGCTGCTGCGCGACATCGACGTCACGGGCTACCTCGACCGGCGCTTCCACGAGGCGAGCGCCGAGGTGCCCTACCTGCCCGGCGAGCCGGCCGTGCACGCGCTGGCCCGCCAGGTGGACTACCTGGTGGTGACCCGGCTGCTGGAACAGGGCGTCGGCCACTCGGAGCGGCTGTCCGCGGCGGCCGGGCTCCAGGTGCGGTTCCCGTTCCTGGACCACCGGCTGCTCACGTTCCTGTACAACGTCCCCCCCGAGGTGAAGAGCTTCGACGGGCGGGAGAAGAGCCTGCTGCGGGCGATCGCCCGGGACCTCCTCCCCGACTCGGTGCTGGCCAGGGCGAAGGTCCCCTATCCGATCACCTACGCCGGGCAGTACAAGGCGGCCCTGCTGCAGCGGTTGAGAGACCTGCTCGACGACCCGGGCGCGCCGGTGCTGCCGCTGGTGGACGCCGCGGCGGTGAAGCGCCTCCTGGACACCCCGGACCTGATGGACCGGGGCGGCTGGATCGGCCGGGCCGACGTCGAGATGGTGCTGAAGTGCGACGCCTGGCTGCGGCGGCTCCGGGTGGGCATCCGCCTGTGACCGGCGCACGCGGCCCCGCCGCGACCCGCCGCCACCCCACCCGTCTCCGCACCTGTCTCCGCAACCCGGTGCACCTCCCCGGAAACCCGACGCACGGAAGAGGACGAACCTGATGCCGATCACACCGCCGACGGGCTCCGCGCTGTACCGGCTCTTCGCCGACCGGGCCGCCCGCGGCCCCGGGGGCCAGGCGGTCCGCGACGAGTACGGGACCGTCCTGACCTACGGCGAACTGGCCTCCCGCGCCGAGGCGTTGGCCGCCGCCGTCCGCGAGGGCTGCCCGGGCACCGGCCGCCGGGTCGGACTCCACCTCGGCCGGACGGCCGACCTGGTCACGGCCGTGCTCGCGGTGGTCGCGGCGGGCCACGTCTACGTCCCGCTGGACCCGGCCTACCCCGGGGACCGGCTGCGCTTCATGGCCGAGGACAGCGATCTGGCGCTGGTGCTCTCCGACCGGGAGCCGTCCGGGGCGCTGGACGGCCTGCAGGTGCTGCGCGTCGACGCCTTCGACTGGACGCGCCCGGCGGACGGCGGTGACGGCGCCGGGGACGGTGCTGCGTCGGGCTCGACCCCGCTCGTCGCCGAGGTGCCGGAGGACGCGATCGCCTACGTCATCTACACCTCCGGGTCCACCGGGCAGCCGAAGGGCGTCGAGGTGCGCGGGCGCAGCGTGGTCGCCATGGTGGAGTCGGTCCGGTCCTGCTACGACTTCACCGAGCGCGACGTGTGGACGCTGTTCCACTCGTACTGCTTCGACTTCTCGGTGTGGGAGATGTGGGGGGCCCTGGCCACGGGCGCCTGCCTGGTGGTCGTCCCGGTGGCGACCGCGCAGTCGCCGCGCGCCTGCGCGGAGCTGCTGGTCCGCGAGCGCGTGACGGTGATGAGCGTGGTCCCGACGGTCTTCCGCTACCTGGTGGCCGCGCTCCGCGCGGTGCCGCGGCACGGGGTCGCGCTGCGCCGGGTCATCTTCGGCGGCGAGGCGGTGGTGCCGTCCGACATCCGCGCCTACCGCGAACTTCTCGGCAGCGGGTGCGAGTTCGTCAACACGTACGGCATCACCGAGACCACCGTCTTCGTGAGCACCCGGACCCTGACGGACGCCGAACTGGACCGGCCGGGAGGGGACGACCGCTTCGCCACCGAGCTGGGCCGGCCGCTGGACGGCTGGGAGGTGCAGGTGCTCGACGAGCACGGACTCCCGGTGCCGGTGGGCGGCTGCGGCGAGATCCACGTCGCGGGCGCGGGCGTCGCCGTCGGCTACCTGGGCCGCCCCGACCGCACCGAGGAGTGCTTCCGCCCGCTGGCCCTGCCCGGCCGGCGGCCCGAGCGGTACTACCGCAGCGGGGACCTGGCGATCCGCACCGGCGAGGACGTGTACTGCTACGCGGGCCGGGTCGACGACCAGGTGAAGATCAACGGGTTCCGGATCGAACCGGGCGAGGTGGAGGCGTTGCTGCGCGGCATCCCGGACGTGGCGGACGCCGCCGTCGTCCCCACCCCCAGCCGGACCGGCGGGCGGATGCTGACCGCCTTCTGCACCGCCGGATCGGGCATCGCCGCCGAGGAGTTGCAGCGCCGTGCCCGCCGCCTGCTGCCCGGCCACCTGGTGCCCGGCCGCTTCGTCCTCCTGCCGGAGCTGCCGCGCAACCCGTCCGGCAAGACGGACCGCCGGGCGCTACGCAGCCTGGGCGAGGGGTAGGCCACCGGGGGGCGACCCCACGACCAGAACCACTACAGCAGCGACAGCGACCACAGCGGCGACAACGACCACAGCGGCGACAGCGACCACAGCGGCGACAACTCTCCAGACAGGTGACGAAGATGACGAATGTTTCCCCGGCGGACTTCGGTGCGGCTCCGCGCGCCGACCTGGGCGTGATCGGCGGCTCCGGCCTGTACGCGCTGCTGGACGACGTGGCCGAGGTGCGGGTCGACACTCCGTACGGGCCGCCCAGTGACGCGCTGTTCCTGGGGGAGGTGGCCGGGCGCCGGGTGGCCTTCCTGCCCCGGCACGGGCGGGGCCACGGCCTGCCGCCGCACCGGATCAACTACCGGGCCAACCTGTGGGCGCTGCACTCGCTGGGCGTGCGCCAGGTGCTGGCGCCGTGCGCGGTGGGCGGGCTGCGCCCGGAGTACGGGCCCGGGACGCTGCTGGTGCCGGACCAGTTCGTCGACCGCACCTCCGGCCGGGTGCAGACCTACTACGACGGCCTGCCGCTGTCCGACGGGACGCTCCCCGAGGTGGTGCACGTGTCGATGGCCGACCCGTACTGCCCGGCGGGCCGGTCGGCCGCCCTGGACGCGGCCCGCGACGCGGCCTGGGAGCCGGTCGACGGCGGCACCCTGGCGGTGATCGAGGGCCCGCGCTTCTCCACCCGCGCCGAGTCCCGCTGGTTCACCGCCAACGGCTGGTCGGTGGTCGGCATGACCGGCCACCCGGAGGCCGTCCTGGCCCGCGAACTCGGCCTCTGCTACACCTCGTTGGCGCTGGTCACCGACCTCGACGCCGGGGTGGAGAGCGGCGAGGGCGTCACCCACGCCGAGGTGCTGAAGGTCTTCGCCGGCAACGTTGACCGGCTGCGCACCGTGCTCTTCAAGGCGCTGGAGAGGCTGCCCGCCGACCGGGACTGCCTCTGCTCGCACGCCCTGGACGGCCTCACGACGGGCCTGCCGGGCGTCACCGGCGCCTGACCCCGCGGGTGCCGCCACCGACACCGCCACCGACACCGCCGCCCCGCCCGCGCCGAATCGCGCGAGCGGGGCGGCGGCGGTATCACCGGGACCCGCGTCGTCCTAGGAGCTCAGCAGGCCGATGACGTGGCCGTCCTGGTCCACCACCGGCCAGGCGTCCAGGCCGCGGGCCCGCATGGCGGCGGCCGCGTCGGCGGCGGGCATCCCGGCGGTGGCGAACGGGGCGCGGTCGAGGACGATGTCGCGGACCGGGGTGCGCTCGGTGTACCAGGACCGGGCCTGGAACGGCGCGAGGTGCAGACGGGTCAGCAGACCGGCGCAGCGGCCGGCGTCGTCGCGCACCAGGAGGTGGTCCGCGCCGGAGCTCTGCAGGATGTCCATCGCCGTGTCGACCATGACGTCGTCGCTGATCTGCAGCTCCGGGCGCTTCATCAGGTCACCGACCGTGGCGCTGGTCGCGGGGCGTTCGACGGTGGCGGTCATGGCGGACTCCTTCGTGTCGCTCCCGCCGGTGATGGCGGCGATCAGGGTGTCGGTGATCGGGGGTGTCGGTCATCGGGGGTGCCGGCGGCATTCCTGCCGCCGGCACCAGCCGGTGCGTGCTGCGGGCCGGGGCGGCGTTCCAGGACGTCCGGAGGTCCTGTCCGGCCTGCGCCTGCGCCTGCGCTGCCCCTATGCGCCTACGCCTACGCGGCGAGGGCGACGCGTCGCGGCGCCCGTCGGCGGGAGCCGGAGCCGGAGCCCGAGCCGGTGGCGGCCTGCGGGTTGCGCTCGCCGTACGGGGGACGGCTGCGGCGGTTGCGGCCCGCGCTGCGGCGGGGCCGCTCGACCACGGGGTCGGCGATCACGACGGGCACGCCGGTGGGCGTGCGGGCGCCGGTGATCCGGGCCAGCTCCTCGTCGCCGGAGCTGACCCGGGTGGTGACGGGGGTGATGGCGGCCGTGGCCATCATGCGGGCCATCTCGCGGCGCTGGTTGGGCAGCACCAGCGTGACGACGGTGCCGGACTCGCCGGCCCGGGCCGTGCGCCCGCCGCGGTGCAGGTAGTCCTTGTGGTCGCTCGGCGGGTCCAGGTTGACGACCAGGTCGAGCCCGTCGACGTGGATGCCGCGGGCGGCGACGTTGGTCGCGATCAGCGCCGTCACCGCGCCGGTCCGGAACTGCTCCAGGGTGCGGGTGCGCTGCGGCTGGGACTTGCCCCCGTGCAGCGCGGCGGCCTTGACCCCGTTCGCGAGCAGGTCCTCCACCAGGCGGTCCGCGCCGTGCTTGGTGTCGATGAACATGATCACCCCGCGCTCGCGGGAGGCGATGTGGGCGATCGTGGCGTTCTTGTCGAAGTTCTGCACGTGCAGCACGTGGTGCTCCATGGTGCTGACCGCTCCCGCGGACGGGTCCACCGAGTGGGTGACCGGGTCCTTCAGGAACCGGCGCACCAGGCGGTCGACGTTGCGGTCCAGGGTGGCGGAGAACAGCATCGTCTGGCAGCCCTCGGCGACCTGCTCGAGGAGCTCGGTGACCTGCGGCAGGAAGCCCATGTCGGCCATCTGGTCGGCCTCGTCCAGGACGGCGATGCCGACCCCGTCCAGCTGGCAGTCGCCGCGCTGGATCAGGTCCTTGAGCCGGCCGGGGGTGGCCACCACGATCTCGGCGCCGCGGTTCAGCGCCTGCGCCTGGCGGCCGATCGACATCCCGCCCACCACGGTCGCCATCTTCAGGCGCACCGAGTGCGCGTAGGGGGTGAGCGCCTCGGTGACCTGCTGGGCGAGCTCCCGGGTGGGGACCAGCACCAGGGCCAGCGGCCGGCGCGGCTCGGCCCGCTGTCCGGCGACGCGGGCCAGGACGGCGAGACCGAACGCGATGGTCTTGCCCGAACCCGTACGCCCGCGGCCCAGCACGTCGCGGCCGGCCAGCGAGTTCGGCAGCGTCGCGGCCTGGATCGGGAACGGCGAGGTGACGCCCTGGCGGGTCAGCGTCGACAGCAGCGCCTTCGGCATGTCCAGCTCGTCGAAGGACTCGGCGGCCGGCAGCGCCGGAGTGGTGCTCACCGGCATCGCGAACTCGGTCTGCCGGGACGAGCCCTGGCGGCCGCCCTGGCCGGAGGGGCGGCGGCCGCCGGCCGGTCGCGAGCCGTAGAAGGAGCTGCCGCCGGAGTTGTTGCCGGAGCTTCCACCGGAGCGGCTGCCGCCGGACCGGGAGCCCGCGGCGGAGCGGGAGTTGGCGTTCTGGTACGAGGAGCGACTGGAGCGATTCATGCGAAAACCTTCCTCAGGGCGGCACGTCACGAGGATGGCTCTGCAGCGCGGGGCGCCGGCGGAGACCGCTGGGGAACGGGCCGGAAGTGTGGCGGGTGGAGCGTGGACGGTAGAACCGTGCGGCACGTCACCTACGGTCGGCGCTCACCTGAAAGGACGGGAGCGAAGAACCTCGAACCGTGAGTCGTCACGGCAGGGCGCCGATCCGGACGCGACGCCGTGCGTCTCGCGTGGGGATGGCCGCCGGTGGCGGAGCCAGGGGGCCTGAGCGGCCGGGGGTGGGTCGTGGCGCAATGCCGAGGGGCCCGCACCGGGCATGTACGCGGTGCGGGCCCCTCGCTGCTAGGCGGGTGCCGTGGCAGAAGAACTACAGCGGACGAATGTTCTCGGCCTGCGGGCCCTTCTGGCCCTGCGTGACGTCGAACTCGACCTTCTGGCCCTCGAGCAGCTCACGGAAGCCGTTGGCGTTGATGTTCGAGTAGTGGGCGAAGACGTCCGGGCCGCCACCCTCCTGCTCGATGAAGCCGAAGCCCTTTTCCGCGTTGAACCACTTCACAGTGCCATTAGCCATAAAAAAACTCCTTCAAGGGGCTGTCCGAAGCTCGCACCGTGCGAGCTCCGAGTCGCCGCGATGAGCACCCACCCGGGGAAGAGCCGGGAAACAAAAATGCGCCTGCGATACATCGAGCAGGCGCACACAAAGTTCATGGGAACCACTACTGCAACTAAAACGACTCTAGCAGGCCCGGGCCCGCCGCGGTGGATAATTTCGCCCCCGGTTCCGCAGGGGCCACCCTCCCGGACCGCCGCACCCGGACCGCCGGAGGCGTCAACACTGAGCGATATCAAGCCGGTTGGAGGCCTGCTCCTACGCCGTGTCCTGCCGGTGACTTCCCCGGCCGTGCCCTCGGAAGGTGGGTTCCGGAGGGACGCCGAGTGGACTCCCCTCACCGCGGACCCGGTCACGCGCAGTCATCGCGCCCACCGCCCCCGGCAACAGCGGAGACGGCGAACGGCTCGATTCGCATTCCGGACCGTCCGAAATTCGGGACCTCCCCGGGAGCCGTTCAAGTCCTTTCCCGCGCCTGCCGGAAAGAACGGCGAAATCGGCCCGCCGAGCGGAGCGGAGTGCAGCAGAACGCGACGCCGACGAAGGGGAACCGCCCCCTCGCCGACGCCACGGGTCTTCAGGGCCGCCAGTGGCCGAGGGCGTGCACCTGCGGCCTCGGCAGGGCGAGTTCCCTGCGGGCGAAGCGGTCGAGGGCCCGGGTCGGCGAGAGGTGGCGCGTCTAGAGCTGCCGCGGCCGCGAGGACTCCTGGTGGTCCCGGTCGAGGTCCTCGGGGGGTTCGCCGTCGTGGGCTGCTGCGGGGGGTAGGCGGAGGGTTGCCAGGGCGCCGCCGGCGGGGTGGTTGGTGAAGGTCAGGGTGGCGCCGATGACCCGGGCGTGGCCCTGGGCGATGGTCAGGCCCAAGCCGTGGCCGCGGCCGCGTTCGCGGACGCTGGTGCGGAAGCGCTGGGGGCCGTGGTGGAGCAGGTCGTCGGGGAAGCCGGGGCCGTGGTCGCGGACCGTGATCTGCAGGCCGTCCACGGTCAGCAGGACCGGGCCGGCGCCGTGGCGGTCGGCGTTGACCAGGAGGTTGCCCAGGATGCGGTCGAGCCGGCGCAGGTCGGTGCGGACCACCGCGCCGGCCCCGCCCGCCACCGTGACGGTCGGCTCCGCCAGGCCGGTCAGCGTGACCGTGCGGCGCACCGCGCGCTCCAGCGGCACCGCCGACAGGTCGGCCGTCTCGGCGTCGGCGTCCAGCCGGGACACCTCCAGCAGGTCCTCCACCAGGGAGCGCAGGACCTGCACCCGGTTGCGGACCAGTTCGGTCGGTCGGCCGGGGGGCAGCAGTTCGGCGGCCGTCACCAGTCCGGTGAGCGGGGTGCGCAGCTCGTGCGCCACGTCGGCGGTGAACTGCTGCTCGTCCTCCAGCCGGCGGTGCAGCGCCCGGGACATCGAGTCGACCGCCGCCGCGAGATCGGCGACCTCGTCGCGCCCGTCGACCAGCTCGCCGATCCGGGTGTCCGTACGGCCTGCGGCGATTCCGCGCGCGGCGGCCGCGGCGGTGCGCAGCCGGCGGCTGATCCGGTCCGCGACCAGGACCCCGGCCAGCACCGTCGTGAAGACCGACGCGGTGACGGCGATCAGGATGATCCGGTCCAGGTCGGCGATGGCCTGCCGGTCCTGGGCGAAGTCGACCCGGACGGAGAGCACCCCGCCCTCGACCGCACCGGCCGCCCACATGGCCTCGCCCTGCGGCCCGGTGGCCAGGACCGACCCCTGCCGCTCGTCGGACGCCAGGTTGCGCAGCCGCGCCGGGAGCGCCGGATCGTCCAGGGCGGTGGTGCGGCCGGTGATCGCGCGGTTGAGCTTGTAGGCGGCCAGCGACGAGTCGAGCGCGGTGAGCGCGGAGGCCCGGGCCTGGTCGACGTGCTGGCGGACCATCGCCTGGTGCACCAGCAGTCCGACGGTGACCGCGACCAGGACGGAGATCGCGGCGACGGCGGTGGCGATCTGGCGGCGCAGCGTCATACCGGCCGCCGCAGTTTGTAGCCGAAGCCGCGCACGGTCTCGATCCGGCCGGCGCCGATCTTCGCCCGCAGCCGCTGCACGTGGACGTCCACCACCCGGGTGTCGGCGCCCCACTCGTAGTCCCAGACCCGTTCCAGCAGGCTGGAGCGCTCCAGCACGATGCCGGGCGCGGCGGTGAACTCCAGCAGCAGCCGCAGTTCGGTCGGGGTGAGCGGGACGAGCCGGCCGTGCACCCGCACCTCCATGCTGTCGGTGTCCACCTCCATCCCGTCGAGGCTGCGCACGGTCCGGGCGGCCGGGACGGGGGGTACCCCCGGGGCGGGCGGTGCGGATGGTGGGGACTGCGGGAGCGGTGCGGAACCCGTCGGGTCGAGGGGCGCTGCTGCCGCCGGGTCCGGGGGCGGTGGCGGGGCGTCGGCGGCCGGGACCACCCGGACCCGGCGCAGCACCGTGCGGATCCGGGCCACCAGGACCGCGCTCTCGAACGGCTTCACGATGTAGTCGTCCGCGCCGGCCTCCAGCCCCGAGACCACGTCGACCGGGTCGGTGCGCGCGGACATCATCAGGATCGGCAGCTGGCTCTCCTCGCGGATCCGCCGGCAGAGGCCGACCCCGTCCAGGAGCGGCAGCATCACGTCGAGCAGCAGCAGGTCCGGGCGGACGGCCTGGAAGGTCTCCAGTCCCTCCAGGCCGTCGGCGGCCGTGGAGACCGGGAAGCCGTACCGTTCCAGGGCCATCCGGGTGGCCTCGCGGATCACCTCGTCGTCCTCGACGATCAGGATGTGCGGCTGGGCGGTCGGGACGGCGGGGTTCATGGCTTCGCTTCCGGGGCGGCTGGGGTCGGACGGACGGGGGAGGGGACGGCCGCACGCGGGGAGACGACCCCGGCGCCGGCCCCGCCCTCGGGTGTGGGGGGACGGCCGGGGACGGCCGCACCGGGGGACGGGCGGGTCCCGGAGGACGGCGTCACGGTGGGGGTGGCGGGCGAGGGGGCGGGGACCGTGCCGGGGTCGGCGGTGTTCCCCTGGCCGGGGCCGGGGACCGGGCCGATCCCCTCGACCTTCCGCTCCACCAGGCCGAGCCGGACCCCGTCCCAGCGGTAGTGGCTGCTGGTCCGGACGGACACCGTGGTCGGCTCGTACAGCCACAGCTCCGGGCCGATCGTCTGCGCGCTGAACCCCTTCAGCACCGGGACCCGCAGCACGGGGACGACACGGTCCCCGGCCAGGGTGTAGACGTGCAGCACCACCAGCTCGCCGGTGCCGACGGCGGTGACCAGTTCGTCCCGCCCGTCACCGGTGAGGTCGCGGTGCTCGGGGCTGCGGACCTCACAGGCGGGGCAGCCGTCGAGGGCTCGCCGTTCGTCCGGCGTCACCCCGGGGTCCTTGGCCAGCACGGTACGGACGTCGAGCACGGTGATGTCCTGGCCCGGCACGGTCACGTCCGGGACCGGCTGCGGCGGCGGATCGGTGGCCCGGCTGCCGTCCGCGGTCGGTGAGACCGGCGGCGGGGCGGCCGCCAGGTCCGACCAGAGCGGCTGGGGTACCGGGGGTGGTGTCACCCGCCCGGTCACGCCGTTCTCGCGCAGCTCGCCGGGCGTCGCGCACCCGGTGAGCGAACCGGCCAGCAGTCCGAGGAGCCCCGCGCCCGCCGCGGCGGACACCCGGACCCGCAGCCGGCTCCGAAGCGCTGCTGCCATGGTCGGATCCCTTCCTTCTGATCTGCGGTGATCCGCCGGTTCGTCGACGGTGGTAGGTCGTCCGGAGGGGAGCCCTCGGTTCCGGGGCGGGCTGGGCTGAACGGGTGAGGGCTTCAGCGGTCCATGATCTCTCTCCGGCCGCCGGGGGATCCGGGCGGGTGCGGGGTGCGGGGTACCCGGTGCTGGATGTCGGGGCGCGGGTGCGGACAGCGGGTACGCGCGGGCGGGGCCCGCGGCGGCGGCCGCGAGCCCCGCCCGCACAGGGGGCCTGCTCACCCGGTCGGGGTGGCCAGGTCCGCCAGGACGATGATGTTGTCGGTCCAGTGGCCGTCCGCGCCGATCCGGCCGCCACAGGTGATCAGGTGGAGCTCCGGCGCCTTGGTGTCGCCGTAGACCGTCTCGGTGGGGAAGTCGTTCTTCGGCGCCTGCAGCAGTGTGCGGACGCGGAAGGAGACCGTACTGCCGTCGGCCCGCCGGACCTGGATGGCGTCACCCGCCTTGAGCTTCGGCATCGCGTGGAAGACGGCCGGGCCGTGCGCGGTGTCGTAGTGCCCGATCAGGACGGAGGGGCCGGTCTCGCCGGGGGTCGGGCCGTTGCGGTACCAGCCGACGTCCCCGGCCCGGTCGGCGGACGGGACCTCGACCGTGCCGTCGGCGTTCAGGCCGAGGCCGGTGACCGGGGCGTCCACACCCGCGGCCGGGATGAGGAGTCTGGTCGGAACCGAGGCCGCGAAGGCCTGGGGGGTGGGGACGGGCGCGGCGGGTGCGGAGGCCGTGGCGGGAGCGGCTGCGCCGGCGCCCGCGGACGCCCCGGGAACGACGGCGGCGTTGTGGACGGACGTCTCCACGCGGACCACCGGGGTTTCCGGGCCCGAGAGGGCCACGGTGGCGCCGATCACCAGGCAGAGCAGTCCGGCGGCGCCGAAGGCGGTCCGGCGCAGTCCGGTCGGGCCGGGGTCGACCGTCCGCCGCCCGTGCCGGCCGCCGGGGCGCGTCCCACGGCGGCGCTCCGCACGGTCGGGCCGTCCGCCGCCGTCGGCCGCCAGGTCCGGCTGCGCCGTCCGGTGCGGCTGCGCCGTCCGCTCCGCTGTTTCGGCGGTCCCGGGCCGCCCGTCGTCCGGCAGGGGCCCGCCGCCCCACCCCGGTACGTGACCGTACGGGGGCGGGGCGACGGGGTGCCCGGAAGGCCCGGAACCGGTGTCAGCCGCGCGCACCGGAACGGCGGCGCAGGAGGGCGAAGCCCAGCACGCCGGCACCGACGGCGGCCACGGTGCCGCCGCCGACCAGCATGACGCCGGAGTTGCCGCCGGAGCTGGAGCCGTCCCCGGCAGCGGCCGCACCCTTGGGCACCTCGCGGACCTGCGGGGCGCCGCCTCCGGAGGCCTCCGGCCGGGCCGACGGGGTGGCGACGGACGGGGCACCCGGGGCGGCGGGGGCGGGGTCGCTCGGTCGGGCGGTCGGGGTGACCACGCCGGCACCCGCGGAGGGGCTGGCGGGGGAGGGCTTGGCGGGGGCGACGGCCGGGGACGGGGCGGCCGGGGCGGGGGCGCCTCCGTCGGCCCAGGCCGGTCCGGCGACGACGGTCAGCAGGGCGGCGCCGGTGAGGGCGCAGACCGCCAGGACGCGGCCGGCGGGCGAGCGGTGGGTACGGCTGCTCTTGGTCATGCGGTGGATCTCCTCGGTCGTGGACGTCGCTGCGGGATTCCTTACGGCTCCGCCGCGGCCCGCACCCGGCCGGAGGTGGCCGGGGCGACGTCACTGACGCTAGGGAGGCCGTGTCGCGGTCCCCGGCCGGTCGTGTCACGACGGTTCATCGGCCGCCCATCGGCTGTGTAACGGCGGTGGGCAGGTGTGACGACAGGTCGTGTGACGTCCGCCGTCACCCTCTCTGTACTGCTCTGCTCTGTACTGCTCTGTGCCGGACCCCTCCTCTGTCGGCCGGGGCCGGTGAGACGGTCCGGGCGGAGGGTTTGCCTGTGGCCCGGGACGGGCGTAGTGTTCTCTAGTCGCTCGGCTGGGAGCACCGGACACGCATTGGCGCGGACGGTCCCGGGGCGGCCAATCCACTGAAACACCACACCCGGTTCGGGCTGGGCTGCGTTCTGCCTTTTCGGCGTCGCGGCTCGGGTCCAATGCGGCGTGCCCGTTTATATGGATTGCGGCCGGATTCGCTTTCTGCAGCGAGGATCGGCTAGAGTTTGAAACGTCGGACGGGGCATCAAGCCGCAGAAGACAGCAGCGAGTTGGATGAAGGAAGCGCCGGAAACGGCACGGAAAACATCTGATAAGCTGAGAACACGAAAGAACGAAGCGCCCGGAGGGCCTGCTGGAAGGCAGACCGAAGGAAGTGTCCGTTCCTTGAGAACTCAACAGCGTGCCAAAAGTCAAC